>PKWF01000297.1:856-7187 GCA_003133185.1 Vulcanimicrobiota bacterium | reverse complement strand
GGCACGTTCGGGCGCCGAAGCAAATCGTGACAACCTGAACGGCGGCTCTATGTGGCCGATGCGGGCTCGGATGGGTACGATGGGGGCCTATGGGTCTATTCATATCCGCGGTGTAAGCTCCTTATGCAAATACATCTTCCAGGCTTTACCGCTCTGGAAGGCGTTGCGGTCAGTCCCTTGTGACCTACCTGGAGATGAAATGAGCGCTATAAAGACCCCGGCAGTCTCGCGGAGCGGCGTACTCGGACTCGCAGCATCGTTTGGAGTATTCGCAACCCTCGGCAACGTCATGGCGAGTGCCGCGCCACGCGAGGGTGTCGTGGGTGCGTGGAGTCTCGTGAGCTTCGACATCGACGAAGGAAGCGCCGCCTCTAAACCTCGTTTCGGGCAAGACCCCGTCGGCTATCTGCTCTATACTGCCGATGGGCGCATGGCTGCGGTGCTCGCCGGAACGCACCGTCCTGACTTGAAATCCCCGTCCGGAGCTTCGTCAACCGAAGAACAGCGCACGCAGTCTCTGGCGAACTTTCTCGCATATGCCGGTCGCTACGAAATACGTGGCGATCGCGTCTTCCATCACGTTGACGTGAGCGTATTCACCAATCTCATGGGAACGACGCTCGAGCGCCAATTCAAAATAGAAGGCGACGTGCTGACCATTCGCACGGCGCCTCCTGAAATTTGGGGCAGTTCGAATATCCTCGTATGGAAGCGCGCCTGAGGCCCCTTCGCGTTAGGCGCCATGGGTCGCCGCGGCGACGACATTGCCGCCGGAACGTCTGAGGCAAAGACTGCAGTGCCTCCACGGCGATTCGGGCTACAAGCGCACGAGTTCGACTCGGCGGTTAAGTGCTTTGCCCTCGTCGGTCGCATTCGAGGCGATCGGCCTCGTCAAACCGTAGCCTTTCGCGATCATTCGGCCACGCGCAATCCCGTAGCGTTTGGCGAGATCGTCGACGACCGCTTGAGCACGGCGTTGCGACAGAGCCAGGTTGTACGCCGCGCCGCCGTCGGAGTCGGTGTGGCCTTCGATCTGGAAGCGCCAACTTGGATTCTCCCGCATGATCTGCGCGATTTCGCCGATAACGGGCTCGGAGCGCGCCTGGATGACCGCGCTGTCGACGTCAAAGTGGATGCCGTAGATACGAATCCGCTTTTGCGTGGGCGTGAACTGCTTTTTCAGAGGCGCATTTCCGGTAAGCGTGACCGATGCTCGAGCGGTCCTCCCCGCACCGTTGCTGGCGCTGACGTTAACGGTATAGACGCCGGCCTTGGTCGAGGCCGGAATGGCCACGACGAACGTGAGGTTCATCGTGCCGCCCGCCAGGTTGAAGTTGTTCGGAGTGACTGTCGCCGGGAGATCGCCCGTCGTTGTAATCGTGACCGGTCCGCTCCAGCCCTGGTTTGCCAGCACCTCCATCGGTGCGCGAATCGTCTGCGCCGAGCCGGCGGCAAACGAGGCCTCCCCGTTTGGCTCGAGGATGAACGATTCGGTGACGAGCTCCGCACACGGAAGGCCGGCCGGTACCGGAAGGGCGACTTCGAGTTGGCGAATGCGTTGCAGCGTCGGGTTATCGTTATCTCCGTTGAATCCGTCGTAGATGAGTATGCCGCCGCCATCGACCGCGTAGGTTTGCACGAATCCGTTGATGTTGGTCGGCTTGGCGACAAAAAGATGACCGCACCAGTGCGGATCGGTCGTCGTGACCGCCGCCGCGTTAGCTAGGCTATTGTTGGCGCTTTGAACGTACGCATTGACGTCGACGAAATGGGGCACATCGTTCTTGTCGTTCGTGCCAAGCGCGCTGTTCTCGATTTGAATCAGGCTGGCGTGCGTCGTTTCGGGGCCGGGCCCGACCGATGTGAACGGATAGGGCAGCCAGGTAAAGTCAGACCCGTTTCCGCATTCGCCGCCGGCGAGCAGCAGCTTGTGCCCTGCGGTGACCCACTGCAGCAGCAAGGCCTGCTGTTCAGGGGCCATCAGATCGGGTACCTTGCACGTGTCGCGTGCGATCACGGCCTCTTTCCCGTCAAGCGCGCTGCCGTCGAACATGCTGGCACCGATGCTGGTGAACGTGTATCCCGGGAACGCCACTTGGCTGTCGGCGGGGTAGAACGTCCCCATCGGATCTTGGTCGAGCACCAAGATTCCGTGTGGGCCCGTGCCGGCAGAACGAGCCATGCAATAGGCGGGGCGTTCGGTGGTGCGGGAAAAGAAAATCGCACCGCCGCCCTCGTTCGTTCCGGCGATGATCGAGGCGTCGTCGTTAACGACGGCACGGACCGCGGTGGGATTGCCGTGTGTATTGCCAGGGTACCTCGCGTTCCAGTCGCGGCCCGAAAGCTGACCGATGTAGGGCCCGAACAAGTCGGTTTGCGTGCACTCGGTTCCCACGAGCGCGGTGCCGACTCTGACGAAACGCACGCGCCGGTCTCCGTCGTGCGCTCCGGTCGTCACGAACGCGCCGTTCTTGTCCGGATAGGCGTCCTCGACGAAAACGCCGGTCGGATCGAGCGCCGGTGGCGGCGCGATCGTCCCAGTGGCGCCCACGGAGTTGAAGAGCTGGTTTGCCGTCACGCGGACCCAGCGGGCCTGCGTGTTGGCGGACAACGTTGTGCTTCCGCTCGCAATCGTCCCGACGTCGCTGAAGCCGCTATCCGCGCCGGTAGTTGAGACCGCAATGGAGACGCTCGGCGCTGGGCCATTTGCCGTCGCGTCGCGCAGGTTGGCTTGGAATCCGGTGATCGTCGCAAGGCCCGGCAGTTCGAACGTAAACACGAACGGAGGTTTCGCGGCATCCGGCAGTTCGGTACCGATTCCGCCGGCGGCGTTCGCGAGGTTGCCGTCGTTCATTCCATCGAGTGCCGCAGGCGAGTAGCTGCGTAAGATCGTGCCGTTGCCAGCGCTGAGCAAGTTTGGATCGGCCGTCGGGGTAGGTGCTGCGATCGGCGTTCCCGCAGCTGCGGGCGTGCCGCTTTCGGCCGACGTAGCGGTGGAAGTGGCCGTCGAGCTCGATTGTCCTCCGCCGCCGCACGCGGCCAGAGAGAGTGAGAGTGCCGTGACCAAAACGACCCGCTGAGGCATCCGCACGTTAATTCCTCCGACATCGGTGACAGAAAAGCCACCGTGCTGTAAAGGTCAGGCGCGACGCAGCGTTTTCCCTTTTGGGTGGTCCCCCGTTAAATGAGACCTCCGGGGGCCTAAGGCGGAGTCGCCCGGATGGTTCCCTAAGGCACTCGATATGATACGTCTGCTCTCTCTCGCACTGGTTACGCTGCTGCTCGCCGCGCCCGCGGCGGCGAGCCAATCCGACGCGGCGCTCAAAGCCGCGCTCCAGCGCGACGTGAATCACTACCTTACGACGCGCTCGAAGATCGAGCATCTTTCGGCCATCTCGCTCAGCGTGAACCTTCACGGCTCGACCGTCATCAACGTCACGGCGGGACGGACGCAGTACGGCGGTGGCGGCCAACCGATCACGCCGAATAATATCTTCCAGATCGGCAGCAACACGAAGGCGTTTACCTCGGTCGCGCTGTTGCAGCTCGAGGCCGAAGGCAAGCTGACGATCGATCAGACGATCGGACGTTGGCTGCCGCAGTATCCCGCTTGGAAAAGCGTGACGATTCGGCGGCTGCTCGACATGACCAGCGGGATTCCGACCTACGATAATAACCCGCAGATGCTGGCGGACTATGCGAAGAGTCCGAAGCGGTACTTCAAGATCCCCGAACTGATTGCGTACGTCTACCCGACCAACCCGAAGGCGCCTCCTGCGACGACCGGCTACTCCTACTCGAACACGAACTATCTGCTCGCCGAACTGATCGTCGAAGCGGCGTCGCACGATACGTATCTAAACGAGCTCAATAAGCGTTTTCTTCAATCCGGTCTCGGCCTGCACGATACNNAACGACGATCCCGACGACAAGCCGCTTGCGCCCCTATTTGGAACGAACGTGAGCCTTGACAGCCTCTCGTGGATGCAGGGTGCGGGCGGAATCTCCGCCACGATGCAGGATCTCGCACGCTGGGCCCGCGAGCTCTATACCGGACCGATGCTTGCGCGCAAGCAGCGCGCCGAGATGCTCAGCCTCGTCTCAACGAAGACCGGAAAACCGCTGGCCAAGGTTAGCAAGGATGAGCCGCGAGGTTTCGGTCTCGGCGTTGCTCAGATGATGGTGCCCGAGATCGGCACGATCTGGTTCTATGAAGGTGAAAGTCTCGGCTTCCGCACCGTTCACTTCTACCTTCCGACCGAAGACGCGGTCGTCACGTTCTCGTTCAATAGCCGTCCCGGCTCGACAAACGACGGTGCCGGTAAGCTTGCGACTACGGTTTATAAGACGTTGAAAAACGCCGGCTTCTAGGGCCGGCGCGTGGGCGATCGATTCGTCTGGCCCGCGCTCTTCCTGCTAGGCTGTTATCACGGCCTCAATCCGGGGATGGGATGGCTCTTCGCGGTTGCGATTGGCTTTCAGGAACGCCGCACCATCGCCGTCGTTCGCGCGATCGTACCGCTCACGATTGGGCACGTTCTCTCCGTTGCGATCGTCGTCGCAATCGCGACGTTCGCAACCGTCCAGTTTCCGCACGTCGCGGTACATCTCGCCGCGGCCGCGATTCTCATTGGATTCGGCGTCTACCGGCTCGTGCGCGCTCGCCATCTCCGCTGGGTCGGCATGCGTGTCGGATTCTGGGGTCTCGTTCTTTGGGGATTCCTAATGTCGAGCGCGCACGGCGCGGGATTGATGCTGCTGCCGTTCGTCACCGCGGCGCACGCAAGCGCGCAGGGTGCGATGGCAATGCCGATGGTTTCTGCGGTTCGTGGCCCCTACGCGATCGGGTGGCTCATGGTCGCCGTGCACACGCTTGGATATTTGCTGACGACGACGGGGGTGGCGCTACTGGTTTATACGAAGGTAGGCGTCCGGTTTCTTCGCCTCGCCTGGCTCAATTTGGACCTCGTTTGGGCGATCGCGCTGATCGTAACCGGTCTCATCGCGCTCCTGACCTGACTTAAAAAAGGAGACCTAGGTCAACAAAACGGAGTAGCCCGCATGCAGCTGAAGCCCGACCCCACGTTCTACGCGTCCCCGAAGGACGCGATCAAGGCACCCCCAGAGAAACTGGCCTATGTCGCGATGCTGAGCGCAACTGGCAACGGCGTTCCCGATCGGCTCGCGGTCGTCGATACCGATCCGTCGTCGCCGCGATACGGAACCGCGATCGGCGGCGTCGACCTTCCCAATACCGGCGACGAACTGCACCATTTCGGTTGGAACGCGTGCAGCGCCGCCCTTTGCCCGTTCGCTCCGCATCCGCACGTCGAGCGGCGGTATTTGATCGTACCAGGGCTGCGTTCTTCGCGCATCTACATCATCGACACGAAGCCGAATCCCGCGCAGCCGCGGATCGTGAAGGTCATCGAGCCGGTTGAGATCGTCGCCAAGACCGGTTACACGCGCCCGCACACGGTGCATTGCGGTCCCGACGCGATCTACATCAGTGCGCTCGGCAACGCCGACGGCGACGGCCCGGGCGGCATCTTCAAGCTCGATTGCGACACCTTCGAGGTCATCGGGCCGTGGGAGGCCGATCGCGGCCCACAGTACCTGGCGTATGATTTCTGGTGGCACATCACGCACGACGTGCTGATCAGCAGCGAATGGGGCACGCCGAAGATGATCGAGAACGGCCTCAACCCCGGATTGCTGCTCGAAGGCAAGTACGGCCATCACCTGCACTTCTGGGATCTGCGCACGCGCAGGCACAAGCAGAGCATCGATCTCGGCCCCGAGCAACAGATGGTGCTCGAGCTGCGTCCGTCGCACGACCCGGCCAACACGTATGGATTCGCAGGCGTCGTCGTTTCGCTGAAGGATCTCTCGAGTTCGATCTGGCTCTGGCATCGCAAGAATGGTGAGTGGAACGCGCAGAAGGTGATCGAGATCCCGGCGGAGCCGGCCGATCCCGCGCAGCTGCCCGAGCTGCTCAAAGGGTTCTCGGCGGTGCCGCCGCTGCTCTCGGATATCGATCTCTCGGTCGACGATCGGTATCTCTACGCGTCGTGCTGGGGAACGGGCGAGATGCGCCAATACGACGTCAGCGATCCCTTCAATCCGAAGCTCGTGGGCTCCGTGCACATCGGCGGCATCGTTCGCCGCGCACCGCATCCGGCAAATCCGAGTAAAGCTCTGGCCGGCGGCCCGCAAATGGTTGAAGTAAGCCGCGATGGGAAGCGCGTCTATTTCACCAACTCGCTCTATCGCGCGTGGGACGATCAGTTCTATCCCGATGGCGTCAAGAGCTGGATGGTGAAGCTCGACA
>PKWF01000297.1:0-825 GCA_003133185.1 Vulcanimicrobiota bacterium | reverse complement strand
CTGCTCGAAGCGTGTTCGTGCCGGACGCTGTGTCGCTGCTGGATCGGTGAGGATCCAGATGGCGGTGCCTGCGACTCGTTCCTTGCCTATAACATCGAGAAGGGCGAGATCAACGGCGTCGACGTCACCGGACTGACCTACGTGGAAGTCGTCAAGATTCCCGGAAACGTTCTCACACCGCAGAGTTGGAAGCGCGTGAGCTACGTCGATGCGCGAGCAACCGACGAACAGCGGGCGGCGATTCTCGACGCATGGCACGGCCGCTTAGGCGGACCGTTAGCGGACCTCAACGACTTGGTCGGGGAAGACGTCGCGATTGAAACGGCGCCGATCGAGCACAACCTCAAGGGCGGTGAAGGCACGCTCGTTGTCGGCGATAAGATTCGCGCGACCATGGCGCCGTATCGCAGCGCGTACGGGGCGGTCACGACGCTGCGCGACAGCATCTTTAGTACGATCCCCGGCGCACCGGCGTATATTGCTAAGGCCTCCGAACACGTCGTCAACATTCCCGAGCACGGAATGGTTTGGACCTTCAAGGATCGCAATGCGATTCAGGGCGACTTTCTGTTAGAGGCGTAGTTTAATGGCCGCGAACGCCGCGTACCGGCACTTGCGCTTCAATGCCGTCGGGGTTCTGGGGTGCGCGATCGTGGCCGCGTGGACGGTCTGCGCATGGGCAGAGCTGACGGGCAACGCCGCGCAACTTCACCACCACGCGCTCTACGAAAGTGGGCGGCCGTATTGGTTCGCGGCGCTCGTCGTGGTAGCCGCATGGCAGTTCATGACCGCTGCGATGATGCTGCCCTCTTCGCTCGGATTCAT
>PKWF01000174.1:200-8286 GCA_003133185.1 Vulcanimicrobiota bacterium | reverse complement strand
ATCCGTCGTACTCGCACAGTTCGTATCCGTCGTACTCGCACAGTTCAGCTCCCTCGTACTCACATGCGTCCTCCGGATCTGCGCGCCCGTCGGGAGGCGGGGGCTCCGGTCACGGGGGCGGCCGCCCGCCTCGATAGCGGAAAAGTCGCTCGGCGACCCCAATGAAGAGCGGTGCCAAGGCACCGCCCTTTCGTTTGCAGAAGATTGCCTACCCAGCATTTTTCGGCATCTTCTTCATATAGGAGCGCAGTATCGATGAACACACTACGGTTTTTGCTCGTCCCCCTGGCGTTTTGTTTAGGCGCCCTCGTGCCCGCCGCCGCGTCGGCGCAAACCATGGTCGCGGTCCGCGTCGCGCATCCGATCCAGGTCAACGCTTGCAATCCGGAGCGAAATCTCAGCTATAATTACGCCGGTTACACGCCTGGCTACTATCCCTACGGCTACGGATACAACCGGTTCTGGGGCTGGCCGTCGGTATACGGCCCAACCTATTACCAGGCTCCGGTTGCGAACAATCCGACGCTTGGGATCGATTATGTTAACGCGACTAGCGTCGTGATGAAGCAGATCGAGTTTGGACTGATCGTGCGCGGGTCGCTAGTCGCGGAAGTGAAAGACGTCGGAACGTTCTCGCCGGGTGCCGAGATCAAGCACAAGTTCGGCGTGAGCCCAAATATCTTTCCGATTCAAACCAGCTATGCAAAATGTGTTCCGTTGCACATCCTCTTCGCAGACGGCACGAAATGGAAGAATCCGCACCTTCCGGCCTACAGAGCCAGCATGTACGGCGCCCCGCGGCCGTAAGGATCGTAAGCTTCGTCATGGCTCAAGATCTCTCGGCGGTCCAGTCGAAAATCAACGTTTGGGATATGGCGCAGCGTCAGCTCGATGAAGTCAGTACGCTCATCGGGCTGAACGCATCGCTGCACGGTTATCTGCGCCAGCCCAAGCGCGTTCTCGAAGTCTCGGTCCCCGTTCGAATGGACGACGGCGCGTTTCGGATGTTCACCGGTTATCGCGTGCAGCACAACTTATCGCGCGGCCCGGGCAAGGGTGGAATTCGTTTTCACCCCGACGTAACGCTCGACGAAGTCAAAGCGCTTGCCATGTGGATGACGTGGAAGTGCGCGCTCGTCAACATTCCCTTCGGCGGTGCAAAAGGCGGCGTGATCTGCGACCCCAAGGCCATGTCGATGCAAGAGCTCGAGAACTTAACTCGGCGTTTTACGACCGAGATCTCGATCATCATAGGCCCCGAAAAGGACATTCCGGCGCCCGACGTCTACACGACGCCGCAGATCATGGCGTGGATCATGGATACGTTTTCCATGATCCACGGATTTTCGATTCCTGGCGTAGTGACCGGCAAGCCGGTGTCGATCGGTGGATCGTTGGGGCGTGACAAAGCGACCGCGCGCGGCTGCAGCTACGTCGTCGACGAAGCAATGAACGAGCTGGGCCGGGAGATCGAAGGGGCGACGGTTGCGATTCAAGGCTTCGGCAATGCCGGAATGTACGCGGCGCAACTGATGTCCGATCGCGGCTATCGTATCGTCGCCGTCTCGGATTCGCGCGGCGGCGTCGCGAACGATCGCGGGCTCGACGTCAAGGGATTGACGGCGCATAAGGCCGAGACCGGCTCGGTAGCCGGATTCGCCGGCGGCGAGCGCGTCGACAATCGCGAGGTGCTCGAATACGGGTGCGACGTGCTCGTGCCGGCCGCTCTCGAAAAGGTGATCACGAAGGAGAACGCGCCGCGCATTCGCGCGCAGATCGTGGCGGAGGCCGCCAACGGCCCGACGATGCCCGATGCCGACGACATCCTGTTCGACCGCAACATCATGGTCTTGCCGGACATTCTGGCTAACGCGGGCGGCGTGACGGTCTCTTACTTCGAGTGGGTGCAAGACTTACAGGCAAACTTCTGGGAAGAAGCCGAGATCAACGAACGCCTCAAGCGGAAGATGGTTCGCGCGTTTCGTGAGACGCACGAGCAGGCGAAGCGTCGCGAGGTCTCGATGCGAAAGGGCGCGTACTGCGTCGCCGTCGCGCGCGTCGCCGAGGCAACGAAACTGCGCGGTCTCTATCCCTGACCCAGCTCGGATTCTTCGGCGACGGGCGACAGACGCTCGTCCACGACGAAACCGGCCGGATCGTCTACATCCCGGCATTCGTGGATTCGCAGACCGCTGCGGCGTGGTTTGACGCGCTTCGCGAAGGCGTTGCATGGCAGAGCGAACGCCGCCGGATGTACGACCGCGACGTCGACGTGCCGCGGCTCGTCGCACGCTACCGGCTCGACGATCCCGACTTGCCGGCGACGCTCGCCGACGCAGCAGAGCGCGCTNNCGGGACAGCGTCGCGCCGCACAACGACCACTTGTACGAGATCGTTGCCGAGCATCCAATCGCGTTGATCTCGCTGGGCGCGACGCGGCTCATGACGCTTCGCAGCAAGACCCTTCCGCGGCGGATTCTCGATCTCAACCTCGAGAACGGCAGCCTGTTAGTGATGAGCTACGAAACGCAGCTCCACTACGATCACGGCGTCCCGAAAACGAAGAACCCTGCCGACGCGCGCATCAGTATCGCACTGCGCGTGCGTCCTTCGACAGGCTCAGGATGACAAGGCTAGACGCCGATTTGGCCGAGGTCGGCAAAGAAGCGCTGGACTCTGGGATCGTCCCACCAGTTGACGACGATCGCCTCGAGTTCGGGGAGCAAGCGCAAACGCGCAACGTGCTGCTCGACCGATCCGCGATCGGGTGCGGATTTATGAAGCTCGGCATGGAGCGCATCGACCGTCGCGTGCTCGGCGTGCGCCTCGGGAAGCGCTGCGTGCAGATCCTTATGAGGCAGCGACTCGCGCAGACGTAAGAGTGGAAGCTCGGTCTCCGCTTGCGTTATGAGCTCTTCGCCTGCCACGAGACCGGTCGCGTCCGCATCTTCGATTCCTTCGCGAAGGTTGCGATTCTTTTCCATGACGGGTTCGTACAAGGTCCGGTAACGGCGCTCCTTCGAAGGAAAAGCGATGCGTCTCCCGCCGGCCCTGTGTCTTTGCGTAAGGATCGCCCTCACGATGACGCTGGCCGGCTGCGAGGCCGCGAGCGAGCCGCACGTCCTCGTTATTGCCGACAACGTCGATCCGACCTCGCTCAATCCGCTGCTCGCACACGATCAAGACACCATAGGGTACGATCTTCTCGTTACCCAGACGCTGGTCGGTCTGTCGGCCGGCAATCGGCTCGTCCCCGTGCTGGTGACGCGGATACCGTCGCGCTCGAACGGCGACATTTCGCCCGATGGAAGAACGATTCTCTATCATCTGCGTCGTAACGTTCGGTTTGCCGACGGCAGCGAGCTGACCGCCTCCGACGTCGCGTTTACGTACCGCGCGATCGTTGACGCGCGCAATCCCGTAGAGTCCGTGGACGCGTATCGCCGTATCGGGTCGTTGCGAACTCGGGGTCGCTACACCGTGGTCGTGCGTTTAAAGCAGCGATGGAATGCAGCGGTCGCCGAGCTCTTTGCCGAGGCCGACTTTGCCTTCGGCACCCTCCCAGCGCATGCGTTTACCTCAGAAGACGTCACGCACGCGGCGTGGAACGACCGGCCCTTTGGAACGGGTCCATTTCGAGTCGTGCAATGGCAACGCGCAAGCCGCATCGTTCTCGAGCGCAACCCGTATTACCGGCCGCTTCCGAAGCTGCGCCGGATCGTACTGGAGTTAATTCCCACGACGCAAGGCTCGCTGCTTGCGCTGCGGGCGAAGAGCGTCGACGTCACCGAGATTAGTCCCGTGCAAGTGCCCGAGGCACGTGCCGTTCCCGGCGCTCGCGTCGTCAGCACTCCCATCAATGGCGTCTATCTACTGATGATGCAAGCGACTGCGCGGCCGACCAACGACGAGCGCGTGCGCCGAGCGATCGCGGCTGCGATCGACGGGCGCCAAATCGCTCGCGCCGGCTACGGCGCGCTGCAGGCGGCCGATTCTTTTCTGCCGCCGGTCTTCGCCTGGCATGATTCGGGAAGCGCTTCGAGCGATCCGGCAACGGTGACGCGTGAGTTAACCGCCGCCGGCTGGCAGAAGCGCGACGGACGCTGGACGAAGGCCGGAGAGCCATTGAGCGTAACGCTCGCGCTCGCGCCGGAGCGCGGCACCTGGATGCAGCTGATGGAACAGGAGCAGCTGCGTCGAGCCGGTATCGATGCGCAACTCAAGCCGTATTCGGCCGCGCTTTTCAACGCGCCCAACGGCCCGTTGCGGACTGGTGCCTTTACGCTTGCCGCGACCTGGTGGATCGGCGCAGCAGATCCCGAGGAGTCCGTGATTTTCGCCTGCAGTCAGCGCGGACCATACGGCAATAACTCGATGAACTACTGCAGCCGGCGGTTCGATAAGCTGTTCGAAGAGCAGGCCGTAACCGCCGATCTCCGCCGGCGTCGCCGTGATTTTATCGAGATGCAGCGCATCGTGCGCGTCGACGCGCCGCTCGTTCCGGTCGCGTTTGAGTCGAATGCCGACGTCGTGAGCGATCGTGTGACCGGGTTCCGGCGGAACATGCTAATGTATCCGGTCGATGCAGAGTTGTGGGATAGCCGCTAGGCCGGTACTGCTAGGGTGTCGTCGACGGCTCCGGGGTCGGGCCGTAGATGGCTCGCGCCGTCGAGCAGACGCTCTTCGAACCGAGCTTGTAGTCTACGAGCTCGTCACCGGCCGCGCTCGTGGCCGTCGAGCCGACGGCGACATCTGCGCCGGCCGGCAACGCAATCCGGTTGTAGAGCAAGTCGGTCTGGCGCGATAGCGAGCCGATGCTTCGGTCGCTGTTGAGATTGTCGTCGAACCACTTGCAGGTGTCGACCGCACCCGGAAGCCCCGTGAACGAAAAGAGGATAGGTTGTGCCGGCGCGGCGGCGCTGGCGATCAGGACGATCGCGGCGAAGGCGGTTCCGGCGGTTGCGTTGCGCTTCATCTTCGTCAGATACTACGCGCTCATGCGACGCCCTGTTCGCTCCGCGGCTCGAGCAAGAAGACGCCGAACTTCATCGTCGCTGGTCTGGTCGAAGTTTTCATAATAGAGTCCGACGGCGATAAACGGTTCGGGCGTAAAGGGGCAAACGATCCGATCGGCGACCTCGCGGAGCGCCACGCACGTCTGGTAGGCGGCAACCGGCACCGCGACGACGATCTCCGCCGGATTGTGCCGGCGCAGCGCGGTCGCTGCCGCGCGTATCGTTGCCCCGGTGGCCAGCCCGTCGTCGACGAGGATCACGATCTTGCCGGCGACGTCGGCCTGCGGACGCCGATCCCGATAGGCCTCCTCTCGGCGGTGTATCTCTTCTGCCTCGCGACGAATGACGTCTTGAACCGTCTCGTCGTCGAGGTGCATCGAACCGATCAGATTTTCGTCTACGACGCACGTTCCGTCACTGGCAAGCGCCCCCATCGCGAGCTCAGCATGTCCCGGAACCCCCAGCTTGCGGACGACATACACGTCGAACGGGAGGTGGAGGCGTTCTGCAACCTCGTACCCGACCGGAACTCCGCCGCGCGGGAGCGCCAACACGAGGGCATCGGGCCTATCGGCGTAGACCGCGAGCGCCTCGGCGAGCTGCGTGCCCGCATCGGCGCGGTCTTTAAAGCTTACTCGGGCACACCCCCATCGTCGTTTTCGATTATTTGTTGGACGGTCGGGGCATTTCCCGTGCAAGTTGCCTTGGGCGGCAGCGGCTGCTCCGGCACGAACTTCGTAGGCCTCTGCGAGAAGTCGAACATATCGCCGATTGAGGTCGAGGTTTCGTCGGTTGTATGAAGCGAGCCCAAGCCGAAGTTTTGCTCGATGAACTTCAAAATGCTCCCGAACTCGTACTGGGTGTGCACGACCGTATTTGGACGAGCCCACGGCGAGATTACGATCGTTCCGACGCGGAAGCCGAGGCTGGTGTAGTTGGTCTGCGGCGGCGGGACGGGATCGTACCAGCCGCCCCAGTCGTCCCAGAGCACTATGACGGCGGTTGAGTTCCAGTACTTGCTCTGACCGATCGCGTTGACGACCGAACTGACCCAGCGCGGCCCGCCGCTGCAGCCGCTTTGGGGATGATCCGAATCTTTCAACGAGGGAATCACCCAAGAGACCGCCGGCAGCGTACCGCCCTTGATGTCGCTAAAGACGCTGGTGTTCGGGAAGCTGATGTGCGCCCAATCGGGACCGTAGCCATGGCAGTCGCCTGGCCGGTTTTTATATGGCGGCCTCCACGTCTCACACCGAACCTTGGCGATCGCATCGTAACCATTCCAAACGTCGCCCGAAAAATCGCCCGCGTTTCCGGTTGGGCTTAGCTCGCGGTCGACGTAGTATTTCCACGAGACATGCGCGGGATCGAGCAAGTCTGCCATCGTTCCGTACTCCGTGAAGCACGGGAACGGTCCATGATAAACGTACTTGCCGTCCTTCTCGAGGACGGGCGTATAATTACCCGGCGGTCCATCGCAACCCCACGGCGTGACTTGGGGCTGATCGGTGAGCGATTCATGTGAGTTGAGAGCTACCGTGCCGGAGAGAATTATTTGGTGCGCGATAAAGCTGGCCGCCGTCTGACTGAAGAACATGTGATCCGCGAGGGCGTATCGCTTGGCGAAGTCCCAATACGCCTTGGTCTCTGAGCGCTCGACGTAGGCGTACGGGTAGGTTTTTGCAAGCCCTCCGGTGCCTTCCGCNNGTCGCATTCCTCTACGAAACCGCCCGGCTCACCGCCCCCTCCTTGGTGGCTGTGATCGATGTCTATGCCTTTCGAGAGTTGGTTGGTTTTGCTTTCCAACTTTACCGGTTTGAGCGCGATCGTGCCGGTCTTGCACCACTTCGCCGGCTCGCAGGCGCCGCTTAACGCGGTATCAGCGCCGGGGAAGCCCGCGAAGATCGTGTTGAAGCTGCGGTTCTCCTGCATCATGATGATGACGTGTTGAATCGGCCTAGACGCGGTTATCGGCTGCGGCACGGCGCTGGAGCTGTTGCATCCTGCGATGCCTGCGGCTGCTGCGAAGATGAGAATGGAGCGAAAGCGTTCCACGGGTGTCCCTCCGAGCGGCTTAGCTTATTCCGGTACGCCTCCATCGTGTTCGATTATCTGTTGCGCGTTTGCGTGGCCGGTGCAAGTTGCCTTGGGCGGCAGTGGTTCCTCAGGCACGAACTTCGTAGGTTTCTGCGAGAAGTTGAACATGTCGCTGATGGAAGTCGCGGTTTCGTCGGTTGTGTGGAGCGAGCCCAAACCGAAGTTTTGCTCGATGAACTTTAAGATGCTGCCGAAATCGTACTGCGTGTGCACGACCGTATTTGGGCGAGCCCAGGGCGAGATCGCGACCGTTCCAACGCGGAAGCCGAGGCTTGTATAGTTCGTCTGCGGCGGCGGGACCGGATCGTACCAGCCGCCCCAATCGTCCCAGAGTAAAATTACGGCGGTCGAATCCCAGTACTTGCTCTGACCGACCGCGTTGAGGACGGAACTGACCCAGCGCGGTCCACCGCTGCAGCCGCTGGCGGGATGATCCGAATCCTCCAGCGAGGGCATCAACCAGGAAACGGACGCGAGTGTGCCGCCACTGAGGTCTTTAAAGACGTTCGTGTTCGGGAAGCTCATGTGCGTCCAATCCGAGCCGAAGCCTCTGCAGTCGTTTGGCCCCTCGATTGGCACCTTCCACGTTTTACACCGGACCTTGGCGATCGCGTCGTAGCCGTTCCAAACCTCGCCCGAAAAATCTGCGTCTTTGCCCGTCTCGGGGTCGACGTAGTACTTCCACGAGACGTTCGCGGCATCGAGCAGGTCGGCCATCGTGCTGTACTCCGTGAAACACGGAAACGGCCCGTATTGAGACTCTTTCCCGTCCGTCCTAAGAATCGGCGTGTGAGTACCGGGAGAGGCATCGCAACCCCACGGCATGCCGTCGGGCTGATCGGTGAGCGATTCATGGGAGTTGAGCGCGACCGTTCCGGATAGAATTATCTGGTGCGCGATAAAGCTGGCTGCCGTCTGCGTAAAAAACATCTGATCGGCGAGCGCGTACTGTTTGGCGAAGTCCCAATACGCCT
>PKWF01000174.1:0-152 GCA_003133185.1 Vulcanimicrobiota bacterium | reverse complement strand
GTTGTGGCTGTGATCGATGTCGGTGCCCAGGCCGAGCTGGTCGGTCGTTTCAAGCGTGACGGATTTGAGCTTGGCCGTGCCGGTCTTACACCACCTTGCCGGCTCGCAGGCGCCGGTCAACGCCGTATCCGCGCCGGGGAAGCCCGCGAAGA
>PKWF01000080.1:4829-6546 GCA_003133185.1 Vulcanimicrobiota bacterium | reverse complement strand
CGACGACCCCTTCGACCATTTCCCCGGTGTGCTTGCGTCCGAGCGTGCGAATCTCATCGGGCTCGAACGACTGCACGCCGATCGAAACCCGCGTGATTCCCGCCTCGCGATAGCGGAGCAAATCGCCGTCGCGCACCAGCTCGGGATTGACTTCGATGGAACGCTCCGCCCTGAGGCCAAACCGGTCTTGCAGTGCGTCGAGAAGCTGCACGATCGTGTCGCAGTCGTAGGCATTCGGGGTTCCGCCGCCGAGGTAGAGCGTTGCGGCCGCCGCGCGCGGCTCGCGCGCGATTTCGGCAGAAAGCGCTTCGAAATACCGGCGCGCCGCCGAAGCACGCAACGGCCACTTTGCAAAGTCGCAATAGGGACAGAGATACGCGCAAAAGGGTAAGTGGACGTAGACGCCGAGCATAGCGGCGACCGCCCTTACGTGGCCGCGAGTTGCGGTGCGATCAGCTCGCTAATTTTACCGACGACGTCGTGTTCGACTTCTTCGGCCGCCGCCTTGATGGCGTGTTTGATCGCATTGCGACTGGAGCGCCCGTGCGTCACGATGCAGTTTCCTCGAAGGCCGAGTAGCGGCGCGCCGCCGTAGGTTTCGTAATCGAACTTCCGGCGTAAGCGCCGCAAGGCCGGTGCCAGCATGTACGTGCCGATTTTCGTGGCGAGATTGCCGCCGAGCAGCGCGTCGTGCATCACCCGCGCGAGGTCGGCGATCATACCTTCGCCGGTCTTGAGCACGACGTTGCCGACGAAACCGTCGGCGACGATCACGTCGGCGGCGTTGTGGAAGAGATCGCGGCCCTCGACGTTGCCGATGAATCGAACCGGAGCTGCCTCGAGCAGGCGCGCGGCTTCCAGGACGAGCTGGTTTCCCTTGCTGCGCTCCTCACCGTTGGAGAGCACCGCAACGCGAGGCTCGGCGATTCCAAGGACGGCTTTAGCGTAGGCGGATCCCATGACACCGAACTGCTCGAGCCATTCCGGACGGCAATCGACGGTCGCGCCCGAATCGAGGAGAATCGTTGGGCCGTTGAGCGCCGGCCAAACGGTCGCAATAGCCGGACGCGAGACCCCTTCGATCGTGCGGAGTTTGATAAAGGCGATTGCGACGAAGGCCCCGCTGTTCCCGGCAGAAACGACGGCATCGGCTTCGCCCCGCTTGACGAGATTCACGCTAACGCCCAGCGACGTACGTTCGCAAGAGCGAGCCGCCGTCGAAGGCGTGAGGTCCATGGCGATGGATTCGGGCGCGTGGACCAGAGTGATGCGGTCGACGACGGGGGAGGGAAGCAGCGAGCGAACGCGCGCTTCATCTCCTACCAGCACGACCTCAACGTCGAACTCTTGCGCGGCGAGCAATGCTCCGGCGACAATTTCTTCCGGCGCGTGGTCGCCGCCCATCGCGTCGACCGCGATCCGCGCTCGCTTCACGGGAGCCGTCTTTGGGGGCCACCCAGGGAATCCTTGCCTCCGGTCATCCTTCGTCCTTCGACAAGNNTCTTAGCCGCATGGTACTATCTGCCCGCTATGGCGAAGCGCTGTGAAGTATGCGGAAAAGGACCCAAGGCGGGCAACAACGTCAGCCACGCCATGAATAAGACCAAGCGGCGCTGGCTGCCGAACCTGCAATCCGTTCGGATCGACGACCGTGGGGTGCACCGCACTGCCAAAGTCTGCACCAGCTGCTTGCGCTCCAAACGCGTCACCCGCCGCG
>PKWF01000080.1:0-4813 GCA_003133185.1 Vulcanimicrobiota bacterium | reverse complement strand
CGGAACGCGCGAGCCCGGACCGTCACCAGAAGCTCGAAATCCTCACCGCCAGCCAGCGCGAAGCGCTCGGGGTCTTCGCCGAGCCGCCGCGCGGCCTCGCGAGCGGAGTCGGCGACGGCAATGGCCTCGAGAACTGCACCGCAACCGCTCGCAGCGCAGAGGCGCCGCGCGTCGGTCGAGAGCCCATCCGAGCAATCCATCATCGCCGTCACGTTTGCGCTCGCCCCCAAAAAGCGCCCCTCCGCTATTCGCGGGGTGGGCCGGCGAAAGGCTTGCAGCGCCGCATCGCTATTCGGGCCGTCCATAAGTCCGGCTTGGTTTGCGAGTTCGAGTCCCGCGCGTGCTGCGCCGAGCGCGCCGGTCACCGCCAGCACGTCCCCCGGTTTGCCGCCGGCGCGCGTCTTGGCGCGCGAGTTCGATACCTCGCCGACGACCGTAACCGAGATCGTCACGANNTACAGCTCCAGGATCTGCGCATCGGCGTTGGCTGCGGGCACACCCAGGGCGATCGTTGCAAGAACCGGTCGCGCGCCCATTGCGGCCAGATCGCTGAGCGCCGCAGCCATCGCGCGCCAGCCGGCGTCTTCGAGCGACATCGTGTCGCGCCGAAAATGGACGCCTTCGACGAGCATGTCCGTCGAGATGACGCTGCGATGGGAGCGCGAGGGCTGCCAAAGCGCCGCATCGTCACCGATCCCGAGCAGGATTCTGTGTCGCCCCTCAACGGAGCCTGTCCTGAGCTTGTCGAGGGGCTCAGGGTGACACAGAAGGTCAGCTATTGCCTTGACGAGTTCGTCTTCGGTCACGCCAGGAGCGCACGGATCCGGCGCAACGCTGCGGCAGGATCGGGCGCGCCGAAGACCGTCGCACCCATCACGAGCGCGTCCGCGCCCGCCTCAACCAACGCGCGCGCGTTTCCTTCGCCGACTCCGCCGTCCACTTCGATCAAGCACTCGAGGTTGCGTCCGTCGATCAACGCGCGGGCCTCGCGTATTTTTTCGATCGTGTGCGGGATGAACTTCTGACCTGAGAACCCGGGATTAACGCTCATCACCAGTACGGTGTCGCAATTATAAATGACGTCTTGCAGCATCCCGACCGGCGTTTGGGGACAGATCGCTATTCCCGCCTTCACACCCATCGACCGCAGATGCACGAGCAGCCGCTGCGCGTGCGGCGTGGCCTCCAAATGAAAGGTGATGCGGTCGCAACCCACTTCGCGAAAATCGTCCACGTAACGCTCCGGCTCGACGATCATCAAATGCGCGTCGAAGACTAGCGGCGACAACTTCCGCAGGTCGCCGATGATCTTCGGCCCCCACGTAATGTTCGGAACGAATCGCCCGTCCATCACATCGAGGTGCAGATACTGCGCGCCCGCTTCTTGCACGCACGCGATTTGCTCCGCGATGTGTGCGAAATCGGCCGAAAGCAGCGAAGGTGCAAGTATCGTCACGTCGACGCCGTTCGGCTGCAGCCGATGAAAGTCATTGAGTGGACGAGGGGGAGGGCTTTGCGCCATAAACGCTCCGCGGTTCGGTTCCAAGGCGCGTTTCGCCCACGAGCGTGTTGTTGACGTACATGTCGAGCACGGACGTTCCGATCGCGGTGACGGTGAAATCGAGCTTTTGGCCTGGCTCGGCAAAGGCGTGGTAGAGATCGTACTGGCCCGTTGCGTCCGTGAGTGCCAGGCGGACGTCGAGCTGCGAGTCGGTTGTGGCGCTGTCGGCTTGCGGAACCGAAACGAGAACGCGGGCCTGATGGATAATATAGCCCGATTCGTTCGGGCCGGCGCTGACCTGCAGCGAAACGGGCTCGAACGACGCGATCTTTGCATCGGGCGCGGGACGCTGGCGCGCGACGACACCGTGAGCGGGGCCGCTTGCGCCCAGCGGCGTCCACACGATCTGCCCGAGTTGGAGTCCGATATCCTCGGCAACCGTCCGCGCCTGATCGATCGTTAATCCGACGAAATCGGGAACGCGCACGTTCGGCCGGCCGCCTTGGCTTACGACCAGCGCGACGGNNAGATCGAGCTGCACTTCTCGCATGGACTGGTAGCGCAAGTCGGGCATGAGGCGCGCGATGATTCCGTCGCTAATCACGAATGAAACTTGACGTCCTTGGCGCACTTGATCGCCGGCTTGGGGGCGCTGCATGATAACGACGTCTTTGGGATAGCGATCGCTCGAAGTGTGGTCCACGACGGCCGAGCTAAGCTTCAGTCGATCGACCTCGGCGTCGGCGTCGGTCAGCGTTTGCCCTACAAATGACGGCACGGTCACCGTTGCCGACGACGGAATCAAGAAATCGTAGATCTGGTGCCCAAACCAGACGACCAACGCCACGAAGATCACCAGGACGATGGTGGCGGGCTTCAGGTAAGCGCCTCCATCGGGACTCGGCTAAAGTCGAGGTTGCTAAAGATCCGCTGCGCGTCCTCATGCTCGTCGAGGGCGTCGAGAAAGGCCAGCGCAGCCGTAAGCTCGTTGCCATTGCGCTCGATTTTCGTCTTCGGGCGCATGCCGAGGTACGCATCTAAAATTCGCGCCGCTCGGGTGCGAAGGGCATCGCGTACGCCGGCCAACATCGTTGGTTGCGTATAGATGACGGCGACGTCCACGTCGTACTCGATGTCCTCAACCCCATCAACGAGGGCCTCTTCCATCACCGCGTCCTCCGATTTACCGCCGGGATCGACCTCGATGATGCCGACCGGATCGAACATCCACGCGACGCTGCCGGTCTCCCCCAAGCTGCCCTCGTGTCTGCTGAAGAGAAAGCGCAGCTCTCCGGCGGTTCGGTTCCGATTGTCCGTCGCGGCGTCGATGACGACCGCGAGTCCCGCCGGACCGTATCCCTCGTAACGAATTTCCTCGATTTCGCGTTCGTCGTCCTGTCCGGCAGCACGCGCGATGGCGCGCTTGACGTTCTCTTGCGGCATGTTGAACTCGCGCGCTTTCTCGACGGCTATCTTCAACCGATAGTTGGCTTCAGGGTCGGGAGAGCCGCCCTTCGCCGCGAGGATGATCTCTTTGCTGAGCTTCGTGAAGAGCGCGCCCCGCTGCGCGTCCACCTTGCCCTTTTTGAGCTTGATATTGTGCCACTTGGAATGCCCCGACATTTTATGCTAAACCTTTCCTAGCCCGGACCTATTATCCAGGTCGGGAACCACATCCGCTGATGCCAAGCGTTCCACACAATCGGATGCGCCGCCAGAACCGGATAGAAATAGATGAAAGCCCCCGCCGCCGCGGCGACGTAGGAGCCGACTGCCAAGCCCCCGAGCCATTGTAGATTCTCCCGGCTCCGCAACCATAACCAGGCCCGCTGCAAGAAAATGGCGTTGCACAGACAGATCAGCGGAATGTTCACGTAGAAATGGTAGGCGAAGATCAGGCGGGGCGACCCGATCCAGGGCAGCCATTGCAAGAGGTAGGTGATGACGATCAGCGCGTAGCCTTTGTTCCGTTCTCGCCACGCCAACACGCCCACGAACGGCACGCAGAACAGGCCGAACCACAAGATGATCGGGTTTGGCATCGAGGTAATCTCGTAGACGCAGCAGCCCTTTTCATCGCTGGGATTGTTGCGGTGATCCTGATAAAAGTATGCGACCGGAACGTAATCGATCGGCCACTCCCACCACTTCGAGGAGTACGGGTGCGTGGCCACGAGGTTATGGTGATACTCATACATCGTGTACTGTCGATAGACGACATCGTTGACGTTGTGAACCTCGCCCGGATCGGGAGAATGCCGCACGAGATCGGGCACCCAAGCCAGCGCGTACACCGTGGCGCTCACGAAGAGAATCGTCGCCAGCGCGCCGTCGATGCGAAAACCGCGCGGATTACCCCAAAGCGTCGGCCGCATATCGAACCGATACCGTTGAAGCCAGACGGCGATCAACACGACGAAGCTTACGCCGAAGCCCATCACGCCGTACCACTTCGAGCTCACCAGCAATCCGAGTGCGACGGTAAAGAGAATCAGCCAACGACGCGAGGTGTGCCCATTCTCGACGGCGGGCGTACTGCGGTCGCGAATTTCGTCGTCGGCATAGGTGACGCTGCCTTCGGGCGTATCGTACTTGACACTGCCGTCGCGTGAGTATTCGATCGTCAGCGGATCGTCGCGATAGAGCAGCGTGCCGCTCTTGCCCTGCGAAAGCTCGCCGCGCGTAATCTTTCCACGCGAGTCGATGGTTCCACCGTCGGCGGCAAAGAGCGACGTACCCGCGGCGTCGCGCAACGCATACGAGCCTTCGGCGTACGAAAGCTCCCGGCGCCCGTCGCCGAAGAATCGCACGAAGAGCACGTAACGCACCAAGAGGTAGATTCCGCTCGCGCAATAGAGCGCGACGACGACCGTCGACGCCGTGTCGAAGCGCCAAAGCGCACGACCGATCGAAGCGATTGCCAGTCCGGCGAGCAATGCCGCGGCAGGCCCCGCGGCAAGGGCCCACGTTGGAACGGCTACGTGCGCTCGCTCGCCGACCTGCGAGTTGATCCAGAAGCGATAGAACGCGTAGACCGCCAACGTCGCAAAGAAGACGACGAAGCCTTCGGGCGTCGCGATTCGAGATTGCACGAAATGCATGCCGTCGAAGGTCAGGAGCAGCGCGGTGATCGTTGCAAAGAGCGTCGAGCCGGTGATACGCTTTGCAAAAACGTACAGCAACATGACGACGAGCGCGCCGAAGACGACGTCGAGAAAGCGCCAGCCATACGAGTTGTCGCCGTTGGGCATGTGGCCGACCAGGGCATTGAGACCCGTCCAGCCGCCAAGCCCGTGGCCGTGAGGCATCCCC
>PKWF01000204.1:2806-12776 GCA_003133185.1 Vulcanimicrobiota bacterium | reverse complement strand
CGAAGCGGAGATGTCGCAGCCACTGGAGAGGGCGCCTGCCTAACAATGTCATCCTGAGCTTGTCGAAGGGCGATGGACGTCGAGCACTCGTAACCGGGGCGGCAGCCGGCCTCGCGGCCGGAATCGCCCCGGCATTGGCGCGCGACGGCTTCAGTAATGTTTCTATCACCTATCGCGACACGGCGCCGGGCGCGACGCTCGCCGCAATCGAAGCCGCCGGCGCGATCGCTTCGGCCGCAAAGATCGACTTTCTCGAAGATCCAACCCTCGTGGAAAAAAAGCTCGACTCGCTCGTGCGTCAACACGGTCCCTTCGATACGCTCGTGCACTCCGTCGGTCCGCTCGTCGTCAAACGCTTCGCTCGCTCGACGCTGGAAGAGTACGCAGAAACGTTCGATGGTAACGTGCGAAGCGCGGTGCTGGCCGCGCGCGCGACGCTGCCGGCGATGCGCGAAGCAAAGTTCGGCCGAGTCGTATTTTTTGGCATGCTCGGCTCCGAGCAGACGAGACCCTTCCGCGGCTTCTCACTCTATCAATCGGCAAAGAGCGCACTGGTTGCATTTGCGCGCTGCCTGGCCCTCGAAGAGGCGTCCAACCACATAACCATCAACGTCGTATCTCCCGGCGACATTCGTGAAAAAACGCTCGCGCGCAAACAGGCCTACGAACGCAGTGCCAACAATCCGCGCGGGCGGCCGGGCACTTACGAAGACGTTGCCGATGCGGTTCGTTTCTTCGTCGCTGCAGAGCGCGATTTTATCACCGGTGCGGTGATTGAAGTGGGCGGCGGCCTGCAAACCGCCGCGGAGTGACCGGAGCACAGGACAAAGGTATGCTCGGCTCGTAAGCCGGGCTTGGTGCTGCGCGACGACCGAGAAGAACATCAGGCATTCGCCTTACCCGGCGCGCGTCCGCACTATGGGCCCGATAAGATCGTTGCAGTCGAACATATCGATCTGTACGTAACCCCGGACTTCGAAAACGAGTCGCTCGACGGCGTTTGCACGCTGACGGTTCGAGCGCTCGACGAGCCGGTTTCCCGCTTGACGCTCGACGCCGTCGATCTCGAAATCCTTCGGGTCGAGCCGGCCTCCAAATTTCAGGCACGCGACGGTAAGCTCGAGATCGAGTTGCCGACGCCGATTGCGCCGGGCGAGCGCGCGGCAATTGCCGTCACCTATCGCGCCGTAAAACCCCGAGCTGGGCTGTTTTTTATTAAACCCACGCCGGAGCATCCCGAAAAAATCATCCACCTCTGGACGCAGAGCCAAGACCAATACGCGCGCTATTGGTTCCCCTGCTTCGACTACCCGACCGAGAAGCAGCGCTCGACGACGACGATCGTCGTGCCCAAGGGTATGTTCGCGCTGGGCAACGGCGAGCTCGTGGAGCGCAGAGACGAGGACGACCGCACCGTCTTTCGTTACCACCAGGAGGTGCCTCACAGCACGTATCTGATGACGATGGTCGCCGGCCCCTTCGTCGAGGTCGCGCAGGGGAAGGCGGGGCGCAACGGAGTTCCCGTCTTTTATTACGTGCTTCCCGGCCGCGAAGACGACGGGGAACGGGCTTTCGGCACGACGCCGCAGATGATCGAAGAGTTCGAAAAACGAGTCGGCGTGCCGTATCCGTACGCTCGCTATTCACAGATCGCCGTTTCCGATTTTATCTTCGGCGGTATGGAAAATACCTCAGCGACGACGCAGACCGATCGAACCCTTCACGATGCAGTCGCGCATCTGGATTTTTCGAGCGATCCTTTGGTCTCTCACGAACTCGCGCATCAATGGTTCGGCGACCTCTTGACCTGCCGCGATTGGGCGCACGCATGGCTCAACGAGGGGTTTGCGACATTTATGGAGGCCGCCTGGCGCGAGGCCGATCTCGGTTCCGACGAGTACCTCTACGATATCTTCGAATGTCTGACCGCGTACCTTCGAGAAGACGCACACCGCTATCGGCGCCCGATCGTCTGCAACGTCTATCGCGATCCCATCGAGATTTTCGATCGCCACCTTTATCAAAAAGGTGCCACCGTCTTACACATGTTACGCGGCGAGTTGGGCGACGGTCGGTTCTGGCGTTCGATTGCGCGGTACGTCGAGGATAACGCGCAGCGTTCGGTTGAGACGATCGATTTGATTCGCGCGATCGAAGCCGCCACGGGACGGAACATGCGGCAATTCTTCAATCAGTGGGTCTTTCGCGAAGGCCATCCGCAACTCGAAGTCTCCATCGCGTGGGATGCCGCGCGGCGGGTCGCCACGCTGACGATCGATCAGAATCAAACGGTCGATGCGGACCATCCCGCTTATGTGTTCGATGTCGAGGTCGGCTTCGTACCCGAAGCGACGGCATTGCCGGTACAACCGGCGCTGGAGCCGGTGCGCGGCGAACGTCGCGTGCGCGCGAGCGTCGAGCGGCGGCACGAGACGATCACCGTGCCGCTCGACTTCGAACCGAAACTGGTTCGGTTCGATCCGGGCTCGTTTCTCTTGGCCGACGTGCGCTATCGTTTGGGCGCTGATCTGGCGGCGGCGACGCTGGCTGCCGATCCGGACGTCATTGCCCGCATCCGCGCCGCGCGCGAGCTTGCGAAAGACGGAGGCCGCGTCGCCCGCGAGGCCATCGTAACGGCATTCGCGCAGGAGCCGTTTTGGGGCGTGCTCGCAGAAACGGCCCTCGCGATCGGCGCGACGCGCGCGCCGTGGGCTCGCGCGATTCTTATTTCGGCACTCTCGCATCGGCATCCAAAAGTCGTACGTGCGGCAGCGGCGGCGTTGGGCGGTTTCCGCGAGCCGGATGCGGCGACCGCACTCATCGAGACCGCCGCGAATCACGCCTCGTATTTCGTGCGTGCGGCCGCGCTGGCCGCATTGGGAAAGACGCGCGATGCGCGAGCCTTCGACGTTCTCGCGGCGGCCGTCAAGAAGACGACCTGGAACGGAACGGTGGAGGCCGGGGCGGTTCTCGGACTCGCCGAGTTAGCCGACGCGCGAGCGATGGCGGCAATCGTCGACGCATCGCGCCCGGAACGCAGCGAGGGCCTTCGCCGAGCGGCAACGACGGCGTTGGGTCGACTCGGCGCGTTGGTCGAAGAGGAGCGCACGCGCGTCGTCGACGAACTCGAAGAACGACTTGGCGATCCCAGTTTCATGGTAACGCTCGACGCGATTATCGCTTCCGAATCGCTCTCCGACGTACGCCTGTTGCCGAGCCTCGACCGTCTCGCCCAACAGGCCGTCGATGGACGCATGCGCCGCGACGCGACGGAGGCGGCTATCCGAATTCGCCAGGCGGCCAAGATACCGGCGCAGGTCAAAGGTTTGCGCGAGGATATTGATGAGTTACGTGAAGACCAGCGTAGGCTACAGGAGAAGATCGAAGCGCTCGCGCGTGCGTAAGCGCCGCGTCTTCGCNNATCGGTCATGGCGTTTCGGCAAGGGCTCTCACGAGAAAGGCGCCGCTGTCGACGCAAGCGCCGCACTGGACCAACGCGCAACGGCTTGGGCTCACGGCGGCTTTGCGAGGAGCGTTCGCGCCGGCACTCGACGGCGCGGGAAGCTGGAGTCTGGCCGTCCTCGCGCCTGATGGCCGAACGATTTACGACGATCGCTCGGACACAGCTGTGGCTCCCGCATCCGTCCAGAAGCTGATTGTGGCGGCGAGCGCTCTCGATGCGCTCGGTCCGAGCTATCGCTATCACACGATTTTCGCGGCTCGGGACCCGGCCGGCGACGGAGTGCTCGACGGAAATCTTTGGCTCGT
Organism: Vulcanimicrobiota bacterium; assembly: GCA_003133185.1. Classification (GTDB taxonomy): domain Bacteria; phylum Vulcanimicrobiota; class Vulcanimicrobiia; order Vulcanimicrobiales; family Vulcanimicrobiaceae; genus Cybelea; species Cybelea tyrphae. Next base: position 9,008 of record PKWF01000204.1, on the reverse strand, counting down.
CGGCTCCGGCGATCCGTCGCTGCAATCGTCGGACGTTCGCAATGGTATCGCCGTGCTGTCGCGATCGGGGTTGCGGCGGATCGACGGCAGCGTCGTGATCGATGCGACCGCGATGAACGGACGCGCGTACAATTCGCACTGGGACGCAGAAGATGACGGTCAAGATTACGCCGCGCCGACGAGCGCGATATCGCTGGACGGCGACACGGTCGAATCCTCCGACGACGGCGGGCAACCGGTCTGGACGCCGATGCAGGATGTCGAACGCTATGTAGCGGGCCAGACGCAGACGATGCTCCGCGCGCGCGGAATCCTAGTTTCGACATCGCCCAACCTCGGCGCCGCGCCGCTGGGAACGGTGGTGCTCTGGGATCACAAGTCCGCTCCATTAAGCGAGCTCGAAGCACACATGCTCTTTCTCTCGGATAACCACTACGCCGAGCAGCTCTTGCGAACCGTCGGCGCGGCAGCGACCGGTGCGTCCAGCGACGATGGTGGAGTCGACGCCGAACGCCATTTTTTGATGCGCCTCGGAGTTCCGTCTCCGGGCTTGAGGCTCTTGGACGGCAGCGGCCTCTCGCGCAATAATCGCGTCGCGGCCATCACGATAGCGCGCCTTCTGGTTGCCGAAGAGCCGTCGCTCTATCGTTTACTGCCGCGCGGAGGGCGCGAAGGAACGCTCGCCGATTACGATTTCACGACCGCGCTTGGCCGGGTTCGAGCCAAGAGCGGGCACCTTTCGAATGTCGCGTCGCTCGCCGGCTACGCCGCGACCATGCACCACGGCCGCGTCGCATTCGCATTTCTGATCGACGGATCTCCCGCCGATCCCGATGCCGCCATCGTTCGCGCCGTCGACCGTCTGGTCGAGTACTAGGAAAGGCCTTCACTCGAGTGTTCGACGAGTCTCTGCTTTCACGATTGCTGGATCGTGCTTTGCAGCACGGCGGCGAATATGCCGACGTCTTCTGCGAGCGGCGTAGAACGGTGAGCTACCGGCTGCAAGACGGCCGGGTCCACGACGCCACCTACGGCGTGACGCTCGGCGTCGGCATACGCGTGGTCGTCGGTGAATCGGCCGGCTTTGCAAGTTCCGACGATCTCAGCACCGAGACGTTGATGGAGGCCGCCGACTCAGCCGCGCTAATCGCTCGGACCGCACCCTCGGGGAAAACCGTGGTCGCCGGACTTCGCAGCGAGGACGTGCCGAAACTCTACAATTGCGACCGCGTGACCGCAGTCGAGGGGGCGCGCTATGCGGCTTTGTTGGAACGCGCGGATCGCACGGCGCGCCGCTACGATCCTCGCATCGTCGCCGTGAACGCGCAGGTCGTCGACGAGCTGCAAGAAGTATGGATTGCCACGAGCGAAGGACGAATCGTACGGGATTGCCGCCCCCTCGTTACGCTCGGCATTCAGGCCGTCGCAACCGCCAAAAAAGAGCGCAGCTCTGGATACGTCGGCGACGGCGGCCGCACTTCAATCGCCTATTTCGATCGCCAAACGCCCGAGATGCTTGCCGAAGACGCCGCCCGCATAGCGACGGTCAATCTGTCGGCGATCGCCGCACCGGCGGGTGAGATGGAGATGATCGTCGGTGCCGGCGGCGGCGGCGTACTTCTCCACGAAGCCGTCGGCCACGGCCTCGAAAGCGATTTCAACCGGCGTGGAACGTCACTCTACAGCGGACGAGTCGGCGAACGCGTGGCGAGTGAGCTGGTGACGATCTACGATGATGGAAACTTGCACGAGGAGCGCGGCAGCCTCAACGTTGACGACGAGGGCGTGCCTGGACAGCATAAGGTCTTAGTCGAAAACGGCGTGCTCCGCGGATACATGCAAGACACGCTCAACGCCCGCTTGATGGGAACCCAATCGACGGGCAGCGGGCGGCGACAATCCTTCCGGTTCGCTCCGCAGCCGCGCATGTGCAACACGTACATGCCCAACGGCGACTCGACCGTCGAGGAGATTGTCGCTTCAACCCAGCGTGGAATCTTCGCGAAATCCTTCGCCGGCGGCCAAGTCGAGATCGCCAAGGGAGATTTCGTTTTTATGGTTGGCGAAGGCTATCTTGTTGAGAATGGAAAGATCACCGCACCCCTTCGAAACGCGACGATCGTCGGAAATGGCCCCGACGCGATGCAAAAGGTCGTGGCGGTCGGCAACGACAGCCATCTCGCGCGCGGCCATTACACCTGCGGTAAGGGCGGCCAGAGCGTTCCCGTGGGCGTCGGGATGCCGACGGTGAAGATTTCATCCATTACCGTCGGCGGAACGCAACATGAATGACGCCAGGGCGATCGAGTTAGCCTGCGAAGCGCTCAAGCTCGCGAGCGCTGCGGGCGCGCAAACCGCCGAGGCTTCCGTCTCCATCGCGCGGCGCTTCCACGCCGAAGCGCGAGACAATGCGATTTCCAAGCTCGAAGCCTCGACCGGTAAGGCTCTCTTTATGCGCGTCTTCCGCGGCGGGCGCAAGGCTACGCTGACGACCTCCGATTTTTCGCCCGACGGAATGAGCGATGCAATTCGTCGAGCGGTCGCGCAGGCGGACCAAGTCGCGGTGGACGAGTTTGCGGGGCTGCCCGACGTTGTTGCCAACGAAGCCGTCGATCTGGCCCTTTTCGATTCCCGAATCGCCGACCGCGACGGCGCCGAAAAGCTCGACGACGCGATTAAGCTCGAGCGGTTGATCCGCGAGGCCGACGCGCGCGTCGTCAACTCCAGCGGCTCCAACTATACCGACGCGATTGCCGTCACCGCGATCGCGAATACTTCGGGATTTTCGGCCGTCTATAGCTGGACGCGCGCGGGGCGCTCGACCGGCCCCGTCGCCCTCGACGGCGGTGTAAAGCGAATCGCACACTATGGGACTGCCGGACGATATCTCGGCGACTTGGAGGCGCCGGCAAGCGTGGCGACGACGGCCGTGCGCCGAGCCGTCGATCTCTTCGGCGCGCGAAAGCCGCCGACGATGCGCGTGCCGGTGATTTTCGAACGCGATGTGGCTGCCACGTTTCTCGACGACATCTTTGCGGCGGCTTCCGCCGGCAATGTGGCGATTGACAACTCTTGGCTGACGGAGCGGACGGGAAGCTGCGTCGGCAGCGAGCTGGTTACGATCGTCGACGACGGACGACTGGTCGGAAAGCTCGGAAGCTCACCTTTCGACGGTGAAGGGGTTCCAACACAGCGCACGCCGGTTTTTGAGCGCGGAACGCTGCGAACGTTTCTCTACGACACGTACTACGGGCGTAAGCTCGGTGCTGCCAGCACGGGTAACTCGACCGGTGGCGGTATCGGGCCGAACAATTTTTATCTCGAACCAGGCGCGATGTCGCTTGCCGAGCTGATCGCGGCGACCCCGCTTGGCGTCCTGGTGCTCGATACGATCGGCTTCGCGACCGAGCATGCCTCGGGCACGTATAGCCGCGGGGCGCGGGGCTTCTTCATCGAGAACGGCGAACTCGCCTATCCNNTGCAGTTCGACGCGGCCGTCGTTTCGCCGTCGTTTCGCGTCTCCGAGCTTATGGTGAGTGGCAACTAAGCTAGCATGACGCAGGCGATCAGCTTAACGCTCGTCTTACGGATCGAGACGCCGAACGAACCGGGCGCGTTCGGTATGCTTGCCAATGCGATCGGCGATGCTGGGGGAGCCATCAGCGCCGTCGATATGCACACGGTCGCCCGGTCGCGCGTCGTTCGCGACGTCACGATCGGCGTCGCCTCCGATACCGTTGCCGACGAAGTGCGCAAGGCGGTCGAAGCGATCGACGGCGCGCGAATCATCTTTGCCGCCGACTCGACCTTTCTCGCGCATATCGGCGGCAAGATTCGCATCGAGCCGAAGATCGCGATCAAGACGCGGCAGGACCTTTCGACGGTCTATACGCCCGGCGTCGCGCGCGTCTCGATGGCCATCGCAGCCGATCCGAGCAAAGCCTTCCAGCTAACGATCAAACGCAACACCGTGGCGATCGTCACCGACGGCACGGCCGTGCTCGGCTTGGGCGATATCGGGCCGCTCGGAGCGCTTCCGGTCATGGAAGGCAAAGCGATGCTCTTTAAGCAGTTCGCCGACATCGACGCTTTCCCAATCTGTCTCGACACCAAGAACGTCGACGAAATCGTTGAAACGGTAGCGCGTATCGCGCCCGTGTTCGGGGGAATCAATCTCGAAGACATCAGCGCTCCGCGCTGTTTTGAGATCGAAAATCGCTTGATCGAAGCGCTCGATATTCCGGTCATGCATGACGATCAGCACGGCACGGCGGTCGTTATTCTTGCCGCCTTGATCAACTCGGCGCGGGTCGTCGGCAAGCGCTTAGAGGATCTGCAAGTCGTCGTTTCGGGAAGCGGTGCCGCGGGAACCGCCACGATCAAAATGCTGCTCGGCGCAGGCGTACGCGATGTCATCCCGGTCGATCGCGGCGGCGCGCTCAATCGCACCGACCGGTACGAAAATCCGCACTGGCGCTGGCTGGCCGAGCATTGCAATTTAGAGAACCGCCGCGGATCGCTGCGCGAGGTATTGGCCGGCGTGGACGTCTTTATCGGAGTCTCCGCCCCGGGCATCTTACAGCCCGAGCATATCGCGAGCATGGGACGCGATCCAATCGTCTTCGCGATGGCCAACCCGAATCCGGAGATCATGCCCGACGTCGCGGCGCCGGTGGCGGCGGTAATCGCGACCGGACGCTCCGATTTCCCCAATCAGGTGAACAACCTGCTCGCCTTTCCCGGAATCTTTCGCGGTGCGCTCGACGTTCGTGCCGCGCGCATCACCGAGCGAATGAAGCTCGCTGCCGCCTCTGCGATCGCCGAGATCGTTACCGAAGAAGAGCGCAACCCCGAGTACGTAATTCCCAGCGTCTTCGACGTTCGCGTCGTGGATGCGGTCGCCAAGGCCGTCGCGAACGCGGCACAAGAAGAGGGCGTCGCGCGACGCGCGCCGGGCAAGATCGAAGGAGAGGACGCTATCGATCGCGCCTCGCGATGAGCGCGCGAGATGGAAGGGGTTTGAGCCCCGTAAACTAGTCCAACGGGAATTGTGGGTTTCCGGCCAAGATGGCCTGCAAAGGAGACCCGCATGCGCAAACGGCGCTACACCGAAGTGCAAATCGTCGCGATCCTCAAAGAGCTCGACGCTGGTCGTCCAGCCGCCGAACTCGCTCGCAAGCACGGCGTTCATGTAAATACGCTGCGCCTTTGGCGAAGCAAATACGGCGGCCTCGACATTAGCGATCTGTCGCGGCTCAAAGAGCTCGAATCCGAAAACTCTCAGATGGAACGGATCATCGCACGTCAGGCTCTCGAGATCCGCGCGATGTCCGAGGTGATTCGAAAAAACGGGTGGGGCCCTCAGCGCGCAAAGAAGCGGTGAGGGCGCTCCAAGTCGAGGGCCTGAGCCAACGCCAAGCCTGCCGCCTTGCGCACTGTCCACGGCCGACGGTGCGCTACAAGTCGTGCAAGACGCCTGATGACGAGTTCGTTCGCGATCGGCTCCGCTGCATCGCACAGGAGCGGCCGCGCTTCGGCTGGCGCCGCCTGAAGATTCTCCTCAAGCGCGAGAACATCATGATGAACCATAAGCGCTTGCGTCGGCTTTACTGCGAGGAACGCTTGCAGGTGCGGCCGCGCAAGAAGCGGCGCGTACGGCTGGTGCGCGGGAACGTTTCGCCAGCTCCCACGCGAATAAATGAAGAGTGGGGCTTGGACTTTATGCACGAGTATCTGATGACAAAACGGAAAGTTCGCCTGCTGACGATCGAGGATCGCTTTTCTCGCGAAGGGCTGGCCCTCGATCCTGATTTCTCGCTCACGAGCCGGCGCGTGATCCGTACGCTTGATGACATCGCCGCTATCCGAGGCTACCCCTGCCGCCTGCGCGTCGATAACGGCCCTGAGAACGTCGCCGGCGCGATGCTGCAGTGGTCGATCGATCACAACGTNNGCCTGGATCGAATCGTTTAACGCGCGTGTCCGAGACGAGTTTCTGAACGTTCAAATCTTCTGGGCGCTTCAAGACTTGCGCCTCGCTGCAGATGCCTGGCTGACCGACTACAACGAAGTCCGCCCGCATTCGTCGCTCAACTATCTCACTCCGAAGGAATTTGCTGAAACCCTAACAACTCAACTCATCCCACAATTGCCGGCGGCTTAAGAAATGGGCTCAAACCCGAAGCCTACGCCGGCTCGAAGT
>PKWF01000204.1:0-2780 GCA_003133185.1 Vulcanimicrobiota bacterium | reverse complement strand
TTTTGGCGCCCGTTATTGCTTTAGGTTAAGGAAGCTCTCTGTGTAAGCTGGCTCTCCAAACTTAGATTGCAAAGCCATCCTTGCAAGACCCGTATGCACGAAGTAAACACCCCGCTCTATGCGATCCCGCGACGTCCCGGCGGGTGGTTCATCACGTGCGACCTGAGCGCGAGCACTTTCTAGGCGCACGTTTTCTTTTTGGAGCATCCCACTGCGCTGTTCCGCTAACAGGTTCCGCAGGTCACCGACGGTTCGGATAGCAAAGTGCTCAAGCTGTGATAGCAAGAGGCTGTATGTTTCTTGGCCGGGCGACTTGTTTTGTGCAGGCAGCTCATCATCCAGGATTCTTTCAAGCAAATCAACGTTGAGCAACTCGTCGCTCTTTGCTATTCGACCTCCAAGCGATTCCCGGTAGAGATCTCGTTGCACTAAGACCCTCTCAAATTCGAGATCTACGGTTTCGAGCAGTGCAGAGACTCTATAGATCGCCCTGCGTACGTCACTGGGTACGCTTTGCTCATTCTTGTACTGCAACACGTGCTCCGATGCCGCCCATATGTGCTGTGCCATTGTTCTAACTTGAACTTCGGCGCGCATATCCTTGTAAGGAGCAACGGTAGGGACTTTGAGCCACGTTTCAGGAAATGCAAGAACATAGTGTACCGAGGAGTAACCTAGTTGATTTTCCGCTAGGCGCTTGCTAGCGTCTTCTGTTTCCCTAACTTCAAAGCTGTTTTCGATAAGTTGGCGTACCGTGTGTACATCCCTCGAAAAGAGTAACATGATCCTGACACCAACGAGATCATCGAGTTGCTCAACGCTTTCAATTGCTCGCTGTTTGCGCTCGATCTTCTCAAATATCGATTGGAGGCTTTTTACGCGCGACTCTAAGGGGCTAGCTAAACTAATGTTGGCGCTTTGAAGGAGCATATCTATTTGGCCAACTAGCGCACTAGCAAACCCTTGAGCCTTAGCAATGACAGCGGAGTAACTTGTTTCCAGCCTGGCTGCAGTTACTTTTTTCTTCGGCATCTAGAAAGGCCGGCTTCGCGAGCTAATCAAACTTAAAAAATACGTACCCATAAGCCGGATCACTCTTCCAGGCGATGTTTCTTCATCGTTGGGTCCAACTGATCAGCCACGCCCAATGCCCACTGCACCCACCTGCCATCTTTGGGGACAATGTCCTTCATCGCTGCGACGTAGCCTCGAATCCTCAGCGCGTCTTCCCAGGCCTCAGCCTCCTTGAGCAGCGCCTCAACCGCCTCGTGCTCACGACGTTCGCGTTCCTCGCGTTCCCAGCGGCGTTGCTCTTCCCGCGCGCGACGCTCAGCCTCTTGACGGAATCGCTCGTTTCGAAGCCGCTCAGCCTCTATGGCTATGTAGAGCGCAATGAGAATTTCGCGAAGCCGCTCTTCGATTCGCTTCGTTTCCTTGTCATTCCATTCGCGCCGAATCGGGACATCGAGATAGTTTTCGAAACGTAGGCGCAGCTGTCCAGTGGGGTGGTACTCTGTCCTTTCATAGCTGTACGATTGCCTCGGATCGGGCGGTACTTTGACCATGGTGAGCCGCTCGCGAAAATGCACATCGATCGTTTCGTTAAAGAATGTGACACAAAATCGATCCGTATCGCGTGCGTGATCTTTATTCGCTGAAACGCTGCCGCCACGCCGCTCGATCTCACGGAACAGAACGGAGGCGATGCGGCGCCGGCGCGATTCACCTTCGACCGTGAACCAGGGCAGACCGTAAGAGGGCTTCTGCGGCCTGGGCCATGCCTCGACGAGTCCGTGTAGTTTTGGTGAGTTGGGAACAGCGATGGGCTCTGAAGCTTCGCGCTCCGCGCGCAACAGAGCGGCGAGCGGCTCGGACATGCTTAACTCCAAAGCGCTGCGGTTCGATGGAGTAGCTTCAATGGCGAGCGTTTCGGAATTGCCTCGGGATGGTTTAAGTGGCGGCCTCTTCACGCGCTTGCCATGGGCCAGCTTCGCCCAGTAGCCTCGCTCGGGAACGGGGATGCCCTCCCGCCGGCAGAGCTTCGCGAGGCCATTGCCTGAGAGCCCGAACTCAGGCGCGACCTTCCACATCGGGCGTTCCCAAATGAGTCCGTATAGCTCGCGGCGTGTAACTGTGCGATTAAGCTTGCGATTTACGCTTGTGCCCATTCGCTGCGTCTTTCTATCGTGGGGCGCCTCAAAATGCTTAAAGCGGAGTCACCTCAGACCGAGCGACAATCTAACTACGTCGGCGTCGGGCTCGGTTCGTATTCGCTATGGTACTTGCAGGCGCTCGGGATTTGGGGTGCCTTACCCCATAATGATAGCCCACAGTGCTTAGATAGTTGGGCACTTGCGATCCGAATCTTAGTTTCTAACGCGACATCGTTGCCAGGAGTCCCCAGTTGCATGCCGTCCATCGTAGGGATCTGTGTACGTCATCGGGTTACCCCGCGCATTTTCGTAAATGGCGACGTTGTCGGAGTTCCCCACAGCGAGGTTTCCCGTCGTCGAATCCACGGCGCAGCCCATTGGTACGCCAGTGGAGTCACTTAGAACTACGATCGGAGCCGTTCCCCCGTGTGCGTACTCGATGATTTCCGGCGGAGTCTGATTGCCAATCCATACGTTGCCCGCTTTGTCGACACACTCGCCCACCGGGCTGCCAAATCCGGTCAAGGTACCAGAAAGACTGCCGCTTGGATACGAAAAAACGTAAACTTGATCAGTACCGTCGTCGGATATGTACAGCAGATCCTCACTCTTCGCTTCCGGCAGCAT
>PKWF01000179.1 GCA_003133185.1 Vulcanimicrobiota bacterium | reverse complement strand
CATGACAGTGAGAGGCGGGTCGCAACGTCATCCTTCGACAGGCTCAGGATGACACTGGGCGACAGGCTCAGGATGACACTGGGAGCTCAGGGTGACACCGGGCGGCGGAGGACGGCGCAGGCGGTTGTCGTTTCCCACAACACCAGTTCGTCCAATCCAGGCAAGTCGTTCGCAAGATGTTGCCAGATCCAAAGGAGCAGGTTCTCCGCGGTTGGGTTTTCAACGAGGTCGTTGAGGTTTTGGTGGTCGAGCCGGTCGACGATGCGTTCGGCGACGATGCGTTCGATTTCATCGAAATCCTCGACCATNNCCGCTGATGGCGACTTCCAGACGGTACGAGTGTCCGTGCATGCGCGCGCACTTTCCGGGATGAAACGGCAGAACGTGTGCCGCTTCGAAGCGGAACTGCTTGCGGAGTTGCAGTTAGCTACAGATCCCCTTGCGGGCCCATCGCCTCGAGGCGTTTTTTGAGATCGGCCAAGAATCCGCTGGCAACGTATCCGTCGACGACGCGATGGTCGAGCGACAGGCACGAGTTCATCATGCGCCGGATTGCGAGCGAGTCGTCGTCGCGCACGACGACCGTCTTGACGACGGTCTCCATGGTGACGATGCCGGCCTGGCCGCCGTTGATGATCGGCGCAGAGGCCCACGAGCCGTTGGCGCCGTTGTTGTTGACGGTAAACGTACCGCCGGCGAGGTCGTCGACACCGAGTTTGTTCTTGCGCGCCTTTTCGATGAGCTCGCCCGCCGCGAGCGCAATGCCTTTGATCGAGAGCTTGTCGGCGCGTCTGATNNGTCGCGGGCACAAAACGCGCGTTCATCAGCGGAAATGCTGCCAGCGATTCGACGACCGCGCGAATGAAGAAGGGCAGAAGCGTGAGCTTGTAGCCGCTCTCGCGTTCGAAGCGGTCCTTTTCGCGCACGCGCCAGCTCCAAACGTCGGTGACGTCGATCTGAACCATCGACCACGCATGCGGCGCGGTGTGACGGCTTTCGACCATGCGCTCGGCGATGATCCGGCGAGCCTGCGTGAGTGTAACGGTGCTTCCCGGGATCGGTTGTGCGTAGGTCGAGGTTCGCGCCGCTACCGGCGAAGGCGCCGCGGTAACGGCCGCGAGTACGTCGTCGGCGGTGACCCGCCCGTTCGAGCCGCTCCCTTTTATCGCGCGAATGTCGATGCGATGCTCGCGCGCCAGCCGTCGAACGGCCGGCGAGGCCCCACGCAAGGCGCTCTCACTTTCGACGCTCTCGGAACCGGCGCCGGCAGGCGCGCCGTTGGGTGAGGAAACCGCCGGCATAGCGGGCGCAGCAGCAACGGGCGTGGCGGCTACGGCCGGTGCAGTTGCAGCGGGTGCCTGGGTCGCGCCGGTTTTCGCCGCTCCGGCTTCGTCGATCACGGCGATCGGCGTGCCGGTAGCGACCGTCTCACCTTCCTTGACCAATAACTCGCGAATCGTCCCCGTAACGGGCGACGGAACGCCGGCGTTGACTTTATCGGTCGAGACCTCGACGAAGTCTTCGTACTTGTCGACCGAGTCGCCGACGCTCTTGAGCCATTGTGCCACGGTGCCCTCGGTGACGGTTTCACCCAGCTGCGGCATCGTTATCGTCGTTGCCATGCTTAGAATTTCACCATTGCGCGCATTGCGTCAGCCATTTCAGCAGGCGACGACATGAACTCTTCTTCGAGCGGCAGGGCGTAGCCCATCGAGGGCACGTCCGGACCGCAAAGGCGCCGGATCGGCGAATCGAGTGAAAAGAGCGCCTCTTCGGCCACCATGGCGCTGATCTCTGCGCCGATGCCGCCAAACTTGTTGTCTTCGTGAACGATGAGGAGTTTGCGCGTCTTCTGGACGCTAGTGAGAATCGCCGTCTTATCCATCGGACGGATCGATCGCAGATCGATCACCTCGACGGACACGTTCTCTTCCTGTAAGCGTTGCGCCGCTTCGAGCGCCCAGTGCAGATAGAGCCCGTAGGACACGACCGTCAACTGCGTGCCCGCCTTGCGAACGTTGGCCTTACCCAGCGGAATCGTGTAATGCCCGTCGGGCACTTCGCCTTTGATCAGCCGATACGTTTTCTTGTGCTCCAAAAAGAGCACGGGATCCGGATCGTCGATCGCGGCGTTGAGCAGACCCTTGACGTCGTCGGGAAAAGAAGGCGCGACGATTTTTAGACCGGGAACGTGATAGAAGAGTGCTTCGATGGAAACCGAGTGAGAGAGGGCTCCGCGAACGCCGCCGCCGTACGGCGTGCGAATCACGAGCGGACAGGTATACTCTCCGTTCGAGCGATAGCGTATTTTCGCGGCCTCGCCGACGATCTGGTTGAACGAAGGATAGATGAAGTCGGCGAACTGAATCTCTGCGATCGGGCGCAAGCCTTCCATCGCCATTCCGACCGCGATCCCGACGATCGAAGCCTCNNACGTTGCCGCGCGCGCCGACGTCCTCGCCGAGGATCACCGTCCGCTCGTCGTTCTTCATCGCTTCGTAGAGCGTCGCGCGGACCGCCTCGACGTTGTTCATCACCGTCGAGTTTGCACTGCTTACGACTGCCACGGTTCCCACGCTCCTTCGTAGACGTGTTTGTAAAGATCGGTGGGTTCGGGGTAGGGCAGCGCCTCTGCCGCATCCGTCGCTTCGTTCGTTTCACGCAAGACGTCTTTGCGCATCGCTGCCACGCCCTCGGGCGTCACGATGCCATGCTCGAGCAGCACCGCTTCGAAGGCCGGCACCGGGTCGTCTTTGCGCCGTTCCTGCACGACCTCGCGCGTGCGATACGTGAGATCGTTATCGTCGGTCGAATGGGCGAGGTAGCGGTAGCAGGTCCCCTCAACAAGCGTCGGGCCTTCTCCGGCGCGCGCGCGGTCCATCGCTTCCTTCACGGCCGCATAGGTTTCGATCGGGTCGAAGCCGTTGAAACGCCGGCCGGGCATCCCATATCCCGCCGCACGCTTCCATATCTCGGGCTGCGCCATTTGTTTTGCCAGCGGCGTCGAGATCGCCCACTCGTTGTTCTCGACCAGCATAACAAACGGCAGCTTATGCACGGCGGCGAAGTTCATGGATTCATGCCACTCGCCCTCGCTTGTGGTTCCGTCGCCGCAGGTTGCCAAGACGGCGCGCCCGGTCTCTCCGCGGTACGCAATCGCGAAGGCCGCACCGACGGCGTGCGGCAGATGCGCCGCGAGAATCGACGAGAACGACATCAGACCTGCAGCTTTTGAAGAATAGTGATTCGGGAACTGTCGTCCGCCATTGTGATCCTCGGCCCGCGCGAAGATCGAAAGCAAGATTTCGAACGGCGACAGTCCGATGCCTAAGCAGAGCCCGAGATCGCGATAGTAGGGAGCAAGAATGTCACGCCCGCGATTGAAGGCCATCGCGGCGCCGGCTTGCAACGCCTCGTGCCCTTCGCTGCCCAGCGCGAAGGGAACCTTGCCTTGGCGGTTGAGCTGAAATCCGCGATTGTCGAGCTGTCGCTGCAAGAGCATGTTGCGAAACATATCGCGCAACTGCTCGTCGCTCAATCCGTGACGCTCGAGACTTCCCGTTCGTAAATCCGTCGTAGCCATCGTTCTTCCTATTGCGCGCGTTATACGGTCCACGGTTCCCAGCCCTCGGCATAGACCTTCTCGTACAGGTCGGCTGCGTCCGGGTAAGCCATCGCTTCGGCCCGGTCCGTGGCGTCGTTGGTCTCTTCGAGGACGCCACGCTTCAATGCTTCCACCTGCTCGGCGTTCAGGACGGCCCGCTCGACCAGGAGGCGCTCGAAGCATGGGACGGGGTCGTCTTTGCGGCGTGCCTGGACCTCATCGGGCGAGCGGTACGTGCGATCGTCGTCGTCCGTGGTATGCGAGAGAAAGCGATAGCACTTGGCTTCCACCAAAGTTGGCCCGCCGCCGGAGCGAGCCCGCTGCATCGCTGCGCCGACCGCGGCGTAGCAGGCGATGGGATCCATTCCGTCCACGACGCCTCCGGGCAATCCGTAACCCTCGGCTCGCTTGAAGACGTCGGGCTGTCCCATCTGCTTTGAGAGCGGGGTGGAGATCGCCCACTCGTTGTTTTCGCAGAGAAAAACGATCGGGAGCGTATGCACCGCAGCAAAGTTGACCGATTCGTGCCACTCGCCTTCGCTCGTCGCTCCATCGCCGAAGGTCGTGAGAACCGCTCGGCCAGTCTCACCGCTATACTGCAGAGCGAACGCGGCGCCGACGGCGTGCGGCAGCTGCGCCGCGATTATCGAGCTGATCGTGTGAAGCCCGAGACGCCGGCTGGCGTAATGGTGCGGAAACTGCCGCCCGGCCGAGTGATCGGCGGCGCGCGCGAAGAGCGACAGGAGCACTTCATACGGCGTAAGGCCGATTCCCAGCGCCAGCCCGAGGTCGCGATAGTAGGGCACGAGGATGTCCTTGCCGCGCTCGAAGGCCATGGCCGCTCCGGCTTGCACCGCCTCGTGGCCCTCGCTTGCGGATGCAAATGGAATCTTTCCCTGGCGATTCAGTTGAAAGCCCCGGTTCTCGAGGGTGCGCTGCATGAGCATCGTGCGCAAGATCGCGACGAGCTGCTCGTCCGTCAGTCCGTGACGCTCCAAGGAGACCTTCGATTGCGCTTCCGGCTTTATGGCCACTGCTGCTCCTACTCGGTCACGCGCGGCAAAATCCTGCGCGTGGAAGTAGCTGGAGCCTAACGGATTGAAGTGGGGCGTCCCATGATTCGTGCAGGCGTCGCGACGCTTACGTTTCTGCTGGTGTGCGGGGCAAGGGCCGAGGCGCGAACCGAGTTTTGTCCGGCCACGGTTTCGTACGCGCCTGCGACGGCGGCCGACGCTGCCGGAAGGTCCGCCAGCCTCGTATTCAACTTAGGTTCTGAGTCCCCCAGAACGATCGTTTCTGCGACGATGGTTGCCGATACCGATGGCGGCTGGTACTCGTGGGAGGTGGCAAGTCTGCCGCTGACGGGAATAATACCGCGGATCCGGTCGGGCGCGCTCGTTGCCGACTTTCCTAAAGCCGTCTTCGTTCGCCATGCGTGGATCGTGCACGCGCGTACTGCCGGCGATGCGTTCGGCTGGCAAACCTTGGGGGAAGTCTCCTGCGGCATACCGGCGTTCGGCGGGCCGGCCTATCTCCCCCAGAAACCGTTGCCTGACGGCGGCTTGCAGCACGTAAAGGCCACGCCGATTGCGCCGCTTTTTTCGACGGAATGCGCGCATCCGTTTACGCAGGCGACCGTGACCCATGCGGTACAACCGTATTTTCCTCGATTCGCTCCGCAGTCCTTAATAGGCGCCTTGTATACGGCACAAGTCGAGGTTGCCGTCGGCCAAAACGATGCCATGCTCGACGCGTGGGTCTACAAATCATCCGGGATTCCCGCGCTCGACGCAAGTGCGCTACGGGCCGCTCGAGCCTCGTCGTTTGCCTCGGCGATCTCCTACTGCCAAAAAGCCGAAGGATACTATCTCTTCCGCGTAGATTTCCAGCCTCAGTGAGTTCCACGCTCGAGACCCTCGCTCCGCAAGAAGAACTCGTCCGCTATCGCCGCCACTTTCACGCGCACCCCGAGCTTTCGCTGATCGAGTTTGCGACCGCAAAGTTCATCGAGCGCGAACTGCGCGAGGCGGGCTACGACCAGATTCGCACCGGGATCGGAAAGACGGGCATTCTCGCGACGCTACAAGGCGCAAAGCCCGGCCCGGTGACGCTGTTGCGCGCCGATATGGACGCGCTGCCGATTGAGGAGCGCAACGACGAACCGTATCGCTCNNCCGGAACGATCGTCTTCTGCTTTCAGCCCGGCGAGGAGGGGCACTCCGGCAACAAGCTGATGATCGAAGATGGGGCGCTCGAGAACCCGCACGTCGATCGCACGTTTGCGTTGCATCTCTATAGCGGGCTGGACGTTGGGAAGGTGGGCGTTCGCGACGGAGCGTTCTTTGCATCGTCGGATCGCTTCGACATCGAGCTGGCGGGGAAAGGCGGGCATGGAGCGCTGCCGCAGAGCGCGATCGATCCGATCGTCGCGGCCGCGCAGTTCGTTACGATGTTGCAAACCGTCGCGAGCCGCGAGATCGCCGCGAATCAGCCGGTCGTCGTGACGGTCGGTGCCCTCCACTCCGGCACGACCTTCAACGTGATCCCAGAGCTGGCGACGCTACAGGGAAGCGTTCGAGCCTTTGACGAGACGATTCGCGCGGAGCTTCCCGTGCGGATCGAACGTCTGCTCGCGGGCGTCTGCGAGGCGATGCGCCTCACGTATCGCTTCGATTACCACTGGATCTATCCGCCGACCGTGAACGATCCCGCAACCAACGACGTGGTGCGTGAGGTAGCCCGCGAGGTCCTTGGCGAGCAGAACCTCGTCGATCCGCACGAGATCGTCATGTGGTCGGAAGATATGTCGTTCATGCAAGAGCTGCGTCCCGGCGCCTATTTTTTGGTTGGCGCCCGCGGGCCGCGCAAGGGAATCGAGCCGCAGCATAGCGCGCGGTTCGATATCGACGAGCGCGCGCTGGAGGTCGGGTTCCGAATGATGATGGGCTTAGCGCTCCAAGGCACTCGCTAGCGGCGAGCCTCTCCGTCGGCCGTGATCTCGAACTTGTTGCCCTCGGCGTCTTCGAAGAAGACCGCATAATAGTCACCGTATTCGGGGTGCAGGCCGGGGCCTTCAATCGCCCTCGCACCATGTTTACGTACGATTTCCGCAGCGGCGTCGACCTGCCCACGCGTTTCGACCGCGAAGGCGAGCCTCGTCGATCCCGGGAGTGAAGCGGGATCGGGAATCAGGCCAAATCGAGGACGTCCTCCCGTCGCGGTCTCGTAACCGACGAACCCAGGCTCTTCGGGCTCGTCCGAGCCGGTGATCCGGCGGTAACCGATGTGCTCGGCTAGCGCATCGAGCAACGTTTGAGCGGCGTCAATATTTCGCACGTGGATATCTACATGGTGCAGCACGGATCGCTCCGATTCTCAGAGATCGTAGTTGCTCTCGGTGATCGTGAGCACCCAGCGTACGGCACGCGCGGAGCGGTCCAACTCACGCAGAGAGCGCGCGACGGATCGAAAGGCGCGGTCGGCAACGCGGCGGCGGCGCCGAGAGCGTTCGAGCCGATCCGTGAAGGCAAGCGCCGTTTCGAGCTGTGCTTCGATCTGAGGCCAGTCCGCGCGCAGCGCGCCTTCGCCGGGATCGGCGAAACACGTCACGAGCGGCGGCGCGGGCTTGGCCGGATGATGCAGCGCGTATTCCAGGCGCGCCAACGCATATTGCTCGTGCGCCGCGGTAAAGGAGCCCAAAAGCTGCGTCAACCGGAGGTCCATCGGAATGACGACTTCTGCCGACGGCGAAGCTCGGCCTGGTAATGAACTCAGACGTTCGCAGGTATGTCATTGTCGGCAACGGCTTCGCCGGAACCACTGCTGCCGAGCAGCTTCGCAAGCACGACCCGGCCTGCAAGATTACGCTTTTTGGTGACGAGCCGTACACACTCTATAACCGCATCTCGCTGCCGCCCATGCTGCGCAAGCAGATTCCCGAAGCGAAGGTCATGATCCGCAACCTCGCGTGGCACGAGGAACATCGCATCGAGCTGCACCTGCGTACGCACGTGGAGCGGATCGTTCCAGAGGAGCGCGTCGTCGTTGTGGACGGCACGTCCTATCCCTACGAGGCGTTACTGATCGCGACCGGTGGGCGGCCCAACCCCACCGGCAAACCGGGGGCCGAGGGAGCGGCAAACCTCTTTCCGTTTCAGTATCTGGATGACACGCGCGCAATCTCGGAGCAGATCGACGAGAGCCGAGCGGCGGTCGCAATCGGCGGCTCGTTTATCGCCTACGAGCTGGCCGAAGCCTTCTCGTCGCGCGGGCTGGAGACGCATTGGCTGATGCGCGGCCCGCGCGGCCTGCACCGGATCATCGACGAAGAGGCGGGCGAGTTGCTGCACGAAGCCGCGGCGGCCGACGGCGTTCACATGCACTACGGTGAAGAAGTCGAGGAGTTCGTACGTTCCAACGGCGCGATAACGAAGGTTCGTACGACTGCGGGACGCGAGATCGAGGCCCAGTGTTACGCGTACGGATTCGGACTAGCCATGAATACTGAGATTTGCGACGGCTCGGGAATCGAGACGAGCAAGAACGGCATCATCTGTGACGATCACCTGGAGACCAACGTGAAAGACGTCTACGCTGCCGGCGACGTCGCCGACTTTTACGATCCCATCCTCGAAATCAGATATCGGATGGGGACCTGGAATAACGCCGGCGCGCACGGCAAGGTCGTCGCGCTCAACATGATGGGCGGCAGCGAGAAGTACCACGACGTGCCGGAGTATTCGTCGCTGCTCTTCAAAGGTCAAACGATCACGCAGTTCGGCCTCGGGACCGACCTGCGACAAGATCTGGAAATCGCGCGGAAGATCGATCGCGAGAAGAAGTGGTATCGGGCGCTCTTCTTCTGGGATGATCGCCTGGTCGGCGGCTT
The DNA here is from genome assembly GCA_003133185.1 of Vulcanimicrobiota bacterium. Lineage (GTDB taxonomy): Bacteria > Vulcanimicrobiota > Vulcanimicrobiia > Vulcanimicrobiales > Vulcanimicrobiaceae > Cybelea > Cybelea tyrphae. The sequence goes on along the minus strand of PKWF01000179.1, from coordinate 1,507 downwards.
GATGCTGGGTAAGGGCAACCGCGCCGGGAAACGCAAATACGTTGAGGCGATCAAGAGCAAAGAACGTTTTCCAAAGCCCGAGTGGGACGCGATGCTCGATTGGACTGCCTGACATTTTACCACCAATGGCGGGCGGTGATCTGGGTGTCCGAGTCGGCGCCGCGGGGTACCAAAAAGTAGACGACTATCAGTAAATAGGCTGCGAAGCTCGCGATCGGCAGTACGAGAGCCACGAGCGTGGCGCCAATGTAGACCAGCCATCCGGTTCGATATCCCCGTATCGTCGACGCGATCGTCGCCTGCGGAACCTCGGGAGCGAAGGCGTTCGAACGCGCGAGATGCAGGAGCAAGAGATTATAGAACGTGGCGCAGACCGACAGAACGGCGCCATACAGAAACGCCGAGGCGGAGAGTGTTGGGTACGAGCCGAGCGTCGTCGTCGCGAACGGAATCAAGACGGCTCCAGCGAGGAGCAGAAGGTTCCAGAAAACCGTTTTGCGATCGACGCGCTGCACGAGGCGGAAGAGTGCGTGGTGATTCTGCCACATGATTCCGATGACGGAGAAGCTTAGAAAGTAGGCGATGAGATCGGGCCAGAGCCGCAGAATGGCGGCGCTGAGCTCCCGGTTCGATGGTGCGTGCAGCTCCGGCAGAACGAAGCCGAGCGCCAGCAGCGTGAACGCGAAGGCGAAAACACCGTCCGAGAATGCTTCGAAGCGACCCTTGTTCACGCGGTCGCCCGCTTGATGCAATTCGCAAATTCATCCACGTCGCTCTCGGTCGTCGCCCAGTGCGTCATCCAGCGCACCTCGGGCAGCGCTTCGTCGAAGGTATAGAAGAAGAAGTCGCGTTGTATTGCGTTGATGGCGTCGCGGTCGAGCGTCGCGAAGATCGCGTTGCATCGCACGGGCCGCGTCACGCGAACGCCTTCGATCGCCCGCACGCGCTCGTGCAAACGTCGCGCCATAGCGTTGGCGTGCGTCGCATAGCGCAGCCACCGGTCATCGGTCAATAGGGCGACGAACTGCGCGGCGATGTAACGCATCTTGGAAGCGAGCTGCATCGCTTGCTTCTGCACGAACGGCGCCGCTTCGCGGTGCAGATCGGGCTTGAAAAAGCAGATCGCTTCGCCGAGCATCAAGCCGTTCTTCGTGCCGCCGAAGCTGAGCACGTCGACGCCGGCGCCGCGGCTCGCGGCTCGCAAATCCGTGCCAAGCGCGGCGGCTGCGTTGGCGAGCCGAGCGCCGTCGAGATGGACGAGCAACCCGCGAGCGTGCGCGAAGTCACAGAGCTCTCGCAGCTCCTCGATTTCATAGAGCCCGCCGAACTCCGGCGCTTGCGAGATCGAAAGTGCTCGCGGCTGCGAGAAATGGACGTCGTGTCCGCCACGCAAATACGGTTCGATGTCGCTGGGACGAAGCTTGCCGTCGCTGGTGGCGATCGGGACGACTTTCGATCCGCTAAATCGTTCGAGCGCGCCGCACTCGTCGGTCTGCAGATGCGCCGT
>PKWF01000201.1 GCA_003133185.1 Vulcanimicrobiota bacterium | reverse complement strand
GCGTCGGCCGAGACTCCGAGAATGTAACCCAGTTCCGTGTCACTCAGACCCCGAACAAGCTCCTTAAAACGTTTACTGAAGTTAACAACGGCCACGGGGTTAGGATACCATAAGAAGTCAATAGTTTCCTATTGACCTTTATCGTGAGCTTGCTATTATACTGGTAGGAAGTAAGACCAACGCGATGCCTCCTCAGGCCAGGGCTTCGGCGTAGCGCACCCTTACGCCGTAGCCTAAGCCTACCGGTCGCCACCACGCCCCTTGCCTCCGCTCGCGAAACGGCATGGCTACTATGGACTCAGACGTCCCTTCCGGTGCTTCCGCTCAGGCGTTCGACTACTCGCAGCTGAACGACAGACAGCTTCGCGCGGCGATTCGGTTCGCAGAGAAACATCTTTGCTGGGTCGAGGAAGATCACGTCACGCTTCTGCGGGCCTACCGTGAAGAGATCGACGCGATGCGCCGGCACCTCATCGATCGCATGCTGAGGCGAATGGTCACCAGCTCGGCACCACTCTCGGATGAGCAACAGCGCGACCTAAGCCACGCCTTCGAGCGGCGCGCTATGGATGCGAGCGAGATCGCGGTAGTCGTCCGTGCCGCTTCGAGAGGCCGAGTGGGTCACGTCGATGCGTTGACGGAGATCGAGGCGATGGCGTTGCTTCTGCGCTTAGGCCGAGAAGCGTGAATGCCAGGACTGCTGGCCAGCCTGGCCTGTAGAGGGGATTAGTTCGCATGTCCTACGACGACGAGCTCAACTGGCTGCGCGACCGCGGCGTTCAAGTTGACCGCAAGGGCCGGATCATCGTCAGCCTTCCAGCGGTACCGGATGATGTTGACTTCGACGTTGTTGAGCGCGAGCCGTCGATCGCCGAACTCATGCGCCGCGAGATCAATCCTCGCCTGGCTGGATCGCACGGGCGTCGTCGCCGCCGCTTGTCAACGCCCGTACAGCGTAATCCAGGCGCTACACGAATTTATCAGCAACCCGCGGCGCGTGTCGGCCGGCCGACGATCGGCTCAGAGGCGCGGGTTCACGTGCAAACGATGATCGCTCAAGAAACGCGGGATATTCTTGTAAAACACCGCGTCACGCTCGCCGACGTCTTTGACGATTGCGCCCGAAGGCTTTCGCGTGTGTCCTGACGACGAGGCGGTAGGCGCAGAGAAGCGCCGGCCGTCCGCCGGGCGCCCAAAGTCGGGACGCCCGAAGCGTGTCCGCATTACGACGACCATAGAACCGTCCAAACTCGCGGTCCTGCGTGAACACGCGCGCCGCGAGAAGAAATCCCTTGGGCAGCTCGCCGACGAGTACGTCGCCAAGCATTTCGCTGCACCTGAAGCACCGCGGGAATGATCGTTAAGCGTGACACACGTGCCCCCCACTTTCAAGGGACCGCCACCCGTCGCTTTTCAAATCCCGGAGCGTGCTACATCTGCATATCGCAGTGATTCATCTGACCTGACTTGTGGTCACGCTCCTGCGCTGCTAGCCATTCGTGAATGGCTGTGATCAAAGGTTGATCGGTGCTGACGAGAGTAATCGCTGCTCCGCTCGGCGTTTCGAAGTAATGTACTGACATACGCGAAGAGCCCGACGCGAGCTGAACCAGGCCGGGCATAGTCTTTCCGTGGATATACGCGGGGTCAGAGTAGTCACCGCGCGCAAACTTCGCTGCTTCCTGCAGCAAATGCGCCCGAACGAGCGCGATCTGCGTTGGATTCATGTCGTGAACTACGATTTCAACGACACCTCCGGTTGCGCTTGGCAAGAACATGTGCATCGCTTGACTCTCGTCGAACGGCATAACCTGGCTGCCGTGTTCCATGACCATATTTTGCTGTGCATCGTCCGCTCGAACCGCAAATGGGAAAGCGACGAGCCCCAACGCCAAGATGGACGTATATATACTACGCTTCATTAAGTACCTCGGATAGAAGGGAGAGTGAATCCAAGAGGGCCTCGCGCTTGTGCACGGGTATTGCCTCAAAGACCTTAGCGAATCGCATCCGCCGCGAAGCGGAAAGACGCTGCACCGCCTTTGATCCAGCCCCTGTCAGCCGGAGGCTCAACAATCGAGAATCGTCCTTATCCCTTAGGCGGTCGAGCCAGCCGCGCTGTTCGAGCATCTTAGCTAGTCGGCTGACGGTGCTCTTCTCTAAGTGCAGACGGGCGGCGAGCTCACTTTGAGAGATGCCAGGGTCGTAGGCGAGCTCGAAAAGTGCCTGAGCCTCTCCAACTGAAATCGGCGCACCGCAAGGCGTCTGGTCCGGCCGGTGCAATCCAAGCGCACGGATCAGTCCCACGATCTGCTGCTCGAAGGTGACGGGTGACGTCCCGGTAGTTCGACGACTCAACCGTTGCACTATACAACTATCTCGACGGCTCGTCAATCAAAAGCTTCCATGCTGCCGTCGCGAAGTTCTTAGCGGATGCAAGGCAGTCTGGCGCTTGATCTACTATTGGGCCTCGCGCTTGGCTACGTCGCGGGTACATTCGGGATAACCGGCGGCGTTATCGCCGTGCCGATCCTCGGCTTTCTCGGTTTCAGTCAACAACTGGCGCAGGGGACCAGTCTGGTGATGCAGCTTCCGGTCGGCGTCATCGCCCTTTGGCAGTACGCCCGTCGAAGCCGCCTAAACGGCCGTTTGATGGCTGCGACCGCAGGCGGTTCCGCGATCGCTACCTTCGTCGGCGCGCACCTTGCCGTTCACCTCGCCGAACAGCCCATGCGGAAAGGTTTCGCGATTTTCCTCGCGGCTTTGGCAACGTTCACGATCTTCAGCGCATTTTGGCGACAAGTTTTGAGCCGCCGCCTTCAATGGCCCTCTGCATCGGCGATCGGAGCGAGCGGAGGATTCTGCTCCGGGCTGTTCGGAGTTGGGGGCGCGACCTTTACGATCCCGTTGTTCGCGTTGCTCTTCGGGCTATCTCAAACGGAGGCTCAAGGTATGGGGCTCGCTGTCGTGCTGCCCGCAATAGCGATCGCGATTCCGACTTACACACTTGCAGGTTTTGCAGATTGGCGCGCGGGCCTGATACTGGGTATCGGAGCCGCTTTTAGCGTCGGCTTCGGAGTTGCTCTCGCGCACAAACTGCCGCAACGTGCGCTGCGTGTGGCGCTCTGCATGATTTTATACGTTGGTGCGCTGGGGCTATGGTTTCGCGGTTGAAGTCTTCGACTTCGCCACGGATCGTTTATCGAGGGTAGGGGCGCCGTTCCGGGCCCTTCCTCTACGCCCACAATACTGCGCGACCAGGGCACTTCTTGTATTCGCGCTGACCGTCGCGTCGCCAGAGGGAGGCGTCAGAATCGCGCGCGGTATCCGCTATCCCGCCTGGGAGCAAGTGCGCTTTGGTCTCGCTGTGGCCGCACGCCTGGAAGCCGGCGACGGTGATGCCGTAGGTGGGCGTTCCTTTCGCGCCCGAGGCGCTCGCCGTTGTTTGAGAGATCCTAGCCACGCCCGTCGAGGCGCGCAAGGGCCGGCTTCCGGTCCTCGCTGCGCTCCGGTCCACGCCTCTCCGCTTCGCTTCGTCCTTGCGCGCCTCGCCGGTCGCGGCTGTGCCGGATCCATCAACGGCGAGCGCCTCGAGCGCGAAAGGAGAATCGACGATGTCTCAACTTTATACGATCAAAGACGAACGGACTGTCTATTGCCGCGCGGCCATGAAAGCTAACGGCGGTGAATGGAATCCCGTGACTCGTGAGTGGATCTTCCACGACGCGAGCGATCACGCGAATGCCGCAGGTGAGCTATACCGGGTGACTCGCCCAACAATCGGGATGCGCGACGCATTGCAGGCTATGGTGGCCGACGGCACAGGAGCCCTCGCGTGGGGCTTCGATCCGGCGGAGAAGCCGCTTCCGATCGACGACCTCGACCGCAGCGAGGCTTCCAAGCTTCTCGCTGCCGGCTACGCCGTGCGCCGCGTTCTCGGCGTCCATCCGCTCGACGATGTCGAGCAGCCCAACGATGAGCCCGCAACCTTCGACTCGTCCGAGTTCGAAGCGCGCGAGCAAGCGCGCCGGCGACGTCGCCGGAACGCCGCATAACACCGGCTCAGCACAACAAACGTTCGCGAGAGCTCGCCACACCGGCGGGCTCTTCCCTTTCTATACCGTCGGAGATGTCTCAATGATTACGACATTCCAAGACCTCACAAGCGACGACACGGAGCCGCGCTCGCGCAACCGGCTGACGACGCGGTCGCTACGCGACGATGAAATCCGCGCGATCGCCGATGCCAACTACCGTGGCGATAATCCGCTGCGATTCGACTGCGTCAGGCAGGCGGCCCTCATGTTTGAGCGTGCCGGCTACAGCATCAGCCTCTCGCCGGAAGTTAGCCCGTTGGCAGTTCCGCCGCAACCCATCGTCGTCGGTGACCTGGTCGTCGATGTGATGCATCGGACCGTGCGCTCCGGCGGCCGCGAGCTGGACCTGAAGCCGCGCGAGTTTGGTCTGCTCGAGATCCTCGCACGCCATCCTGGCCAGGTCTTCTCTCGCGCGCACCTCCTCGATTGCGTCTGGCCGCGCGACTATGACGGCGACGAGCGCACCGTCGACGTCCACGTCGGGCGGCTGCGCAAGGCGCTCTCGCGCGGCAGGGAACGCGATCCGATCCGCACCGTTCGCGGCGCCGGCTACGCCTTCGACGAAACCTTCGGGAAGGTTTGAAGCTGGCGGCGCCTTCGCCCTGACGAGCGACGGCCGTCCAGCGAAAACGCAGCCGGCCGAGTTGATGGCGTCGATCGTCGCGGAACGCCTCATCGTCCGCCTCGAACGCGACGGCGTTGTGATCATGCGGCGCCCGCCGGCCGCAGGCGCTAGCCCACTTGCGCGTCGTCCGAGGCAACCGGACACTTGGCTAACCGTCGTCGCGACGACGAGATTGGCGGGGGCGGCGCGATCGAGGCGAGGACAAGGGCCTTCGCGCGCCCTCCTCGTTGGGAACAATTCTTGCGTTACGCAGGTTTGGCGCGCTTTTTCGTTGCCCCCCAGCACAGGCGCGCTCTTCCTTGCCCCGTTCGGGCCCTGCTCGGACGGGGCCTTTTTGCGCCCATGCTGCCCGGAGATCGTTAGCCTTATGGGGGTGATTGGGGCGCGCCTGACCGGTAAGGGGGAGGAAGCTGGCCGGTCCCTGTCCCAGAATTGGGCGTTTTAGTCCCAGCTTTCAAACCGGTCATGGTTACGCTATCCGAGGGGCGGCAGAGGTCGATTAGGACTTGCCCCACATAAGCGCCGGATGGATCGTAAGCGGCGCGGCGGACCCAGCAGTTAGTGGGAAAGATCACGGGCGGAATTTCTGCGCCGACGGGATCGGGGACATAGCCGCCGCTAAAACCGTCGTCGCTGCTGACGGCATTTCCCGCACCGCCGCCATAGCCATAGCCATAATCGTAAACCCCGCAGTCGAAACCGAAGCCGCAGTTGTAACCGTAGCCGTAACCGCCAAAGAAGCCGCGGGCCCCAACACCGCCGCGGTGGAAAGCGGAGACGCCGCCGCCATGAAAGCCTCCGCCGCCATGAAAGCCTCCGCCG
>PKWF01000220.1 GCA_003133185.1 Vulcanimicrobiota bacterium | reverse complement strand
CCGACCTGAAGCTGCAGGAAACCACCGAAGGGGATGGCGTGTCGAGCCCGACGGCCTTCGGAACCGCGGGCTTGCCGTTTTTCGTGGATGAGGCCCCTCAGGGGAATTTCGGGGTCTATCTGCAGCCCGTGAAGAGCGGCAGCGTGCCGGCACGGGAGGAGTTCTCCGGTGTACCGTGCGACACTTCGTCGCTCGCCACCGGCCCGACNNAAGAAAGGCGGGAAGGCGAAGAAGCCGATTGCGACCTACACGGGGGGAAACCTCACCGGCGACGTCCTGCCTACCTACGCGACGGTCGATCCCAAAGGCGATCTTTACGTCGGGGACGACGGCGGCGGCGTGACCTATTTCGCTGCTGGAACGACGAAGGGTACCATTGCCTTCGCCACCGGGCAGAGCCAAGCCGTAACGCAGATGGTCGTAGATTCTCACGGCAACGTTTGGAGCGTGCACTATGCTAATCCGACGATCGTGTATTTCAAGGATAAGAAGATGTGCATCCCCGATCCCAGCGGTACCATTAAGCGCTTCGAAGGGGCAGAGGAGTTCTCAAAGGGTACGTTGGTTAAGCAACTTTACAGTTCGACGAGCGATAGCCCCGTGTTCGCTGTCGGCGGCCTTTCAATTGCGATCGATTCTTCGGGAAGGACCTACATCGGAACTCAAAACAGCAGCGACGAGGGCGTACTAGTCGACTACGATCCGAGTCAATCGTGCCCGAACGATGGCCTTTCCTTTGTCTTGCCGATCCGCGCCTTTCCGCAGGTCGCCGTCGATAAGGAAAAACGGTTCTACGTAACGGACTTCAACGATAATACGATTTCAGCTTACGAAGGCGGCTCGAAAACGCGGCTCAAACGCATAACCCAGGAAAAAGGCGTGATCGATATTTCGTCCACGGCCATTAACCCCTAGCCTTAAAGGCGCTCGGCCCGAAATAGAGCGGCGTGGCAATCGTAGCGTTCTTGCGTGGTGCGAACGTTGGCGGACATCGGCGGTTTCGCCCTTCGCTCCTGGCCAAGGAGTTGCAGCGTTTCGACGTCGTCAACGTCGGAGCCACGGGCTTGTTCGTCGTTCGCAATCCTGGCTCCGTCCAAACGTTTCGCTCGGAGCTCGTCGGTCGTTTGCCGTTCGATACGCAAGTGGTTTTTTGCGAGGGTGCGGACGTGCTCGCTCTCGAGAGCCGCTCGCCGTTCCAAGGAACCCCGGTGGATCAAGATCACGTTCGCTTCGTTAGCATCCTTACGGGACCAGTGCCGGGACGGCTTCCTGCGATGCCATTCGGGATCCCTTCGAACGACGATTGGTACGTGCGCATCGTGGGACGGAAAAACCAGTTCGTTTTCGGCGTCTACCGGCGCCACATGAAGACGATTTCGTACCTCGGCCGGATCGACAAGGCCCTGGGTGTGCCGGTTACAACGCGAAATTGGAATACGATCGGCGCGGTGCTGAAGGTCCTGAAGACGTAGGCTGCACGCTCGGCTCGTCCAATTGCCAGAAGAGGAAGGCGTACTCGTCGGTGATGAGCGCTTGCGTTTGCGCTCGAGAGGCTCCCAGGGCCCCGTGTCCCGCGTCGTAATCGACGCGCAATAGCAAGGGCTTGCGGCTAGNNACGGGCCTTCCGCTCGACGTCGCCGCCTGTAGGCGCGCCGCGAACTTCGCCACGATCCAGGGCGCGACGCGTGGGTCGTTCGCTCCGGTGATTGCGAGAACGGCCGGATAGGCAACCCCGTCTCGTATGTGTATGTACGGGTCGGTCTCGTAGAGCGCTTTAAATCCGACCGGNNGGAAAAGCTCGGGATGCTGCACGATGGCGTTACCGATCGTGACGCCGCCGGCGCTCGTACCCGTGCCGGCAAGCTTCGCCGACGTCGTGTACCGGTTATCGATCAGGTAGTGCGCGCAGCCAACAAAATCGTCGATCGTACGCTGCTTGGTGGCAATGTGAGCGGCAAAATGCCAATCCTCTCCGAACTCGCCTCCGCCGCGAACGTGGCACTCTGCGAAAACTCCGCCCCGCTCGAGCCATGCGAGACGAGTCGGACTAAACGAGGGGGAGATGGCAATCCCGTACGCGCCGTAGCCGTCCACCAGCGTGGGATTCTCGGCATTGCGCGTGATGTCGACGCGCATGACGATCGAAAGTGGCACGTCGGTACCGTCGGCGCTTTTCGCGAAGACTTCGCGAGCGACGATTCCGGAATAATCGACAGGCGACTTCTTTCGAAGCCCCGTGTCGCGAACCGCAGTGGTTGCCGAGGCGCGGTACCACAACGGCGATTTGGTCCACGATTCCATGTCGAAGGTCACACCTGGACGCAATCGGTCCGTTGCGATTTCCGAAATCGTACCGTCGAACGGGAGCGCCACCTCCATCGTGCTTCCGGGAGTCCCGTCGGAGCGTATCGCGAGGCNNAGCTTCGAGATCCCGCCGTCAAGATCTTGGCGATAAATGCCGTCGGCCGCAAGGCTCAAATCTTCGATCACGCGCCCGCTTTGGGCGACGGCCACCCGCGCATTTGCCAGCGAGGGGTCAGTTAAGTCGACGGCCAGGATCCGATGGCGCGAAGCGCCCAAATGTGAGCTTAAGTATAGTGTATCGTTGACGACTTCGTAATCGGTGACATCGTCTTCGTAGCCCACGATTTTGCGCCAGGGCCCCTGCCCATTTGTTGCCTGGGAGGCGGGCACGGCGTAGAGGGCGATTTCGTTTTGCACGCCATGGTAGATCGCGGCCAGGGCCCATCTCGTTCTGCGCGATATGCTGATGATGGCCGCATCTTCGGGCGCGAACGGAATCCGCGGCGACAAGCCGTATCCGAAGATAGCCGGATCGAGATTGGCGCTCCGCCCGAGGACGTGCAATCGAACGAGGCCCTTTGTGTCACGCGCGCTCTGGGGAGCGTCGGGTCCGAGCTCCGGCGTTCGAAAATAATAAAATGAGCGAGAGTCGTTTCGCCACTGCGGACCAAAGTAAATCGCGTTTTGGATAACGTCCGATAGTAAGTGTCCGTCCTCGACGTCGACGACGTGCAACACGGTCTTCTCCGAGCCGCCTTCGGCGGTCCCGATCGCCGCGTAGCGCCCGTCGGGAGATACGGAGTAGTAATCGAACGTGTAGTGCTGCATCGGCGACCGTGCGAACGTGCCCGGATCGAAGACGAGACGTTCGGGGCCGCCGGCAATTCGCCGGCGGTAGAGCTTCGCCGTATTCGCTCCTGGCGCTCGCTTCAGGTAAAAGTAGTACGATCCGAGTACCTGAACGGAGTTCAAGCTCTCGTTGGTGTTATCGAGTTGCGCAATGCGCTTGCGGAGCGCCGCCCGACCGGGCAGCGCGTCGAGAATCTGTCGCGTGTAAGCGCTTTGCTCTCGGAAATACTTTGCCAGGCCTGGATCTTTTGGATCTTCAAAGTAACGGTACGGGTCCGGCACGGAAATCCCGTAATACACCGTAGTAACGTTGCGAACGGCAGGCGGCGGTGGGGGCGTCGGAGACGCCGCAGCAACGAGTCCGATTGCAAGAATCGAAAGAAAGGCCCGGTCCTTCAGCGTCATCTCTCTATCCTCTCATATCTATGTCGACGGCCGTCGTTTACTGCGGCGCCGGAAGAAGGTTGCGCGGCGTCAGCGTCACGGTTCTGTCGACGCCGGCGCGATCCAGCGTTACTGTAAACGGCGCGTTGCCGGTGGAGTACGGTGACAGATCGCCTAACCCGAAGCCTGCCGCCACCTGATTTCCAGCAAACGCCGTGATGCGGTCGCCCACTGCGATGCCGGCGTGGGCGGCCGGGCTTCCCGGCGCGACTTGGTGGACCACAAAATCGCTGAGATCTTCTTGACCGAGGCTCCACCCGATGTGGTCGGCTCGGAACGGCATCGCAACGTCACGATTCGGAATGAACGTGACGGTTTGCGCCTTGTAATCAAAGACGACGGTAAAGCGCGAGAGGAAGGCCGAACCGAGATTCCCCGCGACGCCGCGCGTTGCGAAGAAACCTGAAGTCACCTGCGGGATGCTGACCGGAATGTCGTGGTAGGTTTGTCCCGCGAACGCAAACGTTTTCGCCGCGGCGTGCGTCTCCACGTATCCGCCGCCCACTCCGCCGGGAGATCGGTAGATCAGGCCGCCCTTGGGAAAGAGGCGGTGCTCTTTCACAAATGGCGTGGTGAGCACGATGCCGCCGGCGTTTCCGGTGTCGAGAAGATAGTAGCCGGAGACGTTGTCGACGGTTGCCAGCACGTAGGCGTGCGCGCCGTCGGATTTGAACGGCAGCGTGACGCCGCCGGAAGGCGCCGGGTCGTCGAATGGCGCGAGGTCCATTTCGCGATCCGCGTAGCGTACGCTGACGCGGAAGTTGGCGAGATATTCGAAGCCGATCAGACCTTCGATTGCGAGGTCTTTGCGTGGATGCAGTAGCGGATAGCCCAGCGGCGTGACGACGAAGTTCTGATCCGATAGGCGCGCTCCGCCGAAATCGACCGATGCAACGCGAGCGTAGGCGGTCATCTGTTGCTGCGTGCCGGCGCCGCCCGTGGCGATGCCGCCTGAGGCCTGCAGGCCAAGACTTTTCGCGGCGTCGGGAACCAAGAAGTTCGCGCCGCCGGAATCGAAGACGAGCGTTGCCGGTTTATCGTTGAGCGAGACCGGAACGACGACGTGGCCGAGCCCGCCTACNNATTGCACTGGGTTCGAGGCTCGTCGAAAATTGGATCGCCTTGAGCGTCGTGACCGACGTCGTGCCGGACGCATTGACGTCCACCGAGCGCATTGCCACTGGGACGCCCTGCACGACCTGAAAATCGGAGTTCGTGGTGGTGTCGATACCTTGCGCCGTCTGCGCGACGACCTTCACGAGACGATACGACGATGCGTCGAAATACAGATCGGCAGGAGAGCCGCCGGGAGGCTCGGCATGCAAAACGTATGCGGGCTGCCCGTCGACGTTCTCCTCGCGTCCCGACTTGAGCGTCGAGAGCTGATCGCGCCGAAAGAAGGCGTAGCTGCTCAGGTAGGCCTGGGTCACGGCGTCGGCGACTAACGATGGCAGGCTCACAATCGCGAGCACGCCGTTTTGCTGGCCCCACTGTGTACCGTCGTAGCCTTGGANNCCTTCGAACGAGTTCGACGGCCCGCCATTTTGAACGAAGCTGCCGGATTGCGTCATCGCGGCGTAACCGTCGAGTTGCGACCCGCCGGCCGCGACGTGCGCCTGCACGAGGACCTCGTCGATCTGCGCGGCACCGATTGAGGCGGGGCTCGGCGCGGCGCTCGCCGCTGCCGAGGTGACGACTGTTGAGAGAAACAGGGCAGAAAGAAAGACGATTGGACGCATCATGTGACGGGATTTCTTGCCCGTCGAGCGCTTACCTGGATGCCGCTTTGTTGTCGGCGAGTACCCAGGGCCCGTGATTCGCGCGTACCCACGGGTCGCCCCATAAAAGGCGGTCGGCCTCCCTTCTGATGTATTGCGGCCACCAGCGCGTGCGCGTGCCAACGCCGATCAGGGCGCTCGCAAACTTCAGTGTCGCATCCGGGCCGAGCGCATACATGATGCCCGTGATGATGTTTTGTGTCCGCTGCGTCGCAGCGATAGCGGGGCGCCGTTGTTTCTCGATTGCGCGAGCGGCTTCATCGAGTGGTGCCCCGGCGGCGAACGCCGGTACGAGGCGTTGCGCCGCGACGACGGCATCGTAGATCGCCACGTTGATTCCCTGGCCCATCGACGGCGACATCGGGTGCGCGGCGTCGCCGAGCAGCAACAGGCCCGGTTGCGACCACGTCTCCGCAACCTGACTGACCGCGGGCAGGAGCGACAAATCGTGCCAGCCGTTGAGCGCCTGTCGAACGGTGCGATCCAGTTGAACGGGAACGTGCGCCGCAATGTGATTTACGGTTTCCGCAAAAGGCCGTGCGCGCAACCGAGCGTACTTACCTTTGTGAACGAACCAGCCGATTTGCAGTTGATTGCTGCGGCTGGCGAATGCAACGAACATCTGATCGCGCGCGATCCTGAGGTGTATTCTGTCCGGGAGAGTGCCGAGATTGAGCGCCGAGAACCACACGAGATCGAATGGCACCGGACTCTCTCGCACCCCGATTCCCGCCGCGCGCCGAATCGCCGAAAAGCGACCGTCGCATGCAACGACGAGCGGGGCGCGCACCATCATTTCTGCTCCGCTGCGCAGCTGCGCTCGAACGCCGCCCACGGAATTCGCGCCACGCAACAGCTCGCGGGCAAAACAACCCATGACGAGACGGAAAGTTGACTGCTTCGACGCTTCGGCAGCAAGCAGTTCGAGAAGCTTTTGCTGCGGAACGATCATGATGCCGTCGCCTCGTGTCGAGTCGAAGACTGGCGGCAGTTCGAAGCGGACGGTCTTACGGCCGTCCCGGATATCCATGCCTGAGGGGAAAACATAGCCCAGCGCTAGGATCCGCTCCCGCAGGCCCAAATCGCCGAATATCCCGTTTGCGCCCGGTTGAAGCAGTTCGCCGCGAAACTCGCGCGCGAACGTCGCGGCCTGCTCCAGAACCGTCACGCGTATCCCGCTTCGGCTGAGAAGCAATGCGAGCACCAGACCTGCCGGGCCGCCCCCGACGACGATCACCTGAGGGTCGCTCATGTTCCGGCATTCTCGCAGAGACGCGTTAAGGATCTCTAAAGCCGCGAGCTCCATCTCCTCAAAACGAGAATGCGCCTCCCGCGCTTCTTTTTTGTTCGCCGGGAGGCGCATACATTATTTCGCCGTTAGTGGCGCGTTATAGTGGTGGCTCTCCGACTGGAACCGGCCGCACCGGCGGGGCCGCGGCTGGCAGCGGTGGGGCCGCTGCTGGCTTTGGCGCGTGGCTGGCTGCGGAACCTCGGCCGGCATTACAACGGGCCGCGAAGCCGGCACTGGGATGGGCGCTGAAGCCGGCATTACTATGGGTCGCGAAGCCGGCATTACAATTGGCCGTGATGCGAGAAAGCCATTCGGCCGGGCCGCTGGAATCGCCGGATGCGACGCCGAACGAGTAAGGGGAGTTCGGTCAGCACCCTTGATTCAAGGAGGCTTTCTTACCAGTTGAGTTTCAAACCCACGGCCGCGGACGTCCGCTCCGAGCTCGTCGGCCGCGACCGCGAGGTCGGCTTTCTCGCGGAGCGTCGCCGAGAGGCCTCGGAAGGGCACGGAAGCGTAGTCTTGATCAGCGGCGAGGCCGGCGTCGGCAAATCGCGCCTGCTTCGTCATCTCGAGGCAAGCCTTGCGGGCGGCCGTTCCATCTGCGCTTTGGCCCGTTGCGTCGAATTCGTTCAAACACCACTCGGATCGTTGCGCGATTTGCTCCAGCAAGTGGAGCGGCGCGGATCGATGCCGCGAGATGCCTCCGTGCACGCGCTCGTTCAGCGGTTGACCTTTGAACGTAACGCAGAGCGGGGCGCCTTGCGGCCAAGCGGTTCGCTCTTCGAATCCATTGATGCGGCGTTTGCGCGATATGCGACGCGCGGCACCGCGATACTCCTGATCGAGGACATCCACTGGGCAGATCGTTCGACGCTCGGATTCTTGACATATCTGGCAGATCGCATCGATCGCCGACGAATGTTGGTCGTACTCACGTATCGCTCCGACGAAGTCGGCTCGGACCACCCACTCCTGGGCGACTTTGCGACGCTTCTTGCAAAGCGGTCGGTGTCGCACCTACGGCTGACGCCGCTAGACGAACGTTCGATCCACGCATTGATCGAGCGGGCCGTTCCCCATCGCGACGCACTCGATGCCGGTACCGTTGCCGGCATCGTGCGCCGCAGCCAAGGCAATGCATTTTTCGCTGAAGAGCTTGTGAAGGACGCGCTCGATGGTGGACCGGTCGACGACGAGCGCGGGCTGCCGCTGTCTATCCGCGGCGCAATTTTGGCGCGCGCCGCCCGGCTCTCGGAGGAGCAGCGAAAGATCCTATCGCTCGCGGCCGTACTCGGCGAACGCTTCTCGGTCGATCGCCTCGTTGCTCTGCAACGCGGGACTCGTGACGATGTGCTCGCGTCGCTCGAGCGTGCTCGTGCGTTGCAATTGCTCTACGATCGTCCGAGTGCTCCCGGCGAGCTGATCTTTCGCCATGCGTTGACGCAAGAGGTATTATACGGCGAGCTGCTGGCAGAACGAGTGCGCCCCCTCCATGAAGCGATTGCGCTCGAGCTGGAACGAAGTGCTCAAGAAAATGCTGCGACCGTCGAGCTGGCCCATCATTGGCGCCGTGCTGGTGATTTCAAACGTGCCGCAGCCTACGCCGAAACGGCCGGCGACCAGTCTTTCGCCATGGGCGCGATGGCTGACGCAATTGTCTACTACGAACGCGCTCTCGCGGAGCGAAAAGAGAGTGAGGCGGAGCTCGTCCACAAGATCGGCGTCTCCTTAGGATCGCTCAATCAGCTCAGCGCCGGCATCGAACGACTTCGGCGAGCGGGAGAACTCTATTGGGCGGCCGGTGACTTCGAGGGCTTTGCGAAAAACGCGTCGGCGCTGGGTGCGCAGCTCTACAATAGCGGTGACGCCGCCGCCGCCACGCATCTCTATCGTCAGACGCTCGATGCACTCGGCCCAAAGCTGCCGGCAGAAACCCTTAACCTCTTGCGGGCACGCACTGCCTACAACTGCGTGGCCGCGCTCGACTCCGATTCCGCTCTCTCGTTTCTCAACGAGCTTCACGAGCCAATTTTGGATCCCTTGACGGGAACGCACGCGTATCAGGCGCGATTTAAGGTCGCGGCAATGCGTGGCGACGTCGACAGGTGGCGCGCCAACAGCGACCTCGCGCTCGACGCGGCGCGACGGCTCGACGACCGGGAGGCCCGGTTGCGCCACACGCATTGCCAAATTGCGCTCGATGCCGTGGGTTTGGGCGAAATCGAGGGCGCTCGCGATCACTTTCGCGCCTCCATCCCGCCTGAGCGGGAAGCGTACCCTACGGCGCTCACGCTGGCATCGGCCGCTTCGGCGTTCGAACACACGCTACGCGGCGACTTTCCGACTGCGGCGGCGTTGCTGCGCAACGCGTCGGGCGCACCGGAGCAGAGCTACGCCATTCTCGTGCACGTCAAGAGCGCCAACTTCGTGCTCGGGATTTGTTCGGGCGACGAGGCGCGGCTCCGCCGGGACGATTCTGAGTCGTTTCTCCACTACGGCGTCGCGCACGGAATGAAGCTCGCGATCGGCCTGCTCGGAGGACCCTACGCTTGGGCGCTCGGCCTGCGCGGCGAAATCGCCGAGTCCGCCGCGTGGATCCACAGGATCGCAACCGTCGTACCCGGCCCCCATCGCTTTCTCTTTGCGTATCTCGCGGCGGCTCAATACGGAGCCGAGGGCGACGTCACGAGCCTCCGGCGACAACTGGTCGAAGCGGCGGCGCGCCCCCAAGACCGCGTCAATAAAGCGGCATTGGCGCTCTTCGACGCTTTCGCGTCTCAGCGCGACGTCCTCGATCTCGACGTTCGTGCGAGCGCGCTCGAAGCGGCAAGGGCGTTCGAGGCGATCGGCTGGCCGTGGCTCGCGGCGCGCGGCTACGAACTAGGTGGGGAGTCCAACCGCGCCTTGGAATCGTATCGCGCGCTGGGAGCGGCACGCGACCTGCGCCGCCTTGAGATCGACCGCCCCGACGCGACCGGCGCCCTCCTCTCGCCGCGCGAACGCGAGGTGGGCGAACTCGTGGCACAGGGCCATTCCAACGACGAAATCGCGCAAATATTGCACATCAGTTTGAGAACTGCTGAGAAGCACGTATCCTCGGCGTTGCGAAAACTAAATTTGCGATCGCGCGTTCAGCTCGGCCGATTGCTGGCGCGATCGCAAACTAACCTAGAAAGCTCGCTCAAGGGCTAAAGCTATTCGTCGGGCTCGAGCGGCAGACCGCCCGGCTGGACGTCCGGCGGACCGATGGGATCTCGCGGAGGCAGCGGCTGGGGCTCGTTCTCCAAGTACTCGGCTAGCTCGTCTTCGGCGTGATTCATGCTAACGTATCTCGCGCTGTTGACTCGCTAACCTCCTGGCCGCTCCGGCTTTCGCATTGCCTGCGGAAACATGGGCAACGTACACGCAATGTCTGAGGGAAGACGGAAGACGCAGCCAGTATTCTGGCGGTATGAGCAATAGAGAGTTTCAACAGGGCGAGACATTCCGGCTACCGATCTCTTTCGAGGCATCGCTGTTTCCGCTGGACCAGTTGTACGTCGAGTTGACCGGTCCAGATGATCGCGAAGGCCCTATCGTGCTAAAAAGCACGAGCTCGATCGGCAATTCGATGGAGCCAAACGCCTACATAATCGATGGTCCCACCGACCCTAACACCCCATGCGGATTCTACGAAATCACAAAACTGGAACGCTCGGATCGCGCTCGAAGTATGACGCAGGCAATAGAGCTTCCCGCCGGCTCGCACGGCATCCTGATAGTGCCCCCGAGATCGCACGAATTATTGCCGGCACCAAAGGTCAAAAGCGTCGGCTAGAGCGGACGGTCGGCGTCTTAGACCTGACGCGCTTGATTAGGCGCCACCGCAGTCGTGCTCGCTGTTCATCCCCGCGTATTGCGCGTGTTGACGATAATCGTAGACTCGAAACACACGTCCTCTGGCGTCTTGATCTGGATCGCAATATAGTGTTGGTGCGGGCCTTGATAGGAAACAGACCTGCGCCTTATCACCTGGACGCTCCCTCATCATAGCGTTGTTGCCGGCGGTGTTTTGGTAATGGGTGACGGCGGCTCGCATATTGGGATTCGCTGGATCCGATCCTAAGGTCGTGTTGAACTCTACGAACACACCGCTCTGTTGGAAATCACTTGCCGTGAAAGTCTTCTGGTCGTCGGAGGTTAGGCGGGGTTCGACCGACCTAACTGTGGTGTCTACGCAGGCGACAGAGCGATAGTGCCATACTCCTGGAGCATACTCTTCCTCTTGTGCCACGGCAGCAGGCATGTTTATCAGGGACACGAGTCCCAGGGTTGCGATTGTCCTGGCGCAGGTGACAAAGGCGATCCGAGGCTTGGCCATACGTTGGAGCCCTCCTGAACGCCGGATTCTTGCCACAAGGGTTCCCGCCTTTAGCAATAGAGCCAGAGCCCTAGCCCCAGGACGTATGGGCGATCTCGATGACGCGACCGTTCCTAATCGTAAAATCCAAATCGTTTTGTTCCGCGTCGCGGTCCTTGTCATCGCTATATTCGTAGCGTTCCATACCGCAGGCGTGAATGACGAGCGGCGTCCCAAGCGTCCGGACGACCAACTCCGCGCTCGCGCCGATCTTCAGACCGGACGTCGTGTGCGCGTCGCCCAGATCGATCTTGGAGAGCGACGTCGGCGGCGCGCCTTTGACGACCCGCAACGTCCAAACGACGCCGGAATCTCCGCCGACGTGACTGAGCGCGACGTTGGTCTTTGGATCGTACACGTACCACGGGACGGTCATACTGACTTTTTGCTTCAAAAGCACGGCTGTTGGTACGTCTAACACGAGGGTTTCCATGCCAGTCTTCACGTACGGCGGCTCCCGCTTGCTATAAAGGCCGTCGAGTGCGGGGCACGTCTGCGAACCGAACCACGCTGCTAGCGGGTCGCTCGCGGCTGCACTACTTCCCGCCGGCGATGCGACCACGGCCGCAAGAACGGGAGGCAGGAAACGAAGCAATCTCATATCTTGGATAAATTAGGGCGTTGCCGCAGGATCTCCGGAGGCGTCCTCGATTGTTGCGATCTGGTCCCCGCCATGGATGACTTCCCGAGCGGCGTGGCCGCCCTCGCGGATCGCATCGGAGACGATTGCGTAGTGCCGGTGACCATGCCCCGATTCATCGGAGGCGTGGAGAACTCCAGCGAGCACACGCCGGTCAGCTAATGTAACGCGTACGGCTTTGCCGACATAGGGTTTAATCTCTTGATCGGTCATGCTTGCGTAATCGCCTAAGGGTCGCCAGAGGTTGCGACCGGATACAGGAAGTGCGAGGGGTGCGCTTTTCCGCCTGCCGCGCTAATCTTCCATTCGGCGGCTTCGGCCGCGAACTTCGCCACCGCTCTCTTCGGTGACGATCGGGCCCCCGGATTCGGAGGCCGTTACCTGCAAGCCGGTATCGGGAAGGACGAGAGACTCGGCTTCGTCGGTGACTTCTTCGCCGTCAAGCAACAGCTCAACATCGCCGGCATACCCGGCAGGATACGAAGATCGGGCGCTCGCGGTCGCGCCGCTGCTTAGAATAACGGAATCGCCTTTCGCAAGGGCTCGCGAAAGACCGGAGGTCTCTTCATTCATGAGGTCTCTTTACCCACGCGGCGGGTTTCGGTATCCCATCGCCCTCTGGAATCGCATTATTGCGTAGCACCCATTCGTGCGACAGCGGTGCCCGCGAGCGCCGCCGAACGCTACGTCGGCGGAACTAGGCCATTCTTTCCGATAAGCAGGAACCTGGCTGCGAGTGCGTCGCCGTTAGCAATGGCCGCTACGCGAACGTGGGCGCCGGATGTAAGCATAGCCGGCGTGCCGCGTCCGATGTAGACCACGGGGACGTCAGAGGGGATGACGATCGTCTTCGTGCCGCTGGGAAAGATCATCGTGATCGTCGTTCCGATTGCGGTCGAATGGACCGCTCGCACCGTGGAGTTTGCCATCATGTTGGGGACCGCGACCGTTCGAACGGTGGAGTTTGCCATCATACGCTTTCCGCTATCGTTCATTTGCCTGAAACCTTCGCCGGTGCCGCGCAAGGATGGCGCGAAGATGTGCACCTCAGTAGACTTGAAAGTTCCATCGGGCTGCGGAGCTACGGTCGTGCCAATAAACGACCCCGCGGTAACATTGGCGAGCGCAGAGCGGCTAACCAAAAAGAATCGAATTTTGGAATTGTACGAGACGCTTTTCCGACCGGAGGAAGTGTCGATAACCAGGGTCGCGGCGTCCGCAGAGACGATCGTTCCCGAGAGAGTGACCTGCCGCGGATTCTCCGCAGATCGGGCGACTTGCGGCGCTATAATTACAAAGGCAACGACGAGGGCCAGTATACGCACGAGGACTCCATTCTTTTCCGGTGAGCGGTGAGACTCTGGCCACTCTGCACCGAACTTCTGAAAAAAGTCTGAGCCTCGGGGCCTAAGACGGCGAGAAGCGCGCGCACCCTTGCGCTAGCTCCATTCGTTGTCGATACGTCGCGGCGCCAGGAAACGGTGTACGTATTCGATCGAGCCGATGGCTCCATGTGGGAGATCAGTGCGGGCGACATTTCGAGATTACGAGAACTTTAGCGAGAGGTCCGTGCGGCACCGGTAAGGCCTCATTTTGCAAGGGTAACGCGCCTATCTGCTGAAGTGCGACCGCGTGTGCCGAGCCACGGAGGCGAAACACCGTTCCCGACCGCCGGCTCTCCGAAGATCGTGGTCCCGACGTGTCTGATGCGTTGAATCAGCAACAGACGCCACGGTCCGGGAGGCGGCGTAAGCTGACTCAATGGCAGAAAGTAGCTTGGCTGGTGTTCGCGCTTGCGGCCACCATTCTGGTTCTGGCCAACGAGTTCAAGGGCGGCCTCGAAAGGCTTCGCGATGCAGATCTCGGGCTGATGGGCATGATAGCATCGATCAATCCATTTCAGCTCGTCGTGCTCTTCTTCCAAGGCATCGCAGATTATTTTACGGGGTGCCCTTC
Source organism: Vulcanimicrobiota bacterium (assembly GCA_003133185.1). Classification (GTDB taxonomy): domain Bacteria; phylum Vulcanimicrobiota; class Vulcanimicrobiia; order Vulcanimicrobiales; family Vulcanimicrobiaceae; genus Cybelea; species Cybelea tyrphae. The sequence continues at coordinate 5,379 of PKWF01000220.1, read as the reverse complement.
CGGCGTGGCTCGGGATTGCCCGGGCACGACGGCAGCGGCCAGTCTCTTTATGCCATCGCTCACGCCTTCGAATATATCGATGCGCGCACGCCTGAGATGCCGTTCAAGCCGCTGCTCATGGCCGGCGCGTTCTTCGGCTCCTGGCTCGTCGGCATACGCATGGCCAAAAGCCAGGGCTCAGGCGGTAACTTCTTTTGGATCGTTCCCGGCTTGATCGGACTAAGCGTCATCTGTTTTGTTATTCAAGGTTTGCTCTGGTTGTTGGCGGGNNGCCGTCATCGCTGTGCTCAAGAGCGCTTTGGCTGCCTCGGAGGCAAAAAAAGGCGTCGAGCTCGCCAAGTCATTACTGACCGGTAAGGAGTTAGATGGTTAGCCCGAGCCCATCCGTGCCCGGCGCGTCAGCGATGTTGCGGATCTCTGAACGGGATAGGGTAGGGAAACGGTCGCTGCGAACGGATAATTAAAAACCAGAATTCGGATTTCTTTATCGCCTTTGGGGTAGTGGTAATGAAGCACGGACCTATAAGCCTAGTCCTGTTACTGGGCGCAACCGTTGTCTCGGCTGGCGTTGCAATGGGCGCCGGCGACAGCTCGCCCTTTGCGAATCTCACCTATCGAAACATTGGCCCGACAACCGGACGTATTGACACGGTGACCGGCATTCCAGGCGACCCCACAACGTACTTTGCGGGCGGTCTGGGAGGCTTGTGGCGAACGCGCGACGGCGGCGTGCATTGGACTCCGGTCTTCGACGACAAACCGGTCACTGCGATTGGCGACGTCGTGGTTGCGCCGTCGAATCACAACGTCTTGTACGTCGGGACCGGCGAGCCGAACATTCGCAACGATATCGCGTTTGGAGACGGCGTCTGGCGCTCGAACACTAAGGGTTCCACCTGGACGCACAGGGGATTGGATGCGACCGCGCAGATCGCGCAGATCGCGGNNCGATGGCGGCATGCACTGGAGTCAGGTGCTGGCCGTCGACGACACGACCGGCGCCTCGTCCGTCGTTATCTCACCGGCCGATTCGAAGATCGTCTACGCGGGCATGTGGACCGTGCAACGTCGTCCCTGGATGTTGACCAGCGGCGGACCGAACGACGGGCTCTACCGTTCGACGGACGCTGGAGCGCATTGGACCCGCGTGCGCGGGTTTGCGCAAGGCCTTACCGGTCGGATCGGTCTGGCGTTTGCACCCAGCAATGCGCGCCGCCTTTACGCCGTGGTCGAATCAGCGTCGGGCGTGTTCTGGAGCAGCGACGACGGCGGCTATCATTGGAGACTGGTCAGCACGCAGCACGTCCTCGATCAACGGCCGTATTATTTCTCGCAGTTCACGGTCGATCCGAGAGATGCTAATCACCTTTACTTCATGTCGATCGTTCCATCGGAATCGAAGAATGGCGGCAAAACAACCGACCGCATGAAGACCAATGGCTACGATCACCATCAGATGTGGATCGACCCGGTGGGTGGCGAGCGCGCGATCATCGGCGCGGACGCGGGCGTGCGGCTTTCGGTGGACGGCGGGAAGACCTGGCGTGATCCGCAGCTGATCGTGGCGCAGCCGTATCACATTAGCACCGATAACGGCACGCCGTACACCGTGTGCGGCGAGTTTCAAGATCCCGGCGCGGTGTGCGGTCCGAGCTTGAGCTTTACCGGATCGATCACGCCCGATCAATGGTTCTCACCGCAAGCCGGGGAGAGCGGTTGGATCGTGTTCTCACCGGCCAATCCGAACGTTATCTATGGCACCGGCTATCAAGCGGCCGTCATCCGCTTCGACAAAGCCGCGATGCAGGCACGGACCATCAGTCCGTGGCCGGATGATTACGCCGGGCTTGGCGCCGCGGCATACAAGTATCGCGGCGCGTGGGTTGCGCCAGTCGCCGTGTCGGCGCTCGAACCCGACGCGCTGTATTTCGGCGCGCAATACCTGATGAAGACAGAAGATGGCGGCCAAACCTGGCGAGAGATAAGCCCCGACCTTACGCGCAACGACAAGAGCAAGCAGATCTTATCGGGTCAGCCGATCACCGTCGACAACGCCGGCACGGAAGTCTACGACACCATCGCTGCTATCGCCGAATCGCCGCGGAGCAAGGGTGAACTTTGGGTCGGAACCGACGACGGGCTCGTTTGGCTTTCACGCGACGGCGGCGCCCATTGGGCGAACCTAAGCGCGGCGATTCCGAATCTGCCGCATTGGGCGCGCATCAACAACATCGATCCGTCGCCGGAGCTTGACGGCACCGCGTACGTGGTGGCTGAGAACCACAAGCTGGGTGATCGTACGCCCTACGTGTACGTGACGCGGGATTTCGGTCAGCATTGGAGTTCGATCGCGGGGAACTTACCGCGCGATAGCTACGCGCGCATGATCCGCGCGGATGCGGTACGCGCCGGCATGCTCTACGTGGGCACGGAGACCGGGCTGTGGCTATCGTACGACGATGGAGCACATTGGCAGCTGCTCTTGAACAACCTCGCGCACCTGCCGATCTACGACCTCGTCGTGCAGCCTCGCTTCGACGACCTCGTTGTGGCAACGCACGGTCGCGGGGTTTGGATTCTCGACGATATCTCACCGCTGCAGAGGTGGTCGCCGCAGATCCAAGCATCGCCAGCGTATTTATTTCCGGTGCGGCAAGCATATCGCTGGAACGCCTCCTGGAGTACCTGGGTAACGGGCGAAGGTGGCGGCGACAATCCACCCGGCAATGCGGTCATCAACTTCTACCTTCGCGATCCGCCTGCGAAGAAGTCTCCGAGCATCAAGGTGCAGATCTACGACGGAACGACGTTGGTTCGAGCGCTGGACGTGAAGAAAGTCACTGCCGGCATCAACCGGGTATGGTGGGACCTGACGTACGATACCGTCAATGCGGTTCCGGATTATCACGCGATCCCCAGTGACGGCTTCACGGGTTTGCAGGTGTTGCCCGGTACGTACACGGTGCGCCTGGTTGCCGGCGGCAAGACGCAGGATCAAGTGATGCAGGTGTTGCCGGATCCGAAGACACCGGGTTCACAGGCCGACATGCGAGCCAGCTTCGTGCTGGCGTTGCGTCTGCGCGGCGACTACCAGCGCACGGGACAAGAGATCGTTGCGCTGCGGGCGCTGGCCGATGCACTTGCGAAAGCCAGACCAAGGGTCGCGCCTCACGCCGACACGGCGGCGGCGCTCGCCGCGATGCAGGCCTCGACCGACAAGTCCCTGGATGCAATCTATATTTCGAAGGCGCAGAGCTGGGAGGATGCGCTTCGCCTCGGGCCAGGCATCTACGAACGTATTATCAACGTTGCGGGAGGCCTTGTCGGAACCGATTATCCGCCGACGGCGGGGCAAGTTGCTCTGACGGACGATGTTGAGACGCAAATGAATGCCTTGTTCGCTAGCAATGATACGCTCTTTGGCGCCCAGCTAATGAGTCTCAACGCATTGCTCCGCCGCGACGGCGTACCAGCAATCGCCGTAAAACGCGAGGCGTCACCCTAAGCCAACGATGCAAATGAGACGACGATTTACCGAGTGCGTTCCAAGAACTGGGTCAAGGCCGCCATCGTTGCGGTTGGCTGCTCCTCCATGATCCAATGGCCGGCGTTCTTGATAACGACGACGCTCACGTCGGATGCGACTAGTTTAGCTTGTGCGCCCAACGCAACGCCGAGCGATTTATCGCCGCCGATCGAAATCACCGGCATTCTCAGACGCGTCCGAGCCAGCTTTGCAAAATCGACGGCCGTGTTCGGGAACGAGACGAAATAGGCCCATCCAGCGGCCATTCGGCCCGGTCGCGAGTAGGCGGCGACGTAATCACGGCGGCTTTCCGGCGAGAGCGAGCGGTTCTTATCCGCAGCGAGGTCGTTCCAGAAGTAGGCGAAGTATATGTTTTCACGGCCAGTAACGAGTGCCAGCGGCGTCGGGCCGTGGAACCGAAAGTGCCAAATATTGGGATCGTTGTAGATCGCCTCCCACCCAGCAACACCCGGTAAAAACGCATCCATCAGCGCGAGGCGATTGACTTCCTGTGGGTACATCGCGGCGTAAGCGTACGCGACCATCAGGCCGATATCGTGGCCGACCACTCGCACTTTCGTATACCCAAGTGAGCGCACCGCATCTCGGACGCGCTGCGCCGACGTTTTCATGTCCAACCCGCTCGATGGGATCGAAGAGTTGCCGATGCCTGGGAGATCGGGCGCTATCACCATAAAACGTGGCGCCAGCGCGATCGCCAGCGGCTTCCACATGCGCGAATCTTCGGCATATCCGTGCAACAGTACAACAGCGGGACCGTGTCCGCCGACCGTTACGCTGACGACTGCACCATCGACGTTCACGGACTGAGTCTTAAAGCCCGGTCCAAAATCGACCGGGAACGCGCGCACCGGCAAGCTCGGTAATAGAACGCAGAAAAAAGCCAGTACGGAGAGACTGCGAGATACAACGCGAGCATAATTCATGACGCACCTCTTCAAGTTCAACGGGTTACCTTCAGAAATAAAAAGATGCCCCACTGTCGCAGGGTATCCTTCCGGCGTCGTTCTGCTCGCCGACACCGTCGAGCAGCTGCCGCAAGATACAACAAGTGCCACGGGGGGCCGCGTCGGGGGCATAGGTCGGCGATCTGCGGGAGTCGCGGATCGAGCCGCTCGAAAAAACCCCACGCGACCTACTGCGGCGGTGGCAGCAGCCGCCGCGGCGTCAGCGTTACGGTTTTGCTTATACCGGTGGCGACGAAGGTGAGCGTGAAAGGACGCGTGCCGGTGCTATACGGATAGAGATCGCCCGGCCCGTACCCCGACGCTACCGCATGGGCGGCAAAGGCGGTGATGCGATCACCCGTTGCGATGCCGGCATCCGCTGCGGGGCTGCGCGGTATCACCTGGCCCACCACGAAGGCGCTGTTATCGTTTTGACCAATGCTGAGGCCGACGCGATCGCTGCGAAAGCGCATCCGCGCGTTTTCGTTCGGAATGAAGGTCACCGTTTGCGCTTTGTAATCGAAAACGATCGTAAAGCGCGAGAGGAAGCCCGAACCGAGATTCCCNNCGTCAGGCCGGCGAGAGCGAACGAGTTGGCTGCGGTCAGGGTTTCCGGAAAGCCACCGCCGATGCCGCCCGGCGCTAAGTAAGTGAGGCCGCCCTTGGGAAAGAGATGGTGCTCTTGCACGAACGGCAGGTTCAGCACGATTGCGCTGATGCTTCCGGTATCGAGCGCGTAGTATCCGGGTACGCCGTCGATCGTTGCGAGCACGTACGCTCGCTGGCCGTCGGATTTAAGCGGGAGCGTGACGCCGCCGGCGGGCGCGGGTGCGTCGAACGAGGCAACGTCGATGCGCCGCTGCGCGTAGCGCACCGCGATGCGGA
>PKWF01000299.1 GCA_003133185.1 Vulcanimicrobiota bacterium | reverse complement strand
TCGTGACGATGGCCGCTTGCGCGCGCTTTGCCGGCGGCAGGCCGGCATAGACCCTTGCAACCGTCGCCGCCAGCTCGGGCCAGCCGTGCATGTCCGCCCAATCCTCCGGCAGCGCCGACCTCCGGAAGCGTTCGGTCGCCATCGTCGATTTCGCGACATGTAAGGTGCGCGAGACGAAGCCGGAATAATCGAGCATCGCCGGCTCGGAGAGCACCGGCAGCGAGAAGGGCAAGAAGAAGAGTCCCGCAACGACGACCGCTGCGATCGAGAGTGGCCGCAAGACGATCGCACGCCGAGTGGCTCGTTCGAATGCGCCGCCGCCCGCCGCCATCAAAATCGGATAGATGTCGGCGGGATAGTAGTGTTTGGCGTGCAGCGCGATCATCATCGCAATCAGCAGCACGTAGGCGTAGCACAGAAAGCGCGCGGTTCTATTGAAGAACAGCCAGAACAACCCGACGATCCAAATCGGCGCAGCAAAGAGATTGGTTAGCAGCAGCTGCTGAAAGAGAAAGAGTGCCGGTGGTGCGACGACGTTCTTGCCGTTTTGACCGTTGCGAAGCAGCTCCCACATTGGAAAACCGTGCAGCGCTTGCCAGAGGAAGTTCGGCAATGCGATCGCGATTGCCACCCCGACGCCGGCGAGGAACCATCGCGAAAACAGAACGCGGCGCTGCGGCGTCAGCAACAGACCCGCGACCACCGCGAGCGCGAAGAAGATAACGCTGTACTTACTCTCGAGCGCGACTCCGATGCACGCGCCGGCGCCCAGCCACCAGCGCGGGTCCGCGCCCTTGACGATTCGCAACACGTAGAGTGCGGCGAGTGGCCAGAGCCAGAGGCCCACCATATCGGGACCGACCTTCGTTCCGAAACTCTCCAAGACGCCCGCTGCGAGGAACGCGAGGGTGGCAAGCACGGCTGCGAACGAGCGGCCGCCAAGCTCGGCGACGAGCCGGCACGTCACGTAGACGCCGGCGGCCGCGAAGGCAGCGGGCAGTGCGCGCAACAGTACGAGCGAATGTCCGAAGAGCTGCGAGCCCGCAGCGAGGAGTGGAACGAGCGGGGGCTGGTCGACGTAGCCCCAAGCCGGATGAAAGCCGCAGATGATAAAGTACAGCTCGTCGCGGAAGAAACCGTAATGCGGATTGGCGACGAGATGCAGCACGAAGGTTGCGAGCGCGGCGATCGTCGCCGTCCGATCGAGCCGTAGGGGGGTCATTTATGGCATCACCCGGTAGAGCTCGTGATAGTCATCGAGCGTTGCGTAATCGCGCGCACCGGGTAGGCCGCTCACATCGTGCGGATTGACGAGCACGAAGACGCGATGATGCGCCGCCCAGCGCCGGTAGAGCGCGAGGCGCAGCGCGTTGTCCGAAACGATGGTGAGTCCCGGAAGCGAACCGTCCACGTAGGCGCCGTAGGCGAGCGAGGTGGCGTCCAGCCAGGGTGTGACGACAATGCTCGGCGTCGGCACGTTCAGACGGACGGCGTCGATCACCCAACGCCCGCCTTCGCCCGGGGCGCGATGAAAGAAGGCGCGCTGATTCGCAAAGGCCGTACCGGCGCCGATCGCAAGAAAGAGCACGAGCGCGATGCGTAACAGCGGCATGGCGGAGGCTTCCGGTTCCGGCAAGACGGCGCCGAGCAATGGAACGGCCAGCCACGACGCGAGGAGACGATAGCGGCCGACATCGCTCTCGTTCGGATAGACGATAGAGAAGAGCAACGCCGCCGTGCAGGCAATGCAGAGCACGAGCGTCGTGCGCCAGCTCCGTCGCCACGCCGCCGCGACCCCGGCCAAAACCACGAAGGTCGCAAACGTACCGTACTGCGCCTGCGTACCGGTCACGAACGCCCAGAGCGCATCGCCGATGCGCAGCGGGTTGAATGCCTCCGCGAAATAACCGGCCGTGTGAAACTGACTGCCGGTCAACTCCAATGCGAGACCGTGCAGCGTTCGCGGATCGTTGTAGTTCCAGAAGATGCCGCCGTTGACGCCTTGCAGTCCGGCCGTTGGATCCAGGCCGTGCGCAACGACGTAGGCCGAGCGCAACGGCAAATATAGGTAGAGCGCCAATCCTCCCAGCATCAGCGCGACCGAAAGGCCGGCGAGCCGCAACGACGGCTTGCGCGNNCCGGTGCGCATCCATCGCAGGAAGGCGTAGATCGCAACGGCTTCGCACGCGACGGCAAGATCCTGCGCTTCGGCACGCGCTGCGTGCGCCCAGACGTCTTGCGTGAACGCAAACCAGAGCGTGGCAAAGAGCGCGACCCATCGGCTCGCGCCGATCTCGCGCGCGACCGCATACGCGGCAAGCGCCGTTAGCGCAATCGCAACGCCGCTCATCGCATTCATGGCAAAGGCGACCGAACCGATTGCGACGACGTGCGACCAGACATATCCCACCAGCGTGTAGAGCGGAAATCCGGTAGGATGCGCGATGCCCAACATATACGGGACACCTTGAAGCTCGGCGGTGTCCCAGGAGCCCGGCTCGACCGACGCGCTGGCGATATACGCCGCGGCCGGAATTGCAAAAGCCGCGAGAGGCGGCACAACCGCCAGCTGCGCCGCGAGCCGCGGCCGGTTCACGTCAGCGTGGGCAGCGGCAGTGACGGACGGGTCGAGAGATCGGGTCGCACCTCTTGGTATCCCGCCAGGGCGCCGTCCATGAGCGCGAGCGCGAGATCGAGCTGTGGATCCTTTCCATCGCGAGAATCGTGCGGCGCAATGTCCACGTCGTAATCGGGATCGGCTCCACGATTTTCGACGCTCCAGCCGACGTCGACGAACCAGAAAGAAAACTCGGGCTGCGTCGTGAGCGTGCCGTCGACGAGGTGATGGTACGGGTCGATCCCGATGACGCCGCCCCAGGTGCGTTTGCCCACCACTGGACCGAGTTTGTAGAGCTTGAAGCAGTGGCTGAAGATGTCGCCGTCCGAGCCTGCGAACTGGTTGGTCAGCGCGACCATCGGGCCGCTGACCGATTCTGGCGGATAGGGTTGCGGGGCCCCGTACCGCGGGATATCGTAGCCGACGCGTTTACGGGCGAGCTTCTCGAGGAGTAACGGCGAAACGTGGCCGCCGCGATTGTAGCGCACGTCCACGATCAAGCCCTTTCGATCGAACTCGCTCAAGTAGCCGCGATGGAACTCGGAGAATCCCCATGGCCCCATATCCGGAATGTGAAGATAGCCGACGCGTTCGCCGGTTCGTTCGTGCACGAGCCGCCGATTCTCATCCACCCACGCGCGATAGCGCAGCGCCGCTTCGCTCGCGAGCGCCTTGACGAGCACCGTCCGCTCATCGCCTTTGCGCGAACGTAACGTCACGGACGTCTCGCGACCGGATGCATTGACGAGCAGCTGGCCCGGAGTAACGTCGCGCGACAAGCGCTTTGCACCGATCGCGACGATGCAATCCCCTTCGTGAATGTCCAAACCCGGCTCCGCGAGGGGCGAATCGTGCTCGCGATTCCACGAGTCGCCGCGATAGATGCGCTCGATGCGGTAGCCGCCTCGATCCTCGTCCCAGCGCAGTTCCGCTCCCAAGAAGCCGCGTTGATATTGTGGCGGCTCGCGATAGTCGCCGCCCCACTCGTAGGCATGCGACGTACCGAGCTCGCCCTGCATCTCCCAAATGAGATCGGAAAGCTCGGTGCGCGTACGCACGCGGGGCAGCACGGCGGCATAGCGATCGAAGACCCGATCCCAGTCGATGTCGCTCATGTCCTCGACCCAGAACTGTTCGGTTTGAAGCCGCCACGCTTCGCGATACATCTGCGTCCATTCGTCGCGCGGAACGATTTCGACGTTGGCACGATCGACGTCGATCCAGCCGCTTCTGCGCCCCGGCTCGGCCGGCGGCTTCTGCTCTTCGCCTTCTTCGGGCAAGTCGCCGAGCGCGTCGATCGCGCGCAACCGATCGTTGGAGCGATAAATCAGGGTTCGCCCATCGGCGCCTAGCTGAATCTCGTCGCACTCGTTGGCCATCGTCGCCTGGCGCTGGTGCTCGAAGTCGTAGGCGAGGAGCGTTCCGTGATCGTCTTTGTCGAGCTCCTCCCGCCGAGCCGGCTTAATCCCCTTTACGGGAAAAAGCGTGAAGAGTACGCGCTGCGGAACCGCGACGATTTGTTGGTAATCCCCCTCGTCGACCGGAAAGCCGAGCACGCGTCCTTGAATCCCGTCGAAGTCGATCTGCACGTCGGGCGCCTTCTGCGGTTTTCCGTTCTTCGCGCGTCCGTGATCGTGATCGCGATCGTGATGAATCGGCTTCGGCTTCGGCACGAACGGCGACGGCACGTCGTTGCGCAGCGTCACGACGAACGGCCGGCTTGCCTGCGGGAAGCTCAGGTCGAACTGCAGCGCATCGTAGACCGGATTGAAATCGCGCGTCGAGATGAAATAGAGATACGAGCCGTCCGGATCCCAGACCGGCGACTGATCGGCCCGCAGCGGCGACGTAACGTCGTGGATCTTTCCCGAGCGAACCTTGACGACGCGAATGATCGACGTGCCCTGCGCCGGCGACCAAACGTAGGCCAAGTACCGGCCGTCGGGCGCGAAGGCCAGGCCTTCGATACGATGGGNNCGGTGGGCGAGCAGACCATGTCGGTAACGCGGCCGATGTCTCCGCTGGTGACCAAACGCGGCTCGGTCGACGCGTCGGCGGGGTACAACGCGATCTGTTCGTAGCCGTTGATGTCGGTAACCGAAGCGAGTCGCTCGCCATCGTGCAGCCATCGTGTCAGGCGGCTGCGTGCTTTGCTGCCCACGCCGTGGCGAATAACGGCCCCCTCGAAGAACGGCATCGTGAAAGATTGACCGCGTGCATCGAAGGCCACTTGCGTCCCCTCGGGGTTGGGCCTGAACTGCTCGAGCGATTCCGCCGCGTTCTCGAAGCGGCGGGCGAGCTGCGGAGCCGTGGAATGCGTTTCGATCTCAACCCGCGAGACGCTGTCGCTTTCGATATCGTACAGCTTGATATCGCCGCCGGCGGCATAGACGACGCGCCGTCCATCGGTAGCCGGGAAGCGCGCGTAGTACTCGCTCT
>PKWF01000090.1 GCA_003133185.1 Vulcanimicrobiota bacterium | reverse complement strand
CGCCGATCGTGGCACGTCGTGGATGCTGCCGGGTGCGCGGAGCGTCGATCTACTCTATGTTTCGGCCAACATCAACCCGGGTCAGCTTCTGGTCTTCTCGTATCCAAAGGGCGAGTTGGTCGGAGAAGTGGCGGTGCCTTCGGAATATCCAGTTGGCCTGTGCTCCGGCCACGCGGGAAACGTCTTTGTGACGACGGCCGGCTCACCGCAGAGCTCCATCTATGAGTACACACACGGGGGAACGCAACCCATCGCCACGCTCTCAGATCCGGGATATGCAAATGGCTGTGCGATCGACCCCGTGACCGGTAACCTCGCGGTCACGAATTTCTACAGCACATCCGGCGCAGGCAGCGTCTCGATTTATGCAGGCGCACGAGGTAACCCACAAGTCTACTCGGACCCCGGAATGACGAACTATCGTTTCTGCGGTTACGACTCGAACGGCAACCTTTTCGTCGACGGCGTCAACAACAGCTCGTCTTTTGTCCTCGCCGAGCTTCCCGAGGGGAGCAGCTCGTTTACGAACATCGACTTCACACAGAAGATCGAATGGCCAGGCGGCGTGCAGTGGGATGGAAAATTCGTCGCGGTCGGCGACACCGACACGGGGACGATTTATCGAACAAACGCCGCCGGCACGGTGAAGGGATCGACGCAGCTGTCCGGTTCAAACTACGTCAACCAGTTTTGGATCGTCGCATCGAGCGGTAGGAAGAAACACAAGGCTGGTCGCATTGTCGCGCCGAGTCAGGACGGTGGCGTTCTCGGCATCTACAAATACCCTGCAGGCGGTTCGCCTACTGCGACGATCAGCGTTTCGGAACCCTTCGGCGCGACGGTCAGTAAATAACTCCTACGCTCGGCATCGATAGATTGAAAAAGCGTTGGTCGCGATTTAGCCGAAGCGCTTAAAAGACCGCGTTGGGCGACTCGCCGACCCCTTCCGCGGCGCCGGTGTTCACGGTCTGCGCGAGCGAACCCGACGGGTACGAGTAGACCGTAACGTCCCCGCTGCCCGAGTTGGCGTTGAAGAGAAGGTTCTCTTTCTCGTCGAGCGAGCAGTGGAACGGATCGCTCAAACCGCTAACGAGCACCGTCGCACTCGAGTACGGCGGGGCGATGACGAGAATGTCGCCCGCCTGGTCGTCCGCGATAAGATTCCCCTTCTTATCGATGATCAGGCCGGCTGACTCGCCAACGCTAGCGCTGAGCGGCGTCCCCGTGGTCGATCCGCCTTTGAACTCTTCGAGGCTGCTACCGCCATAGGAAACAAAGAGATCGCCGGACTTATCGACGGCCGCGCCTTGGGCGTCGGCTGCTGCGAATTGCTTCTCGATGGTGTTACTGCACTGGGCATACTCGTCGACAAAACCTCCTAAGAGGTCCACGACGTAGACGTTGCCTTTCGCGTCGGTCGTAACGTTGATCGGATCGGTCGCACCGGTATAGGTGCAGATCGGTGACGAGCCGCCTTTCTTAAATTCGACGACGTTGGTCGAGACATTGGCGACGTAGATATCGCCTTTCTTGTCGACCCAGACTCCGTCCGTGCCACTAAGTTCGTTCGTAAGCTCACCGATCTCGCTGTAGCTCTTGTTCGAATAGATGAGCACGTCCGATGAGGCGGTGCTGACGAAGAAATCTTTTTCAACTTTTCTCTTTGCCGGCATCGCGCGCAGGCTTCTCATGAGCCGGCTTTGTGGGCCACTGAAAAAGCGCGTCGCGTTGCCGGCGAGCGTGAGCCCATGTGGCGGCGCGACGCGTGACATTTGCGATGCAGGCAACGTGGGACCCGCGTTCGGCGCACCGGAGCACGCCACCAGCAACATAACGGAGCAAGCTGTAATTCCGATGGTGAAGATCGGAGAACGTTTCATGTTCGACTTCTTCCGTGATAGCAAGTGAGGGGACGGGCTATTGATCCGGCGAGGTGTTTTGCAGCAGTCGCCGCACCTGTTCTATCTCTTTGATCACCTCGCGTCCGGTCAATGTGATCGAGCCCGTCGTGTATGGCTTTTTGTTCGAGTCGATCAGCGTCGCCGACCCCGAACCGCCCTTGGCTGAGAGGTGCGAGATGACGAGCGACGAGACTTCACCCTCCTGCGAGACCGTGACGTGGTTGCTCCCACTCTTCAGATTCGGAAATCCGTCCGCCTCGCCATTGAAATGCTCGCCGGAAATCGGCTTGCCGTTCACCGTCGTTATCAAATACGCGCAGCCGATCTGCTTGTTCTTCATCGCGAAGGTTCCCACGTAAAAGTAGTACGACACCGGCTTAGGAGAGGTCGTGGGCGAAGTACTCGGCGACGGCGAAGGACTCGGCGTCTGCGACGGCTTTACTTTCGTGTACTTCTCGAGTATCCAAATCGACGAGCTCGACGTTGCCGTAAAGGTCGTCCCCTTAACGTTTCCAGCAGCGATGTAACTCAGGAAGGTCCCCAGGGGGCCCTCCTGCTTCGCTTTACACTCNNCCTCCAAGCAGTAGGTTCTTCGCTTTGACCCCGATCCCCCGGTCCTCTCGCTATTCAAACGCAAGATTGTTGTATCTCACCTCGCGAGCGTCGTACGGCTGCGATGCCGTTCGGCCTCCTGGGAAAGGATGAAACGGGGGAGAAACTAGGAGGTAACTTCTGGAGGGACGAGGCCCATGAGTGAATCGACATCGGATGACCGCATACTGTTCAATCGCGCGGCATTTTTGGCCGGTGGGGCAGCAACGATAGGCGTCGCGCTTCCCGAGCGGAGCCGAGCTGCAACGGCGGTGCCACCCGGCGTGACGCCAGAGCGGCTGCTGGGACGATTGATGGCCGGTAACAAGCGCTTCATCGACGACGACTTTCCGAATGTAAACAGGTTGGCGGAGAAACGAGAACTCCTCACAGCCAGCCAGGCACCCTTTGCCGCGATTCTCGGCTGCTCCGACTCGCGAGTCATCCCTAACCTCGTCTTCGTTCAGGGTCTCGGGGACTTGTTCGTCGCAAGGGTCGCCGGAAACGTTCCCGACGATTTGGTGATCGCGTCCCTCGAATACTCCGTCGAACACTTAGGAACGAGACTCATCATGGTACTCGGTCATGAGGGTTGTGGAGCCGTTAAGGCCGTTTACTCGGCGCTTGCGACCAACACACCGTTGCCGACCCACCTCGCGGAGATCCAGCGGCTCATGGCTCCTGGGATTGCCGGCGTCGTTCGAGCGCGCGGCACGGAGGACGCGGCGGTGGAGGCAAACGTGCGCGCGGCGGTCGAGAAGCTCCGAACCAGTCCCCCGGTGATAGCGAGCGGCGCCGCCTCCGGTCACCTACTCATCGTTGGGGGAATCTATCGCCTTGGAACCGGAGAGGTTAGGCTAGTCGAGTAGGGTCGTCTTAGACTTCTCTCCGGTGTAAACATGCGGCCGTCGCAACTTGGGCGCGGCCGTTATCGAGGTGCGAAACAGAAGGGTCCGAAAAGACGTGAAATGAGCAATCAGCTCACAAGAGCTCTCGTGGCGCTGGCCCCTTTTACGCTCTGCAAGAGCACTTACGCGCTGTGCACGACTGCGCGATGCACCCCGACCGCTGGGCACGCAGGATCGATTTCTTGTCTTGCGGGGAGCGAGCGAATTT
>PKWF01000144.1 GCA_003133185.1 Vulcanimicrobiota bacterium | reverse complement strand
CGACCTGAAAAAAGCGGCCGCCCTGAGGGCCGACCAGCGAAAAGAGCGCGCCTTGCTTTTTGGGCGGCCTTTGCTACAATAGCCCGGCTATGTTCGAGTTAGATCTTCAGCTTTTCGCCTCGAAAAAGGGCGCCGGCTCGACCCGGAACGGGCGTGACTCCAACGCCCAGCGCCTCGGCGTCAAGCGGTTCGGCGGGGAGCGGGTAATCGCCGGAAACATTATAGTGCGCCAGCGTGGGACGAAGTTCTATCCAGGCGCCAACGTCGGCCTCGGCCGCGACCATACGCTCTTTGCCCTTGCTGATGGGATCGTTACCTTCAGCACGAGCCGCAACCGCCAGCACGTCTCGGTGCTGCCGGCCGCGTAGACCCGTCCGCCCGCCGTGCATTGGGGCCGTTAGGCCCCTTTTCTTTTTCCGGCGAAGGTAAGGGCCGTGCAGTTTATCGACGAGGCCGAGATTGAAGTGGCTGCCGGGGACGGCGGCGACGGCATCGTCGCCTGGCGCCGCGAGAAATACGTGCCCAAAGGCGGCCCCGCCGGTGGTGACGGCGGTCACGGCGGCAGCGTCTACCTCGAAGCGACGCCCGAACTCTCGACTCTCGTCGAGTTCCGGTTCAGACGCAGCTTCTCGGCCGAATCCGGCAAGGCCGGCGGAACCTCGAAGAAGTCCGGCCGAAGCGGGGTCGATCTGACGATTGCCGTTCCCGTCGGAACGCTGGTCTACCGGCGACTCGGCGACGCGCCCGAAGCCCTCCTCGCCGATTTAGCGAATGCCGGCGCTCGCTTCGTGGTAGCGAAGGGCGGCCGGGGCGGCCTCGGCAACCAGCATTTCGCTACCAGCGTTCGTCAGGCGCCGCGTTTTGCCGAACACGGCGAACCCGGCGAGCGCGCGCATTTGCGCCTCGAGCTGCGTCTCCTCGCCGATTGCGGCATCATCGGCGTTCCCAATGCCGGCAAGTCCACGCTGCTCTCGGTCGTCTCATCGGCGCGCCCAAAAATTGCCGATTATCCTTTTACGACGCTCGAACCCCAACTCGGCGTCGTCCGCGTCTCCGATGAAGAGTCGTTCGTCATGGTGGACGTCCCTGGTTTGGTGGAAGGCGCACACCACGGCACGGGCCTCGGCGATCTCTTCCTCAAGCACGTCGAGCGCACGCGTATCTTGCTGCACATGCTCGACGGATCGAAACCGCTGCCCGAGATTCTCGCCGACAAGCAAATCATCGAAAGAGAGCTAGCGGCGTGGAATCCTCGATTGGCTGACAAGCCGACGCTGGTCGTACTCAATAAACTCGATTTACCGAACGCGCGCGATTCTTTGCCGGAGCTGCGCGCGCTCTTTCCAGAACTGCGTGCGATCAGCGCTGCGACGCACGCGGGCGTGCGCGAGCTGGTGCTCGACGCATGGCGCGCGATCGAATCGGCACCGTTGCCGGAGATCGTCGCGCAAGAGCGGGTTCGAATCGAGCTGCGCGATCCCGACGCGTTTTCGATCGAGCGCGGCGCCGACGGCGAGTTCGTCATCACCGGCGAGCGCGTAGAACGCCTTGCAGCGATAACGGACTTCGACTCCGATGAAGGCATGGCGCGCTTCGAGCGAGCGCTGGGAAAGATGGGCGTGGAGAAGCGACTGATGGAGCTCGGCGCGCAGCCGGGGGATACGGTCCGCATCGGATCGTACGAGTTCACGTATTCATGAGAATCGGAGTCTTCGGTGGAACGTTCGATCCAATTCACAACGCGCATCTTTTCGTCGCCGAGTCGGCGCGGATACTGGAGCGGCTGGAACGCGTGCTGTTCGTTCCAACGAGCAATCATCACTACCGTGACGAACCCCAAGCCGATGCGGCGCACCGTTGCGCAATGATCTTGGGCGCGATTGCGAGCAATGCGGACTTTGGGCTGGACGACGCCGATTTGCGCGAGAGCGCAACCGGTTACACCGCGGATCTGCTGCCGCACCTGCACGCAAAATACCCCGACGCCAAGCTAACGTTTATTATCGGTGCCGATTCGCTGGTGAACGCGGCTTGGATGCGGTTCGACGAAGTGCTGCAGTCTTTAGAGCGGTTCGTCATCGCGCCGCGCGCCGGCGTTCGAGCCGATGCGCTGGAGCGCGTCATCGCTGCAGTCCCCGCCCCTCTGCGCGAGCGCGTCAGCAGCTTGAACGTTCCCGAGATTCCGGAGTCGGCAACCTTGGTCCGGACGTTGATTTCTCAAGGCCGCAGCATCCGCTATCTCGTGCCGGAGCCCGTGTGGCAATACATCGTGGCCCACCGGCTGTATGGATTCGACGCCGGTGCGTAGCGGTCGCGCGATCCTCGCGGCGTTAATTGGCGCGTCGCTCTGGGCCTGCGCGCCCTCGCAAGCTCCGAACGACGCCGCCGTCTGCGGGGCATTTTCGGCGCAACGCTCCGGGGTCGAGGTCGTGGCCCAGGGGAGGGTCGCGCGCATCCTAGGAGTGCAAGCCGGGCGTAGCAGTCCGCACGAAGGCTTTCTGTTACGGCTCGATTCCGGNNCGGTCAACGCGTCCTCGTCAAAGGCGAGTACGAGTACTATTCGCGCGGCGGCGTCATTCACTGGACGCACCGCGACCCGCGCGGCCGCCACGAAAACGGATACGTCGAAGTAAATGGTACGATGTACTACTAGCCCGGCAGCGATTAGATTTAGTATGCGTCTCTCTCGGATCGTGCTCGCCAGCGAGTCTCCCCGACGGCTGGAACTGCTGCGTTCACTGGGTTTCATCGTCGAAGTGGCGGCAAGCGGCTACGCGGAAATGCCGCTGCCCGGCGTTTCGCCCGCCGATCTCGCCTCGTATCACGCGAGGGAAAAACTCCGCGCCACGCTCGAGGCGCGTGGCTGGCCGATCGACGACCCCGTTCTCGCCGCCGATACCGTGGTAGATCTCGACGGCACACCGCTCGGCAAACCGCTCGACTTGGCGGACGCGGCGCGAATGCTGGAATCGCTGTCGGGACGGGAGCACGTCGTCCATACGGCGTTTGCGCTGGCGGTTCCAGGCAGCGCGACTTGGACCGAAGAGCGCTCGTCGACCCGCGTGCGCTTTTATCGGCTGGAAGCCCGCGAGATCGCCGAATACCTGGCTACCGGCGAGTCGCTGGACAAAGCCGGTGCCTACGGCATCCAAGGGCGCGCCGCGTCGTTGGTGAAGGCGATCGAGGGCGACTTCTACACGGTCATGGGTTTGCCGCTGGCCCGCCTCGTGCGAACGCTGCGGGTGTTGGGATTTACACTTCCAATCACGAAATAGCCGTCGCCACGAACGAGTGTCACTAGGTCGGAGAGCGGAGCGGTCATCTTCACGTATAGAGACGAACGAAAACTTTTCGCGCTGATTAGCATCATCATCGTCGCGGGGCTTCTCGCCCTGCTTCAGATCGGAGCGCAGCGTGCGGGCGCCGCTAGCCCGGTTTCGACGACAGCGAGCTCGGTCTTCGGCGTTGCCGAGAGCGCGATCTCGGCCGCCGTCGGGGGTGTTCGCGGCCTAGCTGCGGCGATCGTCGCACTGCCTGGGCTCGAAACCGATGTGGCACGGCTGCGCGCTCGCAACGAGCGACTGGTCGAAGAGAACGACCGGCTTCACGAGCTCGCTTCGGCGTACAAAGCGCAAAGTGGGCTTCACTCGATCGCGGGCTTCTATCGCGGCATCGAGGCGCGTGTCATCGGATTTCCGCCCGAGAACGAATCTCGCGCCGTGACGATCGACAAGGGCTCGTTGGCCGGAGTTCGCGCCGACGAAGGGGTGCTCGCGGTCGGCGGCGTGGTTGGCCGTGTCGTTGCCGTGGGTCCGTTGTCGAGTACGGTCGTACTCGTCACCGATTACACCAGCCGCATCCCCGCGGTAGTGCGACGGGGGCGCTGGTGGGGAATTGCGCGCGGAAATCTCACGAGCGTCGTCGTCGACTACATCGAGCAGGACGCGCCGTTGCAGGTCGGCGACGTCGTGGTGACGGGCGAAGGACGGTCGTTCCATTCCGGTCTCCCGATCGGCACCGTGATCCAAATCGAGCGCGGTAATGCGACGCTCTCTCAAACCGTCGTGTTGCGGCCTTCCATCGATCTCGGTGCCCTCGATCGCGTTGTCGTCGTTCCGAAGTAAGCCCCACGTAGCGCCGTTTGCCGGACCGCGCTGGTACGCGGCGGCGGCGTGGCTTTCGTTGGCAATCGTCGCTCAAGCCACGCTCGTGCACGCTCTAGCAATTCGCAGCGTCGTGCCGAGCTTTGTTTTGGTAGTCGTCGTCTGGTACGCAATCCGGGTGGACGCGCGCCGCGCGGCAGTCTACGGCCTCGTGGCTGGACTCTGCGAAGACGCGCTCTCGGCCGGAACGGGGGCGGCGTGGATGATTTCGACCTGCAGCAGCGCCGTCGTCGCGAGCATGTTGTCGCGCGGGTTCTTTTCCGATTCCATTCCGCTGGTCAGCGCGATCACCGTCTTCGTGACGCTGCTGCGCGCACTGATTTTTTGGGCNNCGCCGTTTCGACGCACTGCGGCGATGATGCAGCGGCGCGACTTACGTGCAACGGCTTGGCGTCTTCCAACGTGGCGGCTGCTGGCCCTCGCGGCGGTCGTCGCGATCTCGCTGGCGGCCCTAGTAGCTCGACTCGTCCAAGTGCAGCTCTTCGAGGGAGGCTCGTACCGCGCGCAGGCGCTGGCGAACCAGATCCGTCTCATTCCGGTCGCGGCGCCGCGCGGAACGATCGTGGATCGCGGCGGCACCATTCTCGCGCGAAGCCGGCCTTCGTTCGTCGTTGCGCTGATTCCATCGGAAGTTAACGACCTCGAGGGCGAGCTGACATCGCTTGCGGGAATCATCCACGTGAGTAAGGCGTCGCTCGCGCACCGGCTGCTGCATCACCGGGGTATCGATTATTCCAACTTTGCCCAGGTCGTCGCCAACGAACCCTACGGCCCCATCGTACTCGCAACAAATTTGCCGGTGCCGACGGTGGCACGCCTATCGGAGGTGCTCGCGGACCTTCCCGGCGTCGATCTCGAGGTTCAGCCGATTCGCGATTATCCGCAAGGCGCGCCGGGTTCGCATCTCATCGGTTACGTCGGAGCGATCACGCAGGACGAATTCGAGCGGCGCAAATCCGAAGGATACTCGCCCAACGACGTGATCGGCAAGGACGGCCTGGAGTTTACCTACGACGACTATCTTCGTGGCAGGCCCGGCGGCGAGCGTGTGGTCGTCGATGCAACCGGCGCCGTCGTCGCGAACGTTAGGCTCGGATCGAAACCTGCGGTGCCGGGCGACACGCTGATCACCAACGTCGATTGGAGGCTGCAGCGCATCGTCGAAGAGGCACTTTCGGACGGGTTGCGCGCGGCCGGGCGGGGTCACAGGCTTTCTGGCGCGGTCGTGGCGGAGGATCCCTGGACCGGCGGGATTCTCGCTCTTGCAAGCTATCCAAACTACAATCCGAACGACTTCGCCGGCGATCGGTGGATGCGCGTCAGTTTCGACCTGACCGATTCGTCGCAACCACTTTTCGATCGCGCGATCGCCGCCGCAACGCCGACCGGCTCGACGTTCAAAATGGTCACGGGATCGGCGGCGCTTACCGAAGGCGTCGTGAAGGTCGATCAAATCATCGACGACACCGGGGGTTGGAACTGCGGCGGTTACTATGCGCGCGACATTGCGGCGGGAGGCCTCGGAGATACGACCTTCGTTCCGGCGCTTGCGGCATCGAGCGACGGTTATTTCTTCCGTCTGGCGTGGTGGCTGGGCAACGCCCGTTTGCGCAAGTACGCACTGGCTTTCGGGCTCGACGCGAAGAGTGGGATCGACCTTCCCGGCGAGAACGAAGGGAACTGGCCGACGAACGCTTGGGAGCTGCGTGCCTTCGGCGTCCCGATGGAGCCGAGTGAGGCCTGTTTCTTGGGCATNNGTTATCAACGGCGGTACCCTCTACCGGCCGCAGGTCGTGCGCGAAATACGCGATCCCAACGGCGGACTCATCGTTCGGTTCGTTCCGCGAATCATTCGTCACGTTCCCGTCACTCAGTCGGCCCTCGGCGCGGTGCGCGAGGGAATGGCAAAGGTCACCGATCCGGGCGGAACCGCTTACGGTTTGGCGATTGACGGTCTACCGTATTCCGGTAAGACCGGAACGGTCGAAACCGCCGGCGGGAATGGTCCCAATACGACGTGGTTCGTCGCGTGGGCGCCAACGACGCAGCCTCATCTCGCGCTGGCCGTCTTTGTGGATCGCAGCGGAGGCTACGGCGCCACGGTCGCGGCGCCGATCGCGCGTCAGATCTTGGTGAAGTACTTCAACAAGAAACCGTGAGTGGCGCGATCACGCGAGCAGCTCGAGGCTCGCCGTGATGCTCTCGGCGCGGCCGCCCGGATGTTCCGAAAGGAAACGTTCGAGGGGCGCGGTGCGTCCGGCCGTTGTTAGCGCGTGAGCCGCCGCCAAAGCAACGGCTTCGCAGGGGTCGTCGAGCGCGCGCTCGACCAAACGCAGCGAGGAAGGATCGTCGAGCGTCGCAACTGCAAAAATGAACTCGCAGCGTTCGGCGTTCGAAAGATTACCGAATTCGTCGATCAGCAGATCGGCATCGCTCTTGCGCCGGGGCCGAACGAGCGCGTATCCTACCGTTGCGAGCGCTACGATGAAAACCACCAGAACGAGCGTAACGGCGAGCATGAAGAGCCTTGTGGCCACTAGGCCATCGAGTGGAGCGAAGCCACCATTGCATCGAGTGCGGCATCGAGGCGCGAATCGTCGCGATGCTGCAGCGCATCGATGAACTCGTTGCAGTCGGCATCCTCGAAGCCGTCTAAGGCCTCGAGCAACAGCGCGCGGTAATTCGCACAGGCGGAGGTTTCGTCGGGCAAAAGCCGCGCGAGCGCAGCCCAGGGCAGCGCCGTGGCTAGCTGCGCCTGCGCAAATCGCTCGCCGAGATCTCGCAACTCCTTCGGATCGAAAGTGCCTCGCAGCGTGAGTTCGGCGGTTGGAGCCTCCGCCGGCACACCGCGTGCGGCACCAGCCTCCTGCACCAAGCGTTCGAGCGTGGTACGCAACGACGGCGTTTCGACGTCGCGCGCCGTCAGAACGTAAAGCGGCAGCCGAAGTTTGATGAAAAGCCGATCGAGCTCCTCGCGAAGCAGTTCTCGCGTCGCTCCCAGCGCGCTGCAACGGCCGTCGCCGACCCCTTCGGGAAGAAAGGCGCGCACTGCAAACAAATGCGTGATCAAGCCGCGAAAGCGCGCTTCGCGCAAGAGACGTAACGTGCGGCCGAGACGATCGGGTGTAAACGCGACGATCGTTCCCGTCGCATCGGTCGTCTCGAAACCCTCGGGCGGTGCGTCTTCGACGTCGTCGTCGGGCGCGGCCGAGAGTTGCGCGAGGGGGTGAGAACCGTTGCCCTCGCTCACCGGGGTTGCGGGCGGGAGCTGCAGGAAGCGGTCTTCCGAAAGCGCTCGTGGACGTGCGGCCAGCGCCGGCCCCAGCATTCCGTCGAGTCCGAAGGGCAAACCCGGAATGGCATTCGCGAAGATCGGCGTCGCGCGGATGCGTAGCTCGGCGGAAACGATCTCATCGTCGCGTTCGCCGTCGTAGCGAATATGCGCTACGTGTGCGATTGACGTGCCGGCAGGCAACGCATTGTGAACGACGCTCCGCCAGCGAATCGTCGCTTCAACCCCGGGATCGACGTCGTTGAGCACGATGCCCCGCGAGCCGGCAAACGGTGGAAGCGCTCCCGAATCGCGAATTGGCACGTCGTTGACCGTCGTAGAGTTTGGAACGTAGATGAGGGATTCCGACCCGACGATCGTGATCTGCGCGATACGAGCCGTGCCGTCCCCACCGTTACGAACGTGCAAGAACCATTCGACGGTTTCGCCGGGATCGACCGTATCGGCCGGTTCGCTTTGGAAGCTGCCGGTCGAGAAATCCGGCTCGGCGTTCGTGGCGATGATCAAGCGCTCCAGCGGCACCGGCAGCATTCCGTCCGCCGTAAGCAGCCCGTCGACGGTAACGGGCCAATCCTTGGCCAGTCCGCGCAACAGGCGCAACCCAAGCCGAGCCCGCGCATGCGCGGCCGGAGCGAGTTCTCCGAAGAGAAGCGACGATTTCTCACGCGTCGCTCCATCGACGCTTTCGAGCCGCGCCTCAGGCGAGATGTAGCAGCGTAAGCTGACGTTGTGCGCCGAGTCTGTGCCGACATTGGTCACGATAACGTCGACGTCGGCGAGTTGATTCGGACGCAAGACCGATTGGGCGCCAAGCTCCAGTCGCGACGTTTCGCGGTCGAACGCCGGATGAGAGTCGACGCGCCAGAGCGCGTCCGGCAGTTGGGTTTCACCCAGCTCGCGGGTGTGCAGGCTGGCACCAATGCGCAGTTCGCGTGCATTGGCAAACGGTGAAGGCACGCGGGCGCGGATCGTCAGACGGCGCGTTTCATAGGCTTCGAGGGTGCCCAGCTCCACGGTGTCGGGCGAATCGGCGGAGCGCCCCTCGAGTGCGAGCCGGCGGCCGCTTTCAAAAACGGCCACGTCGTCAAGCGCCGGCTCAATATGGAGGCGGAGCACGCCATCGTTCGCGTCGGCGCTACCGTCGTTTTCGAGCACGATGGCGGCTTCGAGCGCGCCGCCGGGAACGGCGATCGCACTACCCGCACGCGTCAGCCCGTTGCGTCGTGCCGAAAAGGCCGGTTCCGAACGCACTTGGACGTCGCATTCCAGGCGTCGCGACGAGGCCGGCGGGTCGTCCCAATCGAGCACGGCCGCTGCACTTACCACGCTCTTATCGACGAGCGGAGAAGTGAGCACGCAGTCGACGCAGAGCGTCACGCATTGGTCCGCGTCGATCGGGCCGAGCTGGAATCGAAGCGGATCCTTGCGGCGCTCGCGAAGCGGGCGTCCATCGATCGTCGCGGCGCCCCGTACGACGAAGAGATGCTCGGGAAGCTCGAGGCGCGCGCTCACACGTTGTGCTGCGGCGCTTCCGGCGTTGAACGCGGTTAGCGTAAGCCGTACGCGTTGGCCTGGGCGAACGCCGTGCGCCGGGTCGGCCGAGAAGGAGGTTCGCTCGTCGCCGAAGCCCGGTGCCGATAGCACCGTCAGTGATGCAGGATCGAGCGAAAAGGCCGGTGTCTCTTGCGATGCCGCGTCGGCTCTCGCGACGATCTGAGTCCCGCCAGGGAGCGGCGCGTCGATCGCCACCCGGTAGACGAGCGTTGCCGATGCGCGGGCCGGGAGTGAGCGCAGGACAACCGGCGCATACACGTGGTCAAAGGATGCACCGAGTTCGCGCTCGATCTCGCGCCCGTTGACCCGTGCCGACCCGGCAACGTAGGAGGTGTACTCGGGGATCGGGGAGACGACGACAACGTCGCGAGCCGTTGACTCACCCGCGTTGTGAATGCGAATCGTTACCTGTGCCTGCGAGCCGGGAACCGCATCGCGCGCGGCCTCGATCGAGATGCACGTCAAGGCGTTTGCCAACTGAGGTTTGCTGCGCGCAACCAACCGCACGACGTTGGAGCCGACGCACGGCAGCTCGAAGGAGGCAACCGCCGCCTGCAACTCGACCGTCGTTCCGTTTTCTATTGCTCCGGCGACGCTGTACGCGATCTCGATTCGCCGCTCTTCGTTGGGAAGCACGTCTCCGACGTGAGCGCCGGCACGCGAGAGCAGGGGGGAGTTGCCGAGTTCGTCGTCGAGCTCGTTACCGTCGAGCAGACCACTTCCGACAAGATAAACCAGTCCGTCGGGAACGTTAAAGCGAATCTGGACGCCGGTTGCCGGCGCGCCGCCATGATTGCGAAAAGTGAACGCCGCCCGCACCGTCATCCCAGGTTCCAACTCGCGCTCGGGCGAAACGACGA
Source organism: Vulcanimicrobiota bacterium (assembly GCA_003133185.1). Classification (GTDB taxonomy): domain Bacteria; phylum Vulcanimicrobiota; class Vulcanimicrobiia; order Vulcanimicrobiales; family Vulcanimicrobiaceae; genus Cybelea; species Cybelea tyrphae. The sequence goes on along the minus strand of PKWF01000144.1, from coordinate 3,919 downwards.
GCGTCCTGAGCCGCTCCGGCAACGTCGGCGCTCCCGGCGCAAAAACCTCGGAGAGAGGTCGCATGACGCGGGGACGTTTCGCCGCCGCGCAGGAGGCTCCCGCGCTCGCGCGCACGGACGTTTTCGAAGCCGACTTTTTACGAAAGAATGAGGATTGGTATGCTCGCAGTTCACGAAGACCGGCTGGCCGCCGCCGTTGCGCGGTTGGGCTCGGAAAACGCCTTCGAAATCTTAGCTCGCGCGCGTGAGCTCGAGGCTGCCGGCCGTCGGGTCGTTCACATGGAGATCGGGGAGCCGGACTTCGATACGCCCGACGGGGTCAAGAAGGCAGCCGTTGACGCGCTCTACGACAACCACACGCATTACACGCCCTCGGGCGGCCTGCTGTCCTTGCGCGAAACGATCGCCGAGTACGCGAGCCGCTTTCGCAAAATGGCGCCGCCGTGGAACGCGCAAAACGTCGTTATCAGCCCGGGCGCAAAGCCGATCATTTGGAATACGTTGAGCGCGCTGCTCGATCCGGGCGACGATTTCATTTATTTCGACCCCGCGTATCCCGCCTACGCATCCTGCGCCTCGTATCTGCAGGCGAACGTCCATGCCATTCCGCTTCGGGAGTCGCGCAACTGGCGGATGGATCTCGACGAACTGGCCCGCATCGTCTCTAAGAAAACCAAACTGGTCGTTATCAACTCGCCCCATAATCCAACGGGCGGCGTCCTGACCAAGAGCGACTTGGAGTTCATTGCCGAACTGGCCGAGCGCTACGATTTCCTGGTTCTCGCCGACGAAATCTACAGCCGGAACTTCTACCTCGATGCCGAGTACCTGTCGATCGCCTCGCTACCCGGAATGCGCGAGCGCACGATCGTCGTCGACGGTTTTTCGAAAGCCTACGCGATGACCGGCTGGCGTCTGGGCTACGCAATCCTGCCCGAGCGGTTGGCCAAAACGGTGACGCTCTTCAACAACAACACGTTTAGCTGCGTCGCGACCTTCGTGCAGATGGCCGGCATCGCCGCGCTTACCGGCCCCGACGAACCCGTGCTGCGTATGAACGAGATCTTTCGTCAGCGCCGGGATCGGATCGTCGAAGGACTCAACGACATTTCCGGCATCTCATGTCTGCTCCCCGAAGGCGCGTTCTACGCCTTCCCCAACGTCGCCGCGATTACGCAGGACGACCGCGCGCTGGCGAAGTTCCTGTTGGAGGAGGGCGGCGTGGCGTGCGGCGGCGGTTCGTCGTTCGGGCCGGCCGGCAAAGGCTACTTGCGCTTTTCCTATGCGGCCTCGCTCGAAGACATCGACTGGGCGTTGGACTCCATCGCGAAGACGATTCCTAAGTTCAAGGAATAAGCCGCATCGCGTGCTTCACGTCGCGCAACGTCGCGGCGGCGATCTCCCGCGTTGCCGCCGTGCCTTCGGCGATGATGCGACGCAGCGTCTCCGGATCGCGGCAGTACTGCGCGTAGCGCTCCCGCACGGGGCGCAGATAGGCGTTGAGCTGCTCGGCGAAGTCGTTCTTATCTCGCACGCAGCCCAGCGCTCCCAAACGGCACTCCGCTGCGATGGCGTCGAGCCGTAGCGGATTGACGAATCGCCAGAGGGCAAAGACCGGACAAATCTCCGGGCGCCCGGGATCGCCGCGGCGGACCTTGAGCGGATCGGTGAGCATCGAACGAACCTTCCTGGTAGTCGTCTCTTCGTCGTCGGAGATAAGAATGGCGTTGCCGTACGACTTGCTCATCTTGCGGCCGTCGATACCTGGAACCTCGGGAAACTCGGAGAGCGTGGGTTGCGGCTCGATGAGAATTTCACATCCCTCTCCGTAGAGGTGATTGAAACGTCGGATGATCTCGCGCCCAAGCTCTAAGTGCGCGACTTGGTCGCGCCCGACGGGCACGTACTGGGCGCGCACGACGGCGATGTCGCAGAGCTGCAGTAACGGATAGCCGAGAAAACCGTAGGTTGCGATGTGCGTGCCTAGCGCCTCGATCTGTCCTTTATAGGTCGGCGCGCGCTCGAGCCACGAGACCGGAGTTATCATCGAGAGCAGCGCTTGCAGTTCGGCGATCTCGGGGACCCCCGACTGCAGAAAAATCGTCGAACGCCGCGGGTCGACTCCCGCCGCCAACCAGACCGCCACCATCGCTTCACGCGCATCACGCACCATCGAGGGATCGGCAAACTCGGTCGTATACGCGTGCAGATCGGCAATCTCAAAGAACGCGTCGTCGTTCTCGCTATAGGTCTCCCACTGCGTCAGCACGCCGACGAGGTGTCCGAGGTGGAGGTCGCCGGTCGGCCGCATACCCGACATCACGCGCCGTTTGGTCAAGCTCATCCGCGCGTCAATGTTACGTGCGGGCATCAATGCCTTGCGATCTCGGCACGCACGAAGGCGCGGGCAGCTCGTACCGCCGCCGGCAACGGTTTGCCCGCAGCCAGTTCGCAGGCGAGCACCATTGCCAGCGTGCAGCCCGTACCGTGCATTGCTCCGGCGATCCGGGCTTCGCTGAACATTTCTACGCCGTCGCTCGTGGCAAGAGCATCCGCCGGGGCGCCCTCGAGGTGACCACCCGTTAGCAGCACTGCGCCGGCCCCTCGGGCACGTAGCCGAGTTGCCGCTTCGCCGAGATTGCTTCGCTCGATCGCGTCTTCGTGAAGCATCGCCGCGGCTTCGCTGAGGTTCGGTGTCAAGACGACGCTCGAGAGCGTTGCAAGTTCCTCTTCAAGCGCGTCGCGCGCCGCACGATCGGCGAGCTCGCCGCCGCGACTGGCCGCAAAGACCGGATCGACAACGGCCGGCAGCCAGGGACGCGCCCGTAGAGCCGCCGCGACGGCTCGCACGGCGGCTGACGTTGGAAGGGCGCCGACGCGAACGGCGCCAGCGCTCTCCCACGGCAATGCGGAGAGCTGAGCCTCGAAGAGCTCCTGTGCAACGGGACCCAGGGCGATCACGCCGGTGGAGTCTTGTGCGCTGACGGCCGCGACGGCGGTGAAAACCCGGCATTCCTTGGCGCAGCCAACGACCAGATCGCGACCCACGCCCGCGACGTTCCAGGGATGGGTCGTGCCAATCGAGAGAACGATGACAGCCATTGACGGTGGCCGGCTACCCGGCAGCGCTCCACCGCGAGACGAGCCGCTCTGTGGCCGCGCGTGGCTGCGCGGCGGAGGCCACGGCCGAAATAACCGCCGCCATAGCGACGCCGCTGTGCCGTATCTCGGCGAGGTGTGCGATGGTGATGCCGCCGATTGCGGCCACCGGAAGCAGCGTTTGGCGTACGAGGCTGCGCAAGCCGTCGATGCCAAGCGGCCGGCCGGCGTCCGATTTCGAGCTCGTCTCGAAAACCGGGCCGATTCCCAAATAATCGACATCGCTCCCGCCGGCGTCGCGTATCTCGCCTGCAGTACCGCACGAGAGACCGATCAGGCGCTCCTGCATTGCGTGGCGCACTGCTGCTGCTGCGAATCCGTCGTCGTCCGGTCCGAGATGAACGCCGTCACAATCGCACGCAATCGCTGCCCGCCAGTCGTCGTTGAGTATCAAGAGCGCNNATTCCATGCAAGAGGTCGGCCCGCGCCGCGCGCGTCACGCGCGCGGGCGCAGGCGTTGCCATAGAATCACGTTTGCGGCGAGATAGGCGACGAAGACGGCCGCCGTAAAGATGGCCAGTCCGACGTTGTGGCGCGCCAGCGACAGCGGCACCAATATACCGAAGCAAAGCACGCCCGCCATGACGATTGCGACCACCCGCGAAACCGGTACGAACACCAGGACTGACTCCTATGGCTCTTTTTGCAAAAGAAGGTCGCCCAGTCGTAAGAGTTCGTCATCGTTTTGGAAGCGAAACTCGATCCGGCCCCCACGCCGGTAACGGACGAGTGCGACGTGCGTCCCAAAGCGCTCGCGCAG
>PKWF01000168.1:21582-22857 GCA_003133185.1 Vulcanimicrobiota bacterium | reverse complement strand
GTGGGGCAGCGACCGTCGACCAGTTTCGATTCGAGCCAAAACGTCTCGTCGTTGACGCAGTACCAGCCCTCGTACTTACCGAGATACACGTCACCGCTCATCCGCAATCGCTCGAAGACGCGCCGAACCTTTTCGACGTGGCGGGGTTCCGTCGTTCGAATGAAATCGTCGTAGCGCACGTGGTATGCGGCAAACAGCTCCTTCCAACGCGGCACCAGCTCGTCGCACCATTCCTGCGGCGTCTTGCCGGCAGCCGCTGCGGCGTTGGCGACTTTCTGGCCGTGCTCGTCGGTCCCCGTCAAGAAGAACGTTGGACGAAACGTGCGTGCGGTGCGCGCCAATACGTCCGCGACGATCGTCGTGTAAGCGTGGCCGATATGCGGGCTTCCGCTGATGTAGTAGATCGGCGTCGTGACGTAATAGGGGCGTTCCATAGGCTTCATTGCTGTTTTTGCGGTGCTTTCTGGTCGGCCTTCCGCGCCGCGGCGGCCGCGTAGAGCAGGCGCCGGTCGCCGAAGCCGCGCGCCGCCAGCTCCTTTGCCACGTCGCCGACTCGTCGACCGCTTTCGAGCAGGGCGTCGATGGCGTCGCTTACCTCTTCGTGCCGGTAGCGCACGACGGTCGCGACCTGGTATGGTGCGATCGCGAAGGCCACCTCACCACGCGGCGGATCGGGGATCTGTGCCGCTACGAATTCGGGAGTTCCCCAATAATGCGCTTCGTGAAGCTTGGTATATTCCCGGACGACGAAAACCTGCGCGTCGGCGGCTACCGCCGCGAGATCGGCGAGCGTAGCGCGAATCCGTTGCGGCGATTCGTACCAGATCGACGTTGCGTTCGACTGCAATGCGGCGGCAAACCGTGCGCGCCGCGCCGAGGCGGCGCGCGGCGGAAATCCTTCGAACGCGAAACGGCGGAGCGAAAAACCCGACAAGAGTGCGACGCTCGTGGCGGCGGAGGNNGATCCCGGTGCGCGCTCGTTCGAGAATTCCAGGCGTCGCACGCGCGGCGTTCTGTTCGCGATAGCTCCAAATTTCTCGGACTTCGATCTGCAGCGCCCGCAGCAGCCTGCGGGCGACGCGCGTATCTTCGGCGACGACGATCTCCGCCTCGCGCAAAACGTCGATCGCTCTCAGCGTGACGTCTCGCAGGTTCCCTAGTGGTGTCGGTACGAAGATCAGCGGCATGGCACTGCAGTTCGACGCAGAGCACCTTCCTCCGGGCGCGAAGCTGGAGCTCTTTATTTCTCCGAGTTGTCCGTATTGCAAGAGCGCC
>PKWF01000168.1:257-21558 GCA_003133185.1 Vulcanimicrobiota bacterium | reverse complement strand
GCGAGGTTGAACGGTGCACTGACGTGCCGGTCGGCACGGTCGCTTCTTCGAACGTTGCTACGAATGGAGAGTTTCAAGCATGAACGATAACTCGGCTACTGCGGCCAGTTTCATCGCGACGATGATTATCGTGTACGGCGTCGTCATCGTTGGGCTCGTCGTCTTCACGATCTGGATTTACTGGCGAATCTTCGCCAAAGCGGGATTCAACGGAGCCCTGTCGCTGCTCAACTTAGTTCCCGGAGTCGGCCAGCTCATCTGTATGGTGATCTTAGCGTTCGGCCGTTGGCCACTTGAAGACGAGCTAGACGCCTTGCGCCGAGGCGGTCCACCCGCGGGTCCCATGCCTCCGGGCCCCATTCCTCCGCCGGGCACATCGGTCATGCCGACGCCCTAGCGGGCCAACCATGTTTCGACTTCGTCGGCTTTCGAGGGCAAGGCGCCGGAGAGATTTTCGGCGCCTTCGCTCGTGACGGCGATGTCGTCTTCGATGCGGATCCCGATGCCGCGAAAGCGCTCCGGAACGGTTCCGTCATCGGGCTGAAAGTAAAGTCCGGGCTCGACGGTGAGCACCATGCCTTCGCGTAAACGCCCGTAACGATACTCTTCTTCTCGGGCGTTCGCGCAATCGTGAACGTCGAGCCCGAGCATGTGGCTAACGCCGTGAAGCGTGTAGCGCCGGTGCAGCAGCCGATCGGGATCGAGCGCTTCGTCGAGCGAGACCTTGAGAATACCGAGATCGATCAGGCCTTGTGCGAGTACGCGCGCCGCGCGCCGGCCGGGTTCGAGAAAGTCGTTGCCCGGCGCAACGGCCTCGATGCCCGCCCGCTGCGCTTCCCACACGAGATCGTAGATCGTCCGCTGCTCGGGTGAGAATCGTCCCGAGATCGGAAGCGTGCGCGTGACGTCGGCAGTATAGAGCGAATCGCATTCGACGCCGGCATCGAGCAGAAGCAGCTCGGCCGGCGACAACCGGCCGTCGTTGTGAGTCCAGTGCAGCGTGCACGCATGTTCGCCGGCGGCCGCGATGGTCAAGTACCCAACGTCATTTGCTTCGATGCGCGCGCGGCTCCAAAACGCCGCTTCGATCGCGCGTTCGCTCTTTGCGGTGCGCATCGCTCGCGCCGCATCCTCGAACGCGAGCTTGGTAATGGCACAGGCTTTGCGAAGCTCCGCCAGCTCGTACTCGTCCTTGATCAGCCGCGTCTCAGAGAGAGCCTCGGCCAGGCCGGCATCTCCGTCGCTGCGCTCGAAAACTCGATCGATCTCTTCGTCGTGGCCGCGCATGACGCGCAGCGGATACTTCCCGTCGCGCAGGTCGTGAAGATAGCCGGCGAGCTGTTTTAGCGAACGGCAATCGTCAACCTCATAATAGGTCCGGCTCTCCGCGACGCCGCGGTGGCGCCCGACCCACAGCTCTCCGACTTGCCGATCGGTGAAGAACTCGGGGGTTCCACGATTGTGATCGAGAACGAAGAGCAGGCTGCGATGCCCCGCCCCGTCAGGCTCGAGTACCAAAACGGCGCCAGGTTCGCCGTTGCCGACGAGATACGCGAAGTCGCTGGAAGCCCGAAATCGAAAGAACGTGTCGTTTGCGCGNNCGCTGCGCTTGCGGGTGCGGCTGCGCGACGGAGGGTCGATCGATCCAGCCGGTCGTCATAAATTCGACCAGCGGCGCAGGGGGGATAAAGGCTTGATTCGGGCGGCCCGCTTCGGCCGGCAGCGGCGTGTTTTGTTCGGCAGACATGGTTCGAACGGATTTCGCCTAACGCGGCAGGGGTCATGCCGGAGAACGAGCGGGAGATCCCTACGACGGTCGCCGTGCACGCTACCGACGCCTTGGCCAACGAGCGGACCTACTTGGCCTACGTACGGACGGCGCTCGCTTTCATCGCCTTCGGATTCGTCATCGCCCGATTCTCGCTCTTCGCGCGTGAGTTCGCCGCGCTCGTTCACGAAAACGGCGAGGGGCCCGGAGTTTCGACCGGCTTCGGAACGGCAATGGCGATTTTCGGGATCTTCGTGGCATTATTAGGCGCCCGGCGTTATTCGGTCACGGATCGCGGCCTGCGCGAAGGGCGAGTCGTTGCGCTCTCGAGCCTGACCGGCTACGCCGTCTCGCTTTTCGTGGCCGCCATCGGGGCGATCGTGGCCTTCGCTCTCTTACTGTTCCAGTAAGGCTCCTAGCGGGGTTTCGATCTCCAAGGCGAGATCGAGCGCCGACGCGCTATGAGTAAGCCAGCCAACGCTAATGATATCGACGCCGCTTGCTGCGATCTCGACGACGTTCTCTCTGGTCACGCCGCCGCTTGCCTCGGTGAGGACCCGCCTTCCGACGAAGGCGACCGCATCGACGAGCTGCGCCGGCGTCATGTTGTCGAGGAGCACCGCATCGATCGGCTCTGCCATTGCTTCACGCAGTTGTTCGGGCGTGTCAACCTCGACTTCAATCTTCACCATGTGCCCCACGCGAGCGCGCGTCGCCGCCACCGCCGCACGAATCGAGGGCGCCAACGCCAGATGATTGTCTTTGATCAGCACGCCGTCATCGAGACCGAAACGGTGATTGACGCCACCTCCCCGCCATACCGCATAACGCTCCAAGGCACGCAGGCCCGGCGTGGTTTTCCGGGTGTCGGCTATACGGGCCGAGGTTCCGCGGACGAGCTCCACGAGCGTGCGAGTCGCGGTCGCTACTCCGCAAAGCCGGCCGAGCAGGTTGAGTGCGGTTCGTTCGCCGGTGAGAATCGTGCGCGCGCGGCCTTCGATCTCCGCGACGATCGCGCCGGCTTCGAAGTGATCGCCCTCCTGCACGCGCCTCACGATCTCGATCTGCTCGTCGAGCAATCGAAAGGCGATTGCAGCGAAGTCCAGGCCCGCCAGAATGCCGCCGCGTCGCGCGATTATTCGGGCGCGCGCACGACGCTGCGGCTCGACGATAGCATCGGTCGTCAGGTCTCCCCCCCGACCGATGTCTTCGAGCAGCGCCGCCCGCACCACCGGTGCGGCGACGAGCTCAAGCGACGCTGCGTAACCGGCTGAAGGAACGCTTTGCAAGGGCTTCATCGGTTTTCGGGTAGTCGCTTCGATAATGGCTGCCGCGGCTTTCATGCCGTTCCAACGCGGCTTCTGCGATCAATCGTCCGGCGACGAGCAGATTGCGCAACGGCCCGTCCTCACCGGCGCCGGCTTCGAGCTCCGCGATGCGCGCGAGCGCTTCGCGCAGTCCGCCGGCGTTGCGCACCAACCCGACGTTGGCGTACATGACGTTGCGCAGATCGTTAATTGCTTGGGCCTGCGCGGCTCCCGTGCGCGGAACGGGGATCGAACGCGCTCGAACCGGCGGAGTGTAACCCGACGGCTTCCAGGGTCGAACGTTGGCGACGTCGGTCGCAACGCGCGATCCATAGACGAGCGCTTCGAGCAACGAGTTGCTCGCAAGCCGATTTGCGCCATGGACGCCCGTAGCGCTGGTCTCTCCGCAGGCCCACAGGTTTTCGAGCGACGTCCGCCCCCACTCATCAACCGCAACGCCGCCCATAAGATAATGCGCCGCCGGTGCGACCGGAATGTTCTGCACGCGCGGATCGATGCCGGCGTCGATGCAAAACCGAAAAACCGTCGGAAACGCTTGCGGGAAACGCGCCCCTATGGCGGAGCGCGCGTCGAGTCCGACGGTGCGGCCGCGCTGCTGTTGCTCGAAAATCGCGCGCGCGACGACGTCGCGGGGCGCAAGTTCGGCATCCGGGTGGATCGCCGTCATGAAGCGCTCGCCGAGGTCGTTGACCAGCGTCGCGCCCTCCCCGCGGACGGCCTCGGTCACCAATGGCATTGGATCGCGCCCGATCGCGAGCGCCGTTGGATGGAACTGAACGAACTCCATATCGGCGAGCAGCGCTCCCGCGCGGGCCGCCATTGCGATGCCGTCGGCGGTTGCCTCTACCGGATTGGTGGTGAATCGGTAGAGGCGTCCCACTCCTCCCGTGGCCAAGACGGTGGCGCGAGCGCGGAGTTCCAGCCGCTCGCCGGTTGCGTTGTCGCGCGCCACGACCCCGCCTACGCGGTTTCCGTCGACGATCAGATCCTCCGCCGCGACGTTCTCGACGATCTCGATCGAGGAGCGAGCGCAAACCGCTTCGATGAGCGTTTTGAGAATCTCGTGGCCGGTCGCGTCTCCGCCGGCTTTGACGATGCGGCGGCGTTGATGCGCGGCCTCGCGTCCCAGAGCGAGCTCTCCGGCGTCGGTGCGATCGAACGCCGCTCCAAGCTCGAGGAGTTCTTCGACCCGCGCGGGCGCATCTTGCGTGAGGATCTCGACGATNNGCCGAGCCCTTGCCCAACCGAGTCTTGCACAAGACCGTCACGTTGGCGGGTTGAAGCTTGAGCGCCGCAACCAATCCGGCGATGCCGGCGCCGACGACGAGCGCATCGCTGCGCGAACCTTCCACTTAAAAGTGCCTAGTCTCGCGGCTGGCGGCTGAACTCGAGCATTCGTTCGACAGAGCGACGGGCACGCTGCGCCACCTCGGGAGCCACGGTCACCTCGTATTCCATCGCCTCGAGGGAGTGGAGCACCTTGGGCAGCGTATTGCGTTTCATATGCGGACAGAGATTACAGGGCCGCACGAACTCTACGTTTGAATAGCGCGCCGCAACGTTGTCAGCCATCGAGCACTCGGTCATGAGGAGTACGCGGGCGCCGCCCGTCTCGCTGAGGCGGCCGACATACTCGGTCATGCCCTGCGTCGAGCCGACGTAATCGGCCTCCGCGAGCACGTCGGGAGGGCATTCCGGGTGGGCCAGCACCGTCAGCGTCGGATCGCCTTCGCGAAACCGCCGAACGTCGGCCCCGCTAAAGCGTTCGTGCACTTCGCAGTGGCCCTTCCAAGCGATGATCTCGACGTTGGTCTGCGAGGCGACGTATTTGGCAAGGTACTCGTCGGGAAGAAAGATGACCCGCGGCGCTTGCAGAGCTTCAACGATTTGCACTGCGTTGCCGCTCGTGACGCAAACGTCCGATTCGGCTTTGACCTCCGCCGAGGTATTGACGTACGTAACGATCGGCGTATCGGGGTAGGCCGAACGAAGCAAGCGCACGTCGGCAGCCGTGATTGACTCCGCCAGGGAGCACCCGGCTCGCAGATCGGGGACCAGAACGGTCTTGCCCGGATTGACCAACTTCGCCGTCTCGGCCATGAAATGGACCCCGCAGAGGAGGATGACGTCGGCGTCGGTCTCCGAGGCCTTCATTGCCAGAGCGAGCGAGTCGCCGACAATATCCGCGACCGTGTAGAAGATTTCCGGGACCTGGTAGTTGTGGGCGAGGATCACCGCGTTGCGTTCGCGCTTAAGGCGATTGATTGCCGCCACGTAGGGAGCGTGCAACGGCCATTCGACACGTGGAATTATGCGTTCCACGCGTTCGAAAATCGGATCCGTTTCGGCCGCGACGCTGCCTGGCAGGGCTAAATCGATGACGCCCATCCTTTCCTAATACCCATCGGCCCGAAGCTGGTTTGCACGCTCTCCCGAGCCGGGCCTGGCGTTAGAGGCGGTCAGTCCCTGGGTAGTACGCGACGAGAGCCCAGAATTTCAGCAGTCACTTCAGCAGTCACTAAGGAGGGAATCCGCTCATGAAACGTTGGTTTGTCGGCCTTGCGTTCGTCGGAACGTTTGTAGCAAGCGCCACGACGCTCGCCGCGACTGCCCAACCGGTGCCAAGTACGTCGCCGTCGCCGATGGCATCGTCGACGCCGATGTCGACAATGCGGCCCTAAACGTCCCGCGCATGTCGATAAACTGTGGGTAACCGCAATTTGTTGTGGAACTCTTGTGGACGACGCCTCGAACGCATTGCAATCATCTTCGCGTTTTTGCTAGCATGCAAAGACTTCGGCAAATGACGAAGTGCGGACCGTATCGAGCCGCGATTTGGAAGCACGTAGACGAAGCGTCGCGTATACGCGACAAATCCGAGTGAGGCCGATCGAAAACCGGATCGAAACGTCGGTGAGAAGCGGGAAACCGCTTCAAACAGGCGAGAATGACCGGAGATACGCAGAGCCCGTAGCGTAAGTTACGGGCTTTGCTCATTGCTTCGAAAAGGCCGTACGCACGCGGCCGCGCAAGAGTAAGCGTCGTGAAAGATCGAGTGGAGCTCACGGCGCGCAGCCTGCTCCTGGGCGCCGCCGTGACGCTCGTGTTCACGGCTGCAAACGTGTACCTCGGCTTGAAAGTGGGGCTCACGTTTGCATCCACTATTCCAGCCGCCGTCATTTCGATGGCCGTCTTGCGCGCCTTCAAGAACTCGTCCATCTATGAAAACAACATCGTGCAGACCGTGGCGTCCGCTGCGGGGACGCTCTCGGCCGTGATCTTCGTGCTGCCCGGACTGATCATGATCGGGTGGTGGAGCGGTTTTCCCTTTGCACAGTGCTTCGGAGTTTGCGCGATCGGCGGCATCCTGGGCGTGATGTACAGCGTGCCGCTGCGGCGCGCGTTGGTGGCTCAATCAAATCTGCCCTATCCGGAAGGCGTCGCCGCGGCCGAGGTGTTGAAGGTCGGCACCGCGGCTGGCGCGGCCGACGAGCGCAATCGAGCCGGGTTGCTGGCCCTCGTTGGCGGAACGCTGGCCTCGGCCGGCTTTGCCGTAATCGTCGCCACGCGAATTTTTGCCGGCCAAATCGCCGGCTACTTTCGCATCGGCAGCGCAACTACCGGTCTGGGATTCTCGCTCTCGCTCGCGCTCGTCGGCGCGGGGCAACTGATCGGTCTCTCCGTCGGGCTCGCAATGCTAACCGGACTCTTCATCGCGTGGGGCATAGCGACGCCCGTTTTAACCGCGCTGCATCCGGCAGCAGGTCCCGCAGCCGACGTGGCGACGACGGTCTGGTCGCATCAAGTGCGCTTCATCGGCGCCGGTGCGATCGGCGTCGCGGCCCTCTGGTCTCTCGGGCGCCTCGCGCGCCCCGTAGCCGCGGGGGTTGCGTCGGCCCTGGCGGCCTCTCGGCGTCGACGGCTCGGAGAGATTCAAGACGAACCGAGAACCGAGCGAGACTTGCCGATCGGAATAGTCGCGCTCATCAGTCTTGGTTGCTTGATCCCACTGGCAATCCTGCTCGCGAACTTTCTCGCCGGCGGCCGGCTGATGCCGATTGCCGGCTGGCTCACGCTGGCTGCCGTGATTTACGTCGTCATCGCGGGGTTCTTCGTTGCGGCGGCCTGCGGCTACATGGCGGGCCTGATCGGCTCTTCGAACAGTCCCGTCTCGGGCTTGGCGATTCTGGTCGTGATCGGCGCGTCGCTGATGCTGCTCGTTATCGCTAGGTTCGCGGGCGTTACCGCGCCGTCGGAACTGATCGCGTACGCACTCTTCGTCACCGCGGTGCTCCTTTGCGTCGCAACGATCTCAAACGACAACTTGCAGGATTTAAAAACCGGACAGCTCGTCGACGCGACGCCCTGGCGACAGCAGGTCGCGCTCGTCTTCGGCGTGTGCGTCGGCGCTTTGGTGATTCCGCCGATCCTCAATTTGCTCAATCGAGGCTACGGGTTTGCAGGTGCGCCGAACCTGCACAATGCGATCGCGCAGCCGCTGCCCGCGCCGCAAGCGACGCTGATTTCGGCGCTTGCCAAAGGCGTGATCGGCGGTCAAATCGATTGGGCCCTGATTGCAACGGGCGCTCTCGTGGGTGCGATCGTCGTTGCGGCCGACGAGCTCTTACGCACGACCAAACGCGCGGCGCTGCCGCCGCTGGCCGTCGGGTTGGGTATTTATTTGCCGGCATCGACCACGGCGCCGGTGGTCGCCGGCGCCGTAATTGGGTGGCTATACAACCGCTGGGCCGCGCGCGCCGGCGACGTTCGCGCCAAGCAAACCGGTGTGCTGATCGCGTCGGGTCTGATCGTAGGGGAAAGTCTTTTCGGTGTGCTGCTCGCCGGCCTCATCGTCTCGACCGGCCGCCCCGAACCTCTTGGGCTCGTAGGGGACGCTTTCGCGAAGGCCTCGACGGCGCTGGGCGCCGGCGCATTTGTCTTGGTGGTTGGCGCCCTGTTCCGCTGGGCGGGAACTCTCAGCCGAACTTGTGCATCGTCGAAGTAGGATATTTGTTTAAAATGAGGCTGGCCGCATCGCTCGCGTTGATCGCGCTTCTCTCCTCGGGCTGCGCTGGCGGTCGCCAGCACCGCCACCGTTTGGCATCGCCGGGTCCGGCCGCGGTTCCGACTTCGGCGGCGGCGCCGGTGACCGTCCGCCCGACCGTGCAGATCGCGGGTATCGTCGCGCCGTATCAGAACGTTTCGATATCGAGCGCGCTCTCGGAGCCCACCGATTCGGTGTCGGTCATCGAAGGGGACATCGTTCGGGACGGCCAGGTGCTGGCGGTTCTCGATACGACCGACTTGCGGGCGAGTCTCGAGGCGGCGCAACGCAGCGCCGCCTCCGACGACGCTCGCGTTTCGCAGACCCAATATCAAGCGCAGCTCAATATCGGGCAGGGGAGCGATCAAGTTCGTAATGCGCGGGCGACGCTGCTTCAGGCGCAGCAGACGCTCAAACTCGATCAGGTGAACCTCCAACGATATCAAACGCTCTTGGACAGCGGTTACGTCTCGCAGCAGCAAGTCGACCAGCAGCGCACGACCGTGCACAACGATCAACAGCAGGTGCTCTCGGCGCAAGCCAGCCTCCAGTCGGCGGTCCTCAACTCGAACGTCAACGGAAACTACCAGCAAGGGCTCCAAGCCGCCAACGTCGCGTCGGCGCAGGCTGATGCGGCCTCGGCGCACGCGCAGGCCGACCAAATCCAAGCGTCGATCGACAAGGCACTCGTTACCTCGCCGGTCGACGGCGTCGTGGTCAATCGCAATCTCAATCCCGGTGAGTATCCGGGCTCGCGAACGATCTTCACCGTGCAACAACTCGACCCGGTCTATGCCGAGCTCAACGCTTCGTCCGAAGACGTTTTTCGAATCCGGCGCGGCGCCGCCGTCTCGGTCGCCGTGGCCGGCGTCAACACGAGCAGCTACCACGGACGAATCAATGCCGTCCTGGGCCAAGTTTCACCCGGCTCGACGAACTTCACCGTTGAAGCGATCCTGGCGAATCCCGGATATCGGTTGAAGTCGGGAATGGCGGTGACCGGAACGATCGACCTTCCCGTCGTCACCGGCATCGGAGTTCCCACGACGGCCTTCTTGGACGATTCGCACGAGAGCGTCATGGTCGTCAACGCCGATGGGACTGCGAAGGTCGCGAAGGTCGAAGAGCGCGGGAGCGACGGAAAGACCTCGGTCGTCACCGGTATCGCGCGGGGAACCAGGGTGATCTCCAACGGACAGCTCGGGATTACGGCGGGCCAACAGATCGGGGGGCAAAGCCCCGCGCCGCAGAGCCCCGGGCCGCAAAGTCCCGCGCCTTAAAGTGTAACGATCCTATGTGGCCGACCCGTCTCTTCGTTTTGCGGCCGGCGCTGGTCTTCGTAAGCCTGGCGTTGATCGGCGTCGCCGGCGCCGTCGCGCTGATGACCATCGTGCAGCAACAGTTTCCCAACATCGACTTTCCGACCATTACCGTGCGCGCGAGTTATCCGGGTGGCTCGACGACGGAAATTCGCGACGCGGTAGTGCGGCCGATCGAAGATGCAATCGCCGGCGCTCCGGACCTCGATCACATCAATACGACGGTTCAACAAGGGCAAGCGACGATCTCCGCCGTCTTCTCGCTCAGCTCGAACAAGACGACCGATCTAGTACAAGTGCAACGCCGGCTTCTCGTGGCGCAATCGCAGCTTCCCAGCGACATGCCCGCGCCTACCGTCGGCACGTTCGATCCCGCAGAAGCGACGATCTTGACGATCGGTGTAAGCTCCGGGTCGTTGGCGCCGGGCAACCTTTCGGCAATCGTGACGAACAACATCGTTCCCGATCTCGAACAAGTCGACGGCGTCTCGAACGTCAACGTGGGCGGATCCGTGACGCCGGCGATCGAGGTCGCGGTCAATCCCAACCTGCTCGCCTCCTCGGGATTGACGCTCAACGACATCGTCAGCACGATCTCGGAGAACAATCTGCGAGAGCCGGGCGGCATCGCCTATCTCCCGAATCACGAAACGACCATCGACGTGCGCGGCGACGTGAGCAATACCGCGACCGTTGCGGATCTGCCGGTCTTTGCCTCTTCGCCGTTTACCTCGACCTTCGGCAACGCGTCGTATAACGAGCCGGCGCTGCCGGGCTCTCCCGGGGCGCCCGTTAGCGCGGCGAGCAGCGCCTCATCGGCCGCTGGGGGCACCCTCGCGTTGCCGTCGCCGCAATCCGCCGCCGCGCCGGCCGCATCGGCCGCAGCCGCGCCCGCGACCGTTGTAACGCCGGCGCCGAACGCTTCGATCTCGCCGATGCCGTCGGCGTCGGCCTCGACTTCACCATCGCCGCTGCCGGCAGCGACGCCGCCGAATCTCGCCGCCAGCGTCATCGCCGCCACTACCGCAACGGCGGCACCGAGCGCCGCGCCGGCGCAAACGCAGAGTACGACGAGCGGCTCCTCAACCGGCTCGGGCGGCTATGCGGGGCCGGCGCTCTCGAGTCTGAATCCATGGAGCGCCTCGGCTCGGATCATTCGTATCGCCGACGTCGCCGCCGTCAGCGACTCCTTCGAGCCGCAGCGACAATACAGCTACGTCGGGACGGTGCCGACGATTTCGCTGAGCATCCAGAAGGCGACCGGCGCGAGCGAAGTTACCGCGGCGCAGAACGTGCTGCGCGCGCTTCCGGCCATCGAGCGGACCTATCCCGCGATCGACTTTAAAATCCTCAACAATCAAGCTGCCTATACGAAACAGCAGATCTGGGGGGTCTTCCGCACGCTGATCCAAGCGATCCTGATCACGGCCATCGTGATGCTCTTCTTCCTGCGGTCGTGGCGGAACGCAATCGTCGTACTGATAGCGATTCCGGCCTCGTTGTGCGTGACGCTGGCCGCGATGAAGCTCGTCAACTTCACGATCGATACCGTCTCGCTGCTGGCGATGACGTTGATTATCGGAATACTCGTCGACGATTCGATCGTCGTGCTCGAAAACGTAGAACGGCACTACGAAAACGGCGAGGCGCCGAAAGAGGCCGCCATTAAAGGCCGCACGCAGATCGGTCCGGCGGCCGTCGTCATCACGCTGGTCGACGTCGTGGTCTTTCTCCCGATCGCGTTCCTTCCCGGAACCGTCGGAAAGTTTCTGTCGGAGTTCGCGCTCGTCGTAGTGGTCGCGACCTTGACGTCGCTCTGCATTTCGTTCACCATCACGCCGGCGCTGGCGGGAAACTGGTCGCTGCTTTCGCGCTGGAAGGCGCCAAAGCCGATCGAACGTTTCGCCGAGGGCTTCGAGAACTTACGCCAATGGTATGCGCGGCGCGCGCTTCCGTGGGCGCTGCGCCGCCCGGTGACGGTCGCCGCGGTCTCCGGCGCTGCGGTGGTTTTCGCGCTGCTCCTCGTCCCGCTGGGCGCGGTCGGCTTTGAGTTCATGCCGCCGGTCGATCGCGGCGAAGTCTTCGTGCAAGCGACCTATCCGACGGGTACGCCGCTGACGACGGTCAATACGGCGATTGCGGCGATGGCCGCGCGCTTCGCAAAACTCCCCGACGTTGATTCGCAAACGGCGCTCGCGGGCGGGACGCAGTCGAACTTCGGCGGACTGCTCGCGCAGGGATCGGTCGGGCAGGTTCACGTTTTCTTGAAGGCCAATCGGCGCCGTTCGACGGATTTTTGGGCGCCGGCACTGGGACGCATCGCGCAGCAGGTTGCACCGACCGCGAAAGTCGTCTCCATTCCAGCGACGGGCACCGGCGGCGGTAACGCACAGCCGATCGATTATCTGATTACGTCCACCGACGATCACCCCGAAGCCTATGAGCCCCAGGTCGCGCAAGCGTTGCGAGAGACTCCGGGAACGCTCAACGTCAACAGCTCCGCCGAGCAGTTGGCGCCGCAGATCGACATCGAGTTCGATCGCGAGCGCGCGCGCGTGCTGGGAATCAATATCGGACAGGCGGCCAGCGCGATTCGCGCCGCATTCGGCGGGACGCTCGCGACGCAGTTCAACACCTCGCGCGGTACGAAGTACGTGCAGGTGCTGTATCCGCGCGACTTCCAGACCAGCATCGGGACCGTGAGCAGCATACCCATCCGCACGCTTGGCGGCACGCTGGCACACATCGGCGACGTCGCCAGCTACGTCGAGGATCCATCCGAACCGCTGATGACGCGCACCAACCGCGAGACCGTGATTCACGTGCAGGCCAATCTCGTGCCGGGAGCAGCGCAGTCGATCGTTCAACGAAACTTTTTGCGGCGATTAGCGGCACTCGATTTGCCGTCGACCGTTGAGGTGAAGGCTAATGTCGGCGGGCAGCAGCAGAATCTATCGGATACGGTGCGCGGCATGGGCACCGCGTTGCTGCTCTCCTTTCTGCTCGTCTACTTGCTGATGGTTGCGCTGTACGATAGCTATCGCCTGCCCTTCATCATCATGTTCGCGGTGCCGGTTGCTGCCGTCGGCGCCTTGACGTCGCTGGCGATCACGCATCAGGCGCTCAACCTTTACTCGCTGATCGGCACCGTGCTGCTCGTTGGGCTGGCGTCGAAGAACGGCATCCTGCTGGTGGATTTTGCCAATCACATGGTCGAGCGCGGAATGAGCCGCGCCGACGCGATGGTGGAAGCGGCGCGAGAACGATTCCGCCCGATCGTCATGACGACGTGCGCGATGATCGCCGGCATGACGCCGATCGCGCTGGCACTCGATCCCGGCGCCGCCCAGCGACAAGCCTTGGGCATCGTCGTGATCGGCGGTTTGATCAGTTCGCTCTTGCTGACGCTGCTGCTCGTGCCGGTGATGTTCATGTGGCTGGGGCCTAAGCCGCGCGGAAGTACCGAGCCGGCCTCGGCGGCGATGCCGCATCCTGCGGCGGCAGGCGCTTAGCCATGTGGTTGACGCGGCTCTTCGTTCAAAGGCCGACGCTGGTCACGGTCTTTCTTTCGCTCGTCCTGCTCGCCGGCTCGATTGCGGGCGTCAACCTCGTCAAGCAGCAGCTGCCCAACTACGACGTTCCTTCGATTCAAGTGCTGCTCACCTATTCGGGCGCCTCCACGACGGAGATGCGCGACGCGATCGTGCGTCCGCTCGAGGATCAGATCGCGGGCGCTCCGGACTTGAGCTACATCGAAACCTCGATCGAGCCGGGCCAAGCCTCGATCGTTGCGGTCTTTTCGCTGACCTCCGATCAGAACACCGATCTGGTGCAGGTTCAGGGGCGCGTTCAGAACTCGCTCCATCAGCTCCCGAGCGATCTGCCGACGCCGCAGATCTCGATTTACAACCCGAGCGAAGCCGTCGTCGTCTCGCTGGCCGCTTCGTCGGCAACGCTCTCGCTCGGCGACCTCTCGGCGATCGTTACCAATACGGTCGTTCCGGCCATCGAACAAGTCCCCGGGGTCTCGTACGTTCAGGAGAACGGCGACGTCACCGCGTCGATTCAAGTCAACGTCAATCCGCAGGCGCTGCAGTCCTCCAGCTTTACGCTGACCGACGTGATCAACGCAGTCGCGAATAATAACGTTCGCGCTCCCGGCGGCATCGTCTATCAGCGCAATCGCGAAACGAACCTCGACATTCGCGGCGACATCACCGACGTGCCCTCCGTCGCAAATCTCCTGCTCGGCAACTCGACGACCGCTTCGAGTTCGTCCTCGACCGGCTCGGTCTACCCGTGGAGTGCCTCGCCGCGGCTGTACCGCGTCGGCGACGTGGCCAACGTGCAGGATGCGTACGAGACGCAGCGCGTCTATGCGTACACCGGTGGAAAGCCGACCGTAGAGCTGGACGTGCAGAAAGCCGCCGGCGCGAGCGAGGTTACCGCCTCGAATGCCGTGCTCGCGGCGCTCCCGGCGCTGCGCGCGCAGTATCCGGATATCAACTTCTCGGTGCTCAGCGTGCAGTCGACCTATACCAAAGAGCTGCTCTCCGGCGTGACGCGCACGCTGATCGAAGGCATCATCTTCACGGCGATCGTGATGCTCTTCTTCCTGCGCTCGTGGCGCAATGCCGTCGTCGTCATGATCTCGGTGCCGGCCTCGTTCCTGGTGACGCTGGCCGCGATGCGCGTGGCCGGATTTACCCTCGACACCGTTTCGCTGCTGGCGATGACGCTGATGATCGGCATCCTCGTCGACGACTCAATCGTCGTGCTCGAAAATATCGAACGCCACCATGCCGAAGGTGAAGACGCTCGCACCGCCGCGATCAATGGTCTGACCCAAATCGGGGTCGCGACGATCGTAATCACGCTGGTCATCGTCGTCGTCTTTGCGCCGATCTCGTTCTTGCCGGGTTCCGTCGGTCTTTTCTTGCGCGAGTTCGGCCTGGTCGTCACGGTCGCGACGCTAACCTCACTCTTCGTTTCGTTTGCCGTCACGCCGGCGCTGGCCGGACGCTGGGCGCTTTACTCAAAGTGGAAGCCGTGGCGGATCGTCGACCGGTTCGGCCATGGATTCGATCGAGTGCGCGGCTGGTACACGCAGCGCGCGCTCCCGTGGGGTCTCGAACATCGCGCGTTGGTTGTCTGGATCGCGTTCGGCAGCCTCGTCCTCGCGTTACTGCTCATTCCGCTGGGAATTGTCGGCTTCGAGTACATGCCGCCGGTCGACCGCGGCGAGATCTTCGTAAACATCGGCTTCCCGACCGGAACGCCGCTGACGGCGACGCAGCAGGCCGTCCTGCGCGCGGAGGGGCTCGTCGACAAGGTGGCCGACATGCAATCGGAGACCTCGATTGCCGGCGCCTATCAAGGCGAGGTGAGCGGCTATATCAACAACGGCGCCATCGGGCAGATCCATCTCTTTCTCAAGGATGGCCGGTCGCACTCGACCTCCTATTGGGTTACGAACTTGCGATCGAGGATCGCCCGGCTCTTGCCCGGCGCAAACGTCGTCGCGGTGCCGGCAACCGATCCGTCGGGCGGCATCGCGCAGCCGATTTCGTACGTCGTCTCCAGCCTGACGGCCGATCCGGGACCCGCGGCCGCTCGCGCGTTCGCCGCGCTCGCCGGTACGCCCGGCGCAATCGATGCAACGACGTCGCTGACCGACAACGCGCCCCAGGTCGAGGTGGAGTTCGAACGCGGGAACGCGCGCGCACTCGATGCAAGCATCGGTACGGCGTCGACGGCCGTGCGCGCCGCCTTCGGCGGAGATACGGCCACGCAGTTCACCGGCCCGGAAGGCCTCAAAGACGTGCAGGTGATCTATCCGGAGGGCGATCTGGTCTCGCTGGGTTCGATTGCCGCGATTCCGATTCGCGCGAACAACGGGTCGATCGTCCGCGTCGGCGACATTACGAAGCTCGTCCAGTCGCCGGCGCCGCCGATGATTATTCGCATCAACCGGCGCAACGTGGTGTTGATCGGAGCCAACGTCGCACCCGGGGCGATTCTGTCGAACGTGCAGCGAAGTTTCGAGCGGCGTCTGCGCGCGCTCAATATTCCCAAGAACATCACCGTCGCGCCGGTCGCCGGCGGCAATCAGGAGAACGTTACGGATACCGTCACCGAGATGGGGATCTCACTGGCGCTCTCGATCCTGCTCGTCTACCTGTTGATGGTGGCGCTCTACAACGGCTACGTGACGCCGTTCATCATCATGTTCACCGTGCCCGTCGCGGTCGTAGGCGCCCTGGGCGCCCTGGCGCTGACGCACCAGACGCTGAACCTCTTCTCGATGATCGGAGCGATCTTACTCGTCGGACTGGTGGCGAAAAACGGAATCCTGCTCGTGGATTTCGCAAATCAGCTGCGAGAACGAGGAATGAGCAAGTTGGAAGCGATCGAAGAGAGCGCGCACGCAAGATTCCGTCCGATCGTGATGACGACCGTCGCGATGATCGCAGGCATGCTGCCGCTCGCGCTGGCGCTCGATCCCGGCTCGCAGGCCGAGCGACCGCTGGGGATCGTCGTGATCGGCGGTTTGTCGAGCTCGTTGATCCTTACGTTGATCTTGATCCCGATTATGTATCTGCGCTTCGCTCCGCAGCACTTCCGGCCGCCGTCGCTCGACGGCGAGGCGGATCCTAACCAGATCGAGCTGCCGATCGTGCCCGCGCAAAGCTAGGCCGCTAGTTTCTATGGATCGTTGGCCCGCGCTCCAGTACGACGAGTGGAAGGACACGCTCGCGACCCTGCATCTCTGGACGCAGATCGTTGGGAAAATCCGTCTCAAGCTGGAGCCGTTGGTCAACCATTGGTGGAACGTCGCGCTCTACGTTACGCCGCGCGGTCTGACGACGTCGGCGATGCCGTATTCCGGCGGCCGGTGGCTGTCGATCGACTTCGATTTTCTTGGGTCGAGCTTGCAGCTCCGCGGTTGTGATGGCGAACGGGGCGGCTTTACCCTCGAGCCGATGTCCGTCGCGGAGTTCTATCGCCGCATCATGGATGGGCTGCGAGCGCTCGACTTCGACATCCGAATCAACACGATGCCCAACGAAATCGCCGATGCGGTGCGCTTCGACGAAGATACGGTCCACGCGTCGTACGATGAGGCTTACGTCGCGCGTTTCTTCCGCGCGCTGCTCCAAGCCGACCGGCTCTGCAAGGAGTTTCGCGCGCCGTTTCTCGGTAAAGCGAGTCCGGTGCATTTCTTTTGGGGCAGCTTCGACCTGGCCGTCACGCGTTTCTCGGGACGCTACGCGCCGCCGCATCCCGGCGGCATTGCGAATTTGCCGGACTGGGTCACGCGCGAAGCCTACTCCCGCGAAGAGCAGAGCGTCGGCTTTTGGCCGGGTGGTCCGGGAATCGAGGCGTCGTTCTACGCGTACGCCTATCCCGAACCGCCGGGCTTTGCGC
Organism: Vulcanimicrobiota bacterium; assembly: GCA_003133185.1. Classification (GTDB taxonomy): domain Bacteria; phylum Vulcanimicrobiota; class Vulcanimicrobiia; order Vulcanimicrobiales; family Vulcanimicrobiaceae; genus Cybelea; species Cybelea tyrphae. The sequence continues at coordinate 4,671 of PKWF01000168.1, read as the reverse complement.
AAGCGAAGGTTGCGCCGCCGGGATACTGGACGGATCGGCTGCGAGAGTTTCTGCTTCCATACGAGAGCGTGCGCACGTCGTCAGATCCCGACCGGACGGTGCTCGATTTCTTCAACTCGATGTACGAGGCGGCGGCGAATCTCGCGAAATGGGATCGCGCGTCGTTGGAACGGCCTGATTAACTTTTCTCTGGTAACATTGTAGAAACCGCAATGTTCGCTCCGTCGGTGATAACCGTAACCGCGCCGTCTTCGTCGGTGCGATAAACGCGTGCGCCGAAGCGTTGCAGCGTTGCTAGGGTCGACGGCGCGGGATGCCCGAAGAGGTTGTGCCGCCCCACCGAAATGATCGCATAGCGCGGGGCGACGGCGGCGATGAACCGCGGCGAGGAGCCGTAGGCTGAACCGTGATGTCCGACTTTGAGAACGTCGGCGTGAAGATCGACGCCCTCTCGCAGAAACCGCTCCTCGGAGTCGCTGCCGGCGTCGCCGGTGAAGAGCATGCGAAATCGCCCGTACGCAAGGACGAACGCGACCGAGTTGCTGTTGATCGCGTTGCCGCCTTCGATGAAGGGGAGTGAAGGCCCGATAAATCGCAGGGTCACGCCATCGTCGGTACGCCATTGCATTCCGGCGCGAGGATAGAGGATCGGCACGCCTTCACGTTGAGCCGTTGCGACCGCGTCGCGATAGGCGTGGCCGGCATAGCGCTGACCGCCGTCGTCGAACTGCCCGACGCGCAGATGCCGAAGCACCGGCGCCACGCCGCCGGCGTGATCGCCATGAGGATGCGAGAGGATCAGCGCGTCGACTGCGTGGATACCGTGCCGCAGTAGAAAGGGCACGACGGTTCGCTCGCCCACCCGCTCGGCGACGGAGTCGTCGCCCTGCGAGCCGCGCTCGAGCCGTCCGCCGGCATCCACGATCAACGCGTGGCCGCGCGGCGTTTGAATGACGATCGCATCGGCCTGCCCGACGTCGAGCACGGTCACCCGCAATCGTCCGTCGAGTGCGCGCGGCGGCCACAGCACGTACGAGGTCGCCAGAAGCAAAGCAGCAATCGCGATGGTGTGCGCGTTCCTTCGCCATAACGCCGGCGCTGCGAGAAGCGCGGCGTCGTAGGCGGCGATGCACCAGCCCGGAGCCGGCGTCATCGGCAGCACCGCGTAGGGAAGTTGGCTCACCGTTTGCACGACGCTCAGCATCCACGCGAGCAGCCACGAGTTGAGATTCGCGCAGGCTTGAGCCAAAGGGGCGCACCACCACAGTGCGAGAGTCGCCGCGCCTAACGCCATCGTCAGCGCCACGCACGGGACGATCGCGAAGTTCGCCGCGACCGCGTACGGCGCAAACTGTAAGAAAACGGCTGCGCCAAGCGGCCACGTCCCAAGCTGCGTAGCGAGCGTTAGGGTAAGCGCTTCGCGCACGCGTTGCGGCAGGGCGACTCGTGCTTCGATCCAGCGTTCCAAGGGCCCGGCGCAGGCAAAGATCGCGCCCACGCACGAAAACGAAAGGGCAAACGACGCTGTGGCGACGCTCTGCGGGCGTAGGAATGCGATGACGCCCGCGGCGATTCCCAACGCGTTCCACGAAAAGGTCGCGCGCCCGAAGGCTCGCGCGGCAAGCACCGCAGTTGCCATTGTCGCCGCGCGTTCGGCGGGCAGCTGTGAACCGCTCCACCAAACGAAGGCCCAGACAAGCGCGATGGCGATCAGGCACGTCGACCAACGCGGCAAACCGAAAAAGAGCAGCACGAGTAAGCAGAGGCCAGTCACCGCGCCCATGTGCAAACCGGCGGTGACTAAGATGTGCACGGTGCCGGTTTCCTGGAACTCCGTGCGCAACGCCGGCGGCAACGACGACCGTTCTCCCCAAAGTTCGCCTGCCAGGACGGAGGCGGCAGGTTCGCCGAGACGCTCGCGCAGCGCAACGTGAGCCCATTCGTGCGCGCGCGAGAGCGCAATGCGAGCGTTCCAACTCGCTCCACGAACCGAAACGATGGCGGCCGAATCGAGCCGGCCGTCCAGCCCGCGCTCGCGCTCCATTTCGCGTTCGCTTAGCTCGCCGGGATTTCGCGCTTCGTCGAACGGCCCCAGCCGTCCGCGCACGATCAGCCGCGCGCCCGCCGGAGGAACCTCGTCGCGTACGCGCGCCTGTACCACCGCGCCGTTGTCGAGCGCAAGCGTAAGCGATGACGAACCATCGCCTTCATTCTCGCGTTCCAAGAGCGTCGCAGCATAGCGCGCCGTGCGACGCTCGCTGAGATCCCGTTGACTGTGCCGATGGAATGAGGCGTTACCTGCCGCAGCGACCAGGGCAAGGAACAACGCGGCGCGAAATCGCGGCGCTTCGCGGCCGAAAGAAACGTAAACCGCAACCGCGACGAAAGCAAGGCTTTCTAAGGGACGAACCTCGGGACCCAACGGCATAACGGCCAACGTTCCCAGCACGCTAACGCTCGCAAAGCAAAGGAGCCCCCACGATGGCATCGGCGCTTCGACTCCGCTCGTCACAAGCGTTCCCCTGCGACGACTCGCCGCTGTGGCTAGCTCGCGTAATTTAGAGAACGCCAAATGCGTATCGTCGTAACCGGAGGGGCCGGCTTCATTGGATCGCACGTCATCGACGCCTATCGCGCGGCCGGTCACGACGTGTTGGTGATCGATTCGCTTTGGGAGCACGGTGGCGGCCGGCGCGCGAACGTTCCGGAGAACGTCTCGCTGGTCCACATGGATGTTCGAGATGAGGCGATCGGCCGCGTCTTCGCCGATTTCGCGCCGGAGATCGTCAGCCATCATGCCGCACAGCACTCCGTCGCGATCTCGGCGCGGGATCCGCTCTACGACGCTCAAATCAACGTGATCGGGCTGCTCAACGTGCTCGAGTGCGCGCAAAAATCCGGCGTAAGAAAGGTCATCTTCGCCTCGAGCGGTGCGACCTTCGGCACGCCCGAACGGCTACCTATCACGGACGACACGCCGCAGCATCCGAGCTCGCCGTACGGAATCACGAAGATGGTTGGCGAACACTATCTGCGTTTTTACAAGGCCTCTCGAGGCCTCGACTTCACGGCGTTACGTTACGGGAACGTCTACGGTCCCCGGCAGGATCCCAACGGAGAGGCCGGCGTAATTTCCGTTTTCATCGGAAAGTTTCTCGCGCACGAACCCGTCCGCATCGATTGGGATGGCGACCAGACGCGCGATTACGTCTTCGTGGAGGATATCGCGCGCGTGAACCTGGCCGCGCTCGAACGCGGTTCCGGCGGCTGTTACGTGATCGGCACGGGAGTTCGTACGAGCGTCAATCAAATCTATCGCCGCTTAGTAGAAATAACCGGTTTTGAAGCGCCGGTGATACACGCCCCGCAGCGTCCCGGCGATGCGCGCGACGCACAGTTCGACGCGACGCGGGCTCGTTTGGAGCTCGGGTGGACACCCTCGACGGATCTGCCCGATGGGATCCGTGCAACGTACGAGTATTTCGAGCGTCTGAGCGGGCGCGGCGTGTAACTTTCAGGCGCCACGATGGAGCGGTTTGCTCGGACGGCGCAGCGAATTGCGTCGAGTCCCGGAAAACTCGAGAAGGTAGCGGTGCTTGCATCGTATTTACGGACGCTCGACGATGCAGATTTAATCGCAGCGGCGCGCTTCTTTACCGGAAACCCGTTCGCGGCTCGCGATCGCCGAACGCTGTCGGTTGGCGGAGGGACGATCGTCAAGGTCGCTCGACGGGTCTGGGGCTTCGACGACGCCGCGCTGGGCTCGAGCTATCGCGCGACGGGCGATCTTGGGGCCGCGCTCGGTCCCTTGGTGCGCCCGCCAGTCGATGCGATGCTCTTCTTCGATCGCCTCACGCCCGCAACGCTCGACGTCTTGTTTGGCGAAGTCGCACAGGCGTCCGGAAAACGTGCCAACCGGCAGCGCGAGGTAGTTCTCGAGCGCATCCTGCGCGCCTGCGACGATTCGTTGGTCGCGACCTACGTCGTCAAGATTATCACCGGCGATTTGCGCGTCGGACTACGCGAAGGCCTCGTGCTCGAAGCAATTGCGAGTGCCTTCGACGCCGATGCCGGTGGGGTTCGCCGAGGGCTGATGGCCTGCGGCGACGTTGGTGCCGTGGCATTGGCGGCGAAGAACGGCTCGCTGGACGAGCTGCGCGTGGAGTACGGCACGCCGATCGGCTTCATGCTGGCCACGCCCGTTTCGTACGGCGAAACGTATTCGGAGCTTGCCGGCGATGCATGGCTCGTCGAGGACAAATTCGACGGCGTCCGCATACAGGCGCACTTGCGCGACGGGCACGTTGCCCTGTTTTCACGCCGGCACAACGACGTGACCGTCGCCTATCCCGAAGTGGCCGCGGCGCTCGCAACGCTCGCACGGGATGCGATCTTCGACGGCGAGATTGTCGCG
>PKWF01000168.1:0-243 GCA_003133185.1 Vulcanimicrobiota bacterium | reverse complement strand
TGCTGATCGACGAGCCGCTCTCCCGTCGCCGCGAGCGGCTCGCGGATATCTTCGCCGCGGGCGCGCACTTGAAGCTATCGCCATTCGACCGCTTTGATGAGTCGACGCCGGCGCAAGTGAACGAGCGGTTCGAAGCGGCGCGCGCGCGCCGCAACGAGGGGCTCATGCTCAAGCGCGCCCGCGCACCGTATCTGCCCGGACGGCGGGGAAAGTGGTGGCTCAAGCTCAAGCGCGAGCTCTCGA
>PKWF01000231.1 GCA_003133185.1 Vulcanimicrobiota bacterium | reverse complement strand
GCACGAGCCGTTGGAAGGCGAGCGCGACTTCAACGGTGCCACGGATCCGCGCCGGGATCTTTTGGGCTTGTTGAAGCTGACGCACGAGCTCGGCTTCAAGCTTATTCTGCGGCCGGGACCCGTGATTCGCAACGAATGGCGAAACGGAGGATATCCTGGGTGGCTGCTCCAGCGTCCGCAATATAACATGCCGCTGCACGACGTCCTCGAAGGACGGTATCCAGCCACGGCGACGCTCCAAAATGCGCACGCCGACACGGCCGCCGCGGAATGGCTCGCCAACGCGCAGCACTTGGCCTCCGCCGGCCAATGGTTAACCGATGTCTTGCGGAGCGTCGAGCCTTACTCGCACGATGTCATTGCGATCGCGCTGGACGACGATCAGGGCGCCTATCTCGATAACGACACGTGGCCGGCGCCACATTGGCATGCGTACGTCGACTGGCTACGCCGGACGGTGGCGTCGGTCGTTGGTTCGCGCGTACCGCTCTTTATCAATACCTACGAGATGAAGGTTCCGAGCGCGTCGCCGGCATGGGCCTGGGGCAACTGGTATCAAAGCAATTCGTATCGCATCGGCAGCCACGACCTCGCCGATCTCGATTTTGCGACCGGTTTGCTGCAGACGCAGCCGGAATTTCCGGTGATGCAGTCCGAGTTTCAAGCCGGTTGGCTGCAGGCCGCCGACGAGGCCGCTCCGCGACCGAGCGATTCGTCGAACACGGCGCTCGCGCTTGGCGAGCTCCTGCGCGACGGCGCGCACGGATTCGTCAACTTTCCGGCGCAGGATACGATCTATCCGCACGGCTGGGAGGCTCCGTGGGCGAACTGGTCCTACGCGTGGGATGCGGCGCTCACCGTCGACCTTCGCGCGTCGCCCCGCTACGCGCCCACACGCATCTTCGGCGATCTCATTGCGCGGTACGGAGCCGCGCTTGCGAGAACTCACATTGCGGCGGATGCGTCGATTATCTGGCCGCCAAGCCTCTTCGCGCCGGGCAGTCTGAGCGGCGCAGATTTTAGCGCCTTTGCGGGCGCCACAATCGCCATGCAACGCGCGTGCAGTGCTCGCGGCTTGTCGTGCACGCTGGTCGACCTTCTCGCCGATGGCGATCGCGCCTTACGCTCGCAGCCGCTTCTCCTTCCGCTGCTTCCGACAGACCCGCTCATGCATCGCATACAACCTGCGGCCATCGCGCAGCTAGCGGCATTACGCCGATCTGGCCGGCTACTCTTCGACGCGTCGGCAGTACCCGTTTCCGCGCCCCCGAGGAAAGCCTCCGATGTAACGCTCTTGCTCGCCAACGATTCCTCGTACGGTTTTATCGTCGCGATCAATCCGAACGGCGTGCTGCGCCGCATCAACGCGATGCGCATTCATCTAGCGAATCGCACGGTTGTGGTAGCCGGTTTCGACCTACGGCCCCGCAGTGCGCGAGTCATCCCGGTCGGCATTTCCGCGGCGACGCCGGCAGGGGCGCCCGTACCGCGGTTGGGAAGTCCACCTCCGTTTCAAGATCCCGACGGCACGACGCTCGCGAACGGACGCCTGCGCGTTGTCTTTGCTCCCTTTGCCGGCGCCAGAGTTGCCGAACTCAGCGACGGAAAGACAAATTCAGCGACGAGTATCGGCCTCTTGAGAGATGCGACCGATCCCGGGCCGCCGGCATCGTCCCGCGACTACATTGCAGCATATACGCATCCGATCGCGGCGGGCACGTTTAACCGTCCGTACGCCTGTAGCAGAAACGACGTGCTGACGACTGCACGCATCACGTGTTCCTACGACGCGCCCGACCTACCGGATGGCGGTGCCCTCTTTACGCGCACGCTGACGCTGGGAGGCGGCGACGACGAAGTCCTCGTTGCTGAGGAGTTTGCGCCACACGTTGCGCGCTCCACCGCGCGCCTCGAGAGCATCTCCGGCTTCGCCTTTGTCCCCGGCGACGCGGTTCTCAAGGGATCCGAGGAAGATGCTTTCGGGATACTCCATGGCCGACGCTTAACGACGCTGCGCTGGCGCCGCGGAGACGTGGCGCGGATGGACCTGCGGACGACGCGCGGTGCGGAACTCGTAACGCTGATCTTCGCACGCCGATCGGTCGAGATGCGCCTTGGGGTCCGCCCCGTCCAAAGTGCCGCCGAGGCTCAACGGGTACTCGACGCGAAACAGCGGTAGCTTCCGGGGAAGTGGCGGAATGGCAGACGCAGCCGCCTCAAAAGCGGCCGAGGCAACTCATGTGGGTTCGACTCCCACTTTCCCCATGAGGTTTGAGCACGAAAACGAGCAAAATCGACGCGATTGGTAACGGATTGGTAACCGGAGGGACGAGGAACCGTGAAAGACATTTTCCGCAAACAGCGTGTACTCGCCTGGATCGTGCAGCGGTCGTTAGACGAAGATGATGCCGACATGGCCATTGCGGAGCTGGTGCCCATCTGTACGCCGACAGGCTACGCTCTATTCAAAAATCCTGGGGAATCGGCCGCCGTATCCGTCATTCCAGCGAATGGACCCATATGGGCCGTTTTCCCGGTACAAGATGACGGCGAAGCCCACCCGGTGCCCGTTGGCTATTCCGAAGTCGCGCCGTACGAGCCATATGAGCCAGATTGGCACGAAGAAGCCAGGAAGTTCTTAGCAGACGTGGCTGATGATAGTGGGGGCTTAAAGAGCGACGACCTCGCCCGATAAGGTACTCACGCGGTCATTTCGCGATCTTTCGTGGGAGGCGCGCCTTGCCGGCAGCTTCCCGCATCGACGATCTGTCAACTTACGTATAGCTCGCGTCGAGCGCCATCGAGGCGAACGTATGCCGGAGGTCGTCTGGCTTTCGCGAAGCCGTGGAGAGGGGCAGCGGCGCGGGAGAAAGGCCCGATTGTGGTCTATAGCTTGGTAATCAGCAGACTGACTGGATTCGAGATGCCGTCGGTCAGCGTCGCATAGGGCGTATACTGCCCAGATTCGAACGCATACACCGTATCCGTATCAACGTCAGAGGTCACGACCGTTCCGTGCGGCTTGCCTTTACTCTGGATGCTGACAGCGTACGGAAACCCATTTCCGGGGATCTCTTCGACCGGCGAGGTATTGCCGAGTTCGTAAACGTTGATTTTGTTGCCCTCTCCGTCGGTCACCCACAGATAGCCGGTTTTCTGATCGATCGCGACGCCAAGAGGCTCCGTGAGATCTTTCAGATCGAGTGCGGTAACCGTGGTCGATCCATAGTTGACTTCGAAGACTTGATCAGCGCCAAAGTCGGCGATGTACAGGTTGTCGCTCTTATCAAGGGCGAGACCGAGAGGATCTTTAAGTCCTTGCCCCGCGATCGTCTGCGAAGGAGTCGTCGTGCCGTACGCGTACTCGACGATCGCTGGAGGGTAGTTGCTGACGTACAGCGTCCCCTTCCTGTCTATCGCAAGGCCCGAAGGGTCGTCCAGTCCGTCGGTGATAACGGTTTTCTCGATCGTGGACCCCTTTGGAAACTCTTCCACGTCATTACCGTTACACTCGTCGGAAACGTACAACGTGCCCTTCTTGTCCGCGGCTAGGCCGTCCGGACAGCCAGCCTCCGTATGAAGCGTCGCGAACGGGGGCGGATTCTTCGAGAGATCACTTGTCCGATAGATATTGACATCCTCTTGACCAAGATCGGCCTCGAAAACCAAGGACCCCTTCGTCGAATAACTTGGTTGAGTCGAACCGAACGGACGCTCGCGCACCGCGCCGATTGCAAATGGTCTGCCGATTCCGGCGGGCCCTCGAGTGGGCCCAGCGGGAGAGCCGGAAGAGCCGGAAGAGCCGGCTCCGCTGCAACCAGCGGGCACTGCAACACCTACGCAAACGTGGCTGGCTCAGCCGCCTCGGCACTATAATCTCCTTGTCGTCCAACGCCTTCGAAAGGTCCGCGCTCTCCCCAGCGTCGAGGACCTTCATCTCCTTCCGCTCGCACGGGTTGCTCGCGATGATCTTTTTCTTCAGGAGAGTAACTCGAACTCACTTTAAGGCGTGTAGCCGCCGATAAGGTAGAGAAGCGTTGATTGCGCTTAAGAAATATCCGGATCAGTCTTACTGTCCGGAGCATTTCAACGTTACTTCAGCTAGACCACCATCATCAAGGGACATAGAATGATCGCCACCCTCAATACGATGCTTCGTGACGAGGAAGGCGCAACGATGGTCGAATACGGCCTGCTCGTTGCCCTCATCGCGTTGGTTGCCATCGTCGGCGTCAAGACGCTCGGTACGAAGCTCAACTCGCTGTTCAGCAGCGCCGCGAGCTCGCTGGCCCCAAGCCCTATTAGGCGGGGGTGAGGCCGAGCTCCCGCTACAGCTTAAGCGCGAAGACCGTCCCGCAAGGATTATCGTAGTCGCAGCCGCCATGAGCGCCGCTGCCGCCAAGCGGCGTTGTACCGTAAAGCGTGCCGTTGAAGTCAACCATGCTGCTCGCGGGGTTCTTTCCGTCGGTGCCTTCGCCAAAACTATGCAGCACGTGCTCCTTCCTGGTGCTCGGTCGTAGGCTGAAAACCGTTCCGTCACCAGCCACGCCGCCGCTATTCGTCGTGCCGTAAAACGTGCCGTTTACGCTGATCAGCGCCGCCTCCGGATCTTGCCCGTCGGAACCTTTCCCGAAGCTATACAGCACACTCTCCGTTCCGCTCGTGCTTATACTGAAAACCGTCCCGTCACCGTACGCGCCGCCTTCCGTCGTCGTGCCGTAGAGCGTGCCGTTTACGTCGATGAGACCGGCCGTTGGGTGACTGCCATCGGAGTCGCCGCCGAAGGAGTGCAGCACGGTCTCTTTGCCTGTAGTGCTTACGCTGAAAACGGTCCCTACGCTCTGGACTCCGCCGCTATTCGTGGTGCCGTAGAACGTGCCGTTTACGTCGATCAGGGGCGCCTCCGGATCTTGCCCGTCGGAGCCTTTCCCGAAGCTGTAGAGCACGCGCTCCTTGTGCGTCGTCATGCCGAGACTGAAAACGGTCCCGTCACCGTACGCTCCGCCTGCCGTCGTCGTACCGTAGAGTCTACCGTCAAGCTTGATGAGGCTCGCCATCGGCCCGCTACCGCTAGAGTCGCCATCGAAGGTATACAGAACGCGGAAATTCTTCCCCGTCGTATGCACGCTGAAGACGTTTCCGTCAGGAACGAGCGTCGTTCCGTACAACGTGTCGCCCTCGTCCAATAAGCCCGCCCAGGGTTGTTCCCCGTCATAACCAAAGCTGTACAAAACACGCTCCGAACCGGTTGTCGTTATGCTGAAGATCGTTCCGTCAAGGAATGCTCCTCCACCGACCGTTGTGCCGTAGAGCGCTCCATTGACGACAATCAAACCCACCCAAGGGAAGCCCCCGTTCGTTTGGCTACCGGCCCCGCTGCCGAAGTCGAACAAAACTTGGTACTTCGGGGAATCCTCGCCGTGCGGTGGCTGTATCGCAGCACTTCGCGGCATTGCCCCCGGGACGCCAATCGGCGGCTGCGATCCACCGCACCCTGCAACCAATGCCGCAGCGACGCAAAAACTAAGCGCGTAACGACCAGTAACTGAAACCATCACTTGCTTGACTCCGTAATCCGAGAATGCCTCAGCGTTTAAAATTGCGCCGAGTCGAAGCCGCCAAAGCCGTCTGCGTCCATGCCGCCATTCTAGCAGACCGTAAGGGGTCGTTGCGGTTCCCTGTCTAAGATGGCATGACGACGGTAGCATAAAGAGCTTCACTATGAAGATGATCTCAGATTTTACGCACGTTTTAAGTGCTTGCGCGGTTGCCGCAATGCTCGCAGGTTGCGGCGGGGGAAGCGGCGGCCCACTGAGCCCACCGCCTGCCGGCCCTTCGACTGCGCTCAGGGTGACAACCGCTGAGCAAACGCGCCCGAGTCATAGGTATCACGTGCTCTACAGCTTCAAAGGCGGTTCGGAGGACGGCGAATACCCGGAGGCGGGCCTCATCAACGTTAAGGGCACGCTCTACGGCACGACTTACGAAGGTGGCGCAAACGGCGACGGAACGGTCTTCAAGATCACAACGTCCGGCACGGAAACCGTACTCCACAATTTCCCCACCGGATCGAGAGACGGCTATTTCCCCTATGCGGGCCTCCTTGACATCAAGGGCACGCTCTACAGCACGACCTACACAGGTGGCGAGAACTACTTCGGAACCGTCTTCTCGATCACAACGTCCGGTGCGGAAACCGTGCTCTACAGCTTCAAAGGCGCGCCGGGAGACGGCCTATTCCCGTATGCGGGCCTCCTTAACGCTAAGGGCACACTCTACGGCGCGACCTACGAAGGTGGCGCAAACTACGACGGAACGGTCTTCTCGATCACGACGTCCGGTGCGGAAACCGTGCTCTACAGCTTCAAAGGCGGCTCGGGAGACGGCGAA
>PKWF01000207.1:4324-4659 GCA_003133185.1 Vulcanimicrobiota bacterium | reverse complement strand
ACGCATTGAGGTTATCCGTGCGGAGGAGGAGGTACGCTATGAGCGCTCGCGCGCGGAGCGCGCCGGCCTGCAACGCGTCGCGCAGCCGGCTGCACTCGACGATGTTCTGACAGCAGAGCGAAAGCGAATTCAGGAGCAGATCGCCAATGCCACAGAGTTCACCGACGCAGAGCGTGCTCGACTCGCTCAACTTGCCCAAGTGAAGCACTCATGGAATCCGCTCGCGCGAGCAGTAGCAACAAGAGCTCAGGCAGAACTTCGCGATGCGCGTCGCTCGCGTTACAATTCCGCAGTCGCGACAGCGATGCGCGAATTTGAAGAGCGTGCCGTTCCGC
>PKWF01000207.1:2962-4295 GCA_003133185.1 Vulcanimicrobiota bacterium | reverse complement strand
GGCCCTTCGCGACCGCATACCCGAGGCGGAGCACCGTATGCACGTCCTTGAACGGGCGGGGGCTTCGCAGATTGAGGGCTGCAATCTCAACGCGCAGATCGATCAGCTCTCAGCCGTGATCGATCAGCACTACAGGGCGCTGCCCGATGCGTTACGGCGCGACGTCGAGCATAGAATCCGACGTGAGAAGCGTGATCGCGATCGGTCGCGTGAATCAATGTCGATGTGGGGCCGATAGTGCTCGCATTGATCTACCTTGCTTTAACTGCGAAGCCGATCTCGTTACGCAGACTGATCGTGCTCTTTGCCGCGGTATTCGTATGGGCAAACTTCATGCTCGCCCTTGCTCACGCAACGTACGCGCCGCAGCTAGCGCTTCGCATTGCCACTTCGATCACTNNAGCGCGCCCGTGGCGAGGGCGCTTTACGACACGATCCGGTTTCGTAAGCTCCATCTGGATGCTCTACAGTCGGTCTCTGGTTTCATTCGTTGGACGTACGGGCTTTGTTTGGTTGCACTACCGATGCTGTTTATTTGCATTCTTCTTGGTCCGGATTACCGGATAAACTTGGCAACGCTTCTGCAGGCCCTTACGCTAGCTATTTTCATTGCGGCTGTACTGCCCGGAGTATTGCTGGGCTGGAGCCAACACGCCAAGGGCCCGCTCAAGCATCGCGTGCGATGATTGCACCCCCNNCTTCGTCTCAACACAGCCGGCAAGCGCATCCATGGATTCTCGTCTAGCTCGACCTTTAACCGTACACTCTAGGTGAAGCTGTTTGAGTCGCAAGAACTTGCACTCGGGAATGTCGGGCAGCCCGCGGACAGCTAGATAGCCTTCTTCCAGAGCCTTTGCGTCGCGTGGATCGATCGTGTCGGTTTCGAGCAACCGGCGCGTCTCGACAATCGCCGAGATGGTCGAGCAGGAGGCTTGCTGATTAATCGAAGTTCAGTCGGTTGAGGCGCAAAAGACTCAGGTCCACTGATATTTGCGGTCTTTTGGTAGCGTCGAGGATCACCGTCTTCGTACCCAAACCTCGGTCATACAGCGTAAGGCACTCGTTTAGCCAGTTGATACAATATCAACGAGGCTCTAAGAGAAAGCGTCGGCATCGTCACACCCCAGGTGCATCGCCGCCTCAAGGCGGCGAACCTACTCAGTGCGCTAAATATTCGATGGTCTTAGGGCGTCCGTAGCGACCTGGTTGCTTACTGGCCGTTCTCGGTTGCCCGTTCGCCGGCCGCAATGGCCTCCTCCTCGCAAACGAAGGCGCCATGCTTGGTATTCGCGTACCAGCGCTGACCCTAGTAGTGGTAGACCCCTGTATTGGT
>PKWF01000207.1:0-2956 GCA_003133185.1 Vulcanimicrobiota bacterium | reverse complement strand
CTATGATCGCTTCTAAGGCCAAGAATCGTAGAATCATTGGGGGCACCCCTCCATTCTGGAGGGCGGTTAGCGGCCCTCGGGGCAGGGGCCCAAGCGGGCGGCCTCCTAGTTACATTGGGACAAAAGTCGCCCTGTCGTGCGGGCAACCTCTTGACGGGAGGGTCCAACACAACTAATATGTTGGGTAGGTTGCCAGATTTTGATGCTGATGGCTCACTGCCTCCTGGCGTCCATGACGCCGACTGGGACGAGATCGCTAGGGTTTTCGGAACCACCGAACATCGACAGCATCTTCTCGAAGGGTTGGAACGCGTGCTGAGACACCTCTCGGAAGTTGGATGCGAGCGCGCATACATCGATGGAAGCTTTGTAACTGCGAAAGTGCGACCGAACGACTACGATCTCGTCTGGGATATGGATCATGTCGACTACAACCGTTTGGATCCCGTCCTCTTTGACCTGCGATACCCTCGCGCCGCACAGCAGGCAAAATATTACGGTGATATTTTCCCGAACGTTCCGGAGGGCGATTCCCACATGCTCTTCGTCGACTTTTTTCAACGCGACAAGAACACTGGGGAACCCAAGGGCATCATTACGATAGACCTACGGCACTTCTAGCAAAATGATCAAGAACGATCGCCAATATCGTCTTACGAGGGCCGAGTACCAGCGATTTGATGATGCACTGAAGCGGCTCGAACAGGCTGAAGTTCCTTCCGATGTTCCTGCTCTACGTCGCACCCTCGAGCTCAACGCGCTTCAAGCTCAGGCTGAAGAACTGCACGGGCAAATCGAGGCCTATGACGCCCTTCGAAGCGGCGCCGCGCAGCCTGAGTCACTGCATGAGCTCGCCGGTCTCCCTAAGTTTTTAATACAGACGCGAATCGCAAAGCAACTCACGCAAAAGGAACTTGCCGAAAAGCTTGACCTAAAGGAACAGCAAATCCAGAGATATGAGGCCAACGACTATTCCGGAGCTAGTCTTGAGCGGCTAAAAGAGATTGCCGGTGCATTGAATGTAAGCTTCGAGGTACCGCTCGACGCCGAGGCCTCAGTTAAGAATATGGTGGTCGGACTAAAGTCACTTGGCTTTGATGACGATTTCATTCGGCGTAGGCTTGTTGGGCCGCTATCGGACGCTTCGCATCGACTGCTCGATATAGCTTCAGATATCGGGAGGATCTTTGGTTGGAGCGCCGACAATGTCATGCGCGGTTCTTTTAATCTCGCCGCTCAACCGTTCGCCGCAGCGAGCTTCAAAATCCCAGATGGAGTTAACGAACCAAAGCTGCGAGCTTATACTCTTTACGCGCGTTTTCTTGCACTTGTTGCGCTTGATGCGACACCTCACGTGCAACCCAAGCAGCAGCTGCCGAGCAGCGCGATTGACCTTCGAGCGTTAATCGAAGCTCGCGGCTCAGGNNTGTCATAGTCCTCAAGCAGACCACTCGGGTATCCGGCCGCTGGCTTTTTGATCTTCTCCACGAAGTCGCGCACGCCGTCGAAACCGAGGGGGATGTGGAGGCAAATATTGTCGATTCAGACGAAGCTGCGCTTTTGCAGCGACATTCCGACCGCGAGGCCTCCGCAAACGACTTTGCCGCCGCTGTACTTCTTCGTGATCGGGCTGATGAACTGGCGCAAATTGCAGTTGCCGCCGCCGGAGGACGGATCGAACGCCTTAAAGGCGTCGTACCAAACGTCGCACGGGAGCATGACGTTAGCATTGACGCGCTGGCATTTCACCTTGCATATCGCCTAAAGGCCGAAAATAACATCGACTGGTGGGCCGCTGCCACGAACCTTTCGAGCAAGGCTGACGACTGGAGTATCGCCCGGGATCACTTTATCGCAGGGGCTGACTTTTCAGTACTTGGCGATATCGATCGGCGCCTTTTGATAAGAGCACTTGAGGAGTAGACCTTGCCTGAACAGAAAAAACAAACCACCGCTGATGTGAAATCACCCGGGAAGAAGGAACCCCTAAAGATTTCCTGTTCGAATCACGATTGCGAAAGAGAACTGCACTGCTATTCTCGCACGATTAGAGGTGCACCAAAGGTGGCNNAATGGATACGCCACCACTTTTTTCACGCGCAATTCGATGAGGTTGCGTTACGTAGAGCGCACAAGAAGGGTCGGATAGCCGTATTGGCGAGTGCAGAGAAGATCGTTCGACAGCGAGTCGGCGCCGAAAAGCCCTACCGAGACGGGATGCAGACGCCCTTCGGTTCCGATGTCATGAACTACGCCTTGCATGCAACGGCCGGCTGCTGCCGGAAATGCGTTGAGGTCTGGCACGGGATTCCACAAGGTCAAGCACTTACGGATGCCGAGGTCGCTTATCTGGCGTCTTTGGTCCGTCTATTTCTCGAGGAGCGGCTCGCCGAAGTCAACGAGCTGCCGCCAGCAAAGCCGCAACGGACCGCACGTAAGAAGAATGACAAAAAACTTCATTGAAACGGACACCTACTCCGAGAAGCTTCGCGGCCTGTCGATTAAGGGCGATAGGTTCCTAATTTCGCGCGTTGGTGGGTCGCGCCAAGAGCAAGACCTCAGTGAACCCGTCATCTGCGACGAAATGGCGCGAATTCGCCACTTTCACAGGGCCACCGCTGCGGGCTGGCCAGAGAACCCTCTCCCAATCGATCCTTGCGCCCGCAAACTGGGGATTCAGGCGCCTGAAGTGATGCGCGCGCTCGTTTATCAGAATGCAGCCTGTAACTGGCGGTGCTGGTACTGCTACGTCCCGTTTGAACTTCTTGCAGCCGACGAGTCACGCAGCTCGTGGTTGTCGGCGCAGGAGATGGTCGACCTTTATCTCGAGACGCCTGAGCGGCCTCGACTGATAGATCTCTCGGGTGGCCAACCGGACCTCGTCCCGGAATGGACGCTACAGATGATGCGGGCTCTCACCTCGAAAGGCGTCGAGCGAGACTCCTACCTTTGGTCC
>PKWF01000050.1 GCA_003133185.1 Vulcanimicrobiota bacterium | reverse complement strand
ACCGGCATAAGGAGGTCCGCCGCAACCGCTTCACCGTAGGCCTCCGCAAAGCGCTTTGCCCAGCGGTCTGGGGGCGTGATTTCGCCCCGCTCGATCACCGAGACGACGTATGCCGGGAGGCGCACTTCGCGCGCGACCTGCCCCAGGGTCTTACCCGACAGGAGCCGCCAGAGGCGTAGTTTTCTTAGGTGTTGTGCCTTCATAACATTCCCCTTATATCACCGGCCAGGAATGGCGCAAAGAAGGCATAATACGGGTCTATTATGCCTCCACAGCGCGGGATGCGGACAGGACGCCGGGAGCGCACACATTTGCGCCCCGAGGAGTGGCCCGAGGCCGGCGCCTTCCTTCAGAGCCTCGTGGAACGCAGCGGGGTGTCTAAGCGCAGCGTGCTTGCAGCAATGGGGTACGTCGGCGGTACAAACCGGCTGAACAGCTATTATCGCGGTGACCGGCTGCCATCGACAGAGACGCTGCTCGCGATCTGCGGGGCGATACACGCGTCGTACGTCGAAGTCGTCGATCGCTTCGGCTACTACCACGAGATAATTAAGATTCTCGACGATCTCGTTTGGCTCGGTGCGCGATGGCTCGATGAGGACGAAGCCCGCGGCGAACCATTGGGCTCACCCGGCGCAGAGATTTCGCGCGTAGACTCGCTGCGTGGCACGGGCGTGCTCTATTGGAAGAATGAACCGATAACGTGGGGACAGCCGATTCCCTGGAGCGACAAGCCAGGGCTCGACCCCCGCAACGTTCCGGAGTTTATGAATCGTTATTTTATCGGTTCGTACCTTACACTTGAACAGCAAGCCGTGCGCGTGACGCTTGCCCCGATAGAGGTCGTGCCGGGCGGCACGTTTTCAACCAGCGCCCCGCTAACACTCGATCGCGTTGACCCATCATTACACCGGGAAACTGTTGTCGTTCCGGAGCACACATGGGTTACCGTCGTGCCCAAACCGATTGGCCTGGCGGTTGTGCTCGGCGCGCTCGCATTCCCAAGACGCGGCGACGTGTATAAGGAGGGGGCACGGCAGTATCGAGAGAGCCTTGGGCGGGAAGCGCACAACCTCGTCAAGACTGCAAAGACGCAGCGCTCCGAAGTCAAAACGCCCGGACGCCCACGGAAGCTCCACACGTATCTTCAACGGGCTTGCGACATTCTGGACGACTCTCGACTCGCGTTCGATTACACACGCCCGATGGCGGGCGAGTACGTCGTAGCATGGGCCGACTCGATCTGCCGACCCTTCACGCATTACGCCAGGCTCGCCGCATTTGAGTTTTGGGGCGAGGCCGGTTCGGAAGTCTCCGGTGTCACGTCCTTTACTCAAATGCCGCAACTTCGAAAAGCGGAGTTACCAGAAATCGAAACGCTAACGACTTACAGCTAATAACAGAGGTGCCCCCGGCCCGCGCTAACGAGCCGGAGGCGTCGCACCAGGAGGATTTGCTCCCGATGCTAGACCAGAACTTTACACTTCCTTATCCGCCGCTGCAAGTGCGAGCGGGCGTGCTCGTCGCCGATGGCTACGGCACGAGCTTGCGCGTGCTCTACGGCCGCCTCCATATAGAGGATGGAATCGGACCGCATCGGCGTTCGCTCGTTGTCGATCGCGCGGGTTCCGGCCTCGAACGGCTCGTGCTGCTCGGAAAGACGGGCTCGCTCACCCTCGAAGCCCTCGCGTGGTTGCGAGCGATCGGCGCCGCGCTCGTGCATCTTGGACCGGACGGCGCGCTGCTCGCACACTCCGTTCCCTTCGGCTATGACGGCCACCCAATCCGTCGCGCCCAGGCTCTCGCCGCTACGACCGGGCTCGACGTGAGCCTTGCCTGTTATCTCATCGCCGAAAAACTCGACGGCCAGCGCGCCAACCTCGTACGCCTGCGCGTAAACGATCGTCGTGCGTTCGATGGATTGCGCGAAGCGCTGAAACACGCTGCGACGATCGAGGACGTACGCCTCTGCGAGGCGCAGGCGGCTGCGATCTATTGGAATGCCTGGCGCGCGGTTCCGCTGCGCCTGCGCAGTCGTGACCTCGCGCGCATACCAGCGCATTGGGCTCGCTACGATTCACGCGCGTCGGTTCTGACCGGCGCACCTCGCGCCGCGACAAATCCTGTCAATGCGCTCTTGAACTATCTTTATGCCCTGCTCGAATCGGAATCACGCCTCGCGCTGCTTGCGGTCGGCCTTGACCCAACGCTCGGCGTGTTGCATGCGGACCAGCGTAATCGGGACTCGTTTGCGCTCGATGCGATGGAGCCGATACGCCCCGCCGTCGATGCGTTCATTCTCGACCTGTTGGAAGAACGGATTCTGACCTCGCGAGACTTCGCGGAGCTTTCCAATGGCATTTGCCGCGTGCGTGCTCCGCTCACGCACGAGCTTGCGCTGACGCTTGGACGCTGGCGGCTACTCCTGGCGCCAATCGTTGCGCACGTCGCACAAGTTTTCCGCGCGGCGCTCCTCGGTCGTGGCGACGCTAAAGCAACGAGACCTCGCGCTGCGGAGACCGCGCGGACGCGTCGAGAAAGTCTCGCAAGTCCACGCACGGACTCCGAGACACCGGAGATTCCACGCACAAACGGAGCGTCTCCGCAGGGGAAACGTCTCGCGGTCCCGCTTCTGTCCTCGGCGAAGTCTCCGCTTAGTGCGACACCTCTCAAGGTGACGAGTCCACGACCGTATGCCACCAAGGCCTGGGGAGCCTCGCGCCCAGAATCGCCGCCGCTCCTTCCCGTCGCCTGCGTTCGCTGCGGGAGAGCCGTTGAGAAACGTCGCCGTCGCCATTGCAAGGGCTGCATGCCGCAGGCGCGTCGCGAGCACGGTCTACGCGCGATCGAACGCGCACG
>PKWF01000213.1:1071-6236 GCA_003133185.1 Vulcanimicrobiota bacterium | reverse complement strand
TGGCTGCGACATCTCCGCTTCGATGGCGCGGCGATCCGCGCGGCGCTCGAAATAGCCTATCCACGTCTCGTAGATCATGGGTACGAGGAATAGCGTTAGAATCAGAGAGCTCAAGAGTCCACCGATGATAACCGTACCCATCGCCTGGCGCCACTCCCCGCCTTCGGCATAACCGAGTGCGAGCGGCAGCATGCCGAAGATCATGGCGGCGGTCGTCATGATGATTGGCCGGAAGCGCGTGGCCGAGGCTTGCAGCACGGCATCGTGCACGCGCATGCCACGTTTCACCAGCGTGTTGGAATAATCCACGAGCAGAATTCCATTCTTTGCGACGAGCCCGAAGAGCATGATGACGCCGAGCATCGAAATGATGTTGAGCGATTGGCCTTGCTCGGGCTGCACGCGCCCCATCAATGCCAGCAGGATCAGCGCTCCGATAATCGCCAGCGGCACCGAGAACATGACGATCAGCGGCTCGAGGAAAGACCCGTAGAGGATTACCATCAAAATGTAGACCAGCATGAACGACGTAATCAGCGCAACGCCCATGTTCGCGAAGGTCTCTTCCATAAACTGGGAGTTACCTTGCGATTTGAGGCCGACGCCTTGCGGAAGAAAGCCCGGCGCTTGCATCTTCTTCTGCAACGGTCCGACCACCTGACCCAGCGAATAGCCGGGAAGCACGTCGCCGTAGACGTTGACGACCCGCTCGCGATTGAGGCGCTCGATCTTCGTAGGCGCGGTCGTCCAGCTAAAGCTGGCCACGTCGCCGATGGGAACCAGCGAACCGTCGCTTGCGCGAACCTTCACGAACTTCAATGCGTCTTCCGTCGTGCGGTCGGCGGCGGGAAACTGTACGCGCACGTCGACCAGACCGGTGGGCGTACGCACCTTGGTCGCAACCGCGCCATCCACCGCGATGCGAGCCACCGTCGCGACGTCCGACGGATTGATTCCCAGGAGCTCGCACTTGGCGCGATCGACGTCGACGTTCATGCGTGGCGCGCCATTTTCAGCGCTGGTCTGCACGTTGACGGCGCCCGGTATCGTCCGTAAGAACTGTGCGACCTTTTCGGCTGCGGGACCGATCTCGTCGTCGGGACCGGTCAAAGAGTAGTAGATCGCCGGCCCGTTGCCGTTATCGCCGGCGACGTCGAACTCGGCGCCGGGTACCAAGTACCCAAGCTTACGAATTAATTTGATTGCGTTGTTCGTATCCTTGATGCGGCCGTCTTGCATCTGCGCGCTGAGCTGAGCGTAGTTGCCGCCGGTCACGCTGCTCCAGCCGGCGGGCTTGCGGCCGGTGGTGGCGCTGACCGATTTGATGCCGTCGATCTTGAGGATCGCATCCTCTAAGTGGGATACGTAACCGTTGGTAACGGCAATCGGCGTCCCGGGCGGATAGGAGACCGTCATGCTCACTTCGCCCGTCTGCTGCGCCGGCATGAAGTCAAAGCTCACGGCCCCCAGCGGCACCATCAGGAGCGCCAGCACGACCGGAATCGCGAACGTGGCCACCGTCGTGGATTTCGTCGTGCCGATCGAACGGAGGAAACGTAACGGTCCGAAGCGTTCGACCCGGCGCGAAGCGCGTGGCCGGCGCAAGAGCATCCCAGCGCCGTGGGCGAGCGTGCAGACGACCAACAAAAGAACGTCGACAACCACGGTAACCATGCCGCCGCCTGCGACCAGCGTGATCGAATTGAGGAGGAGCGCCAGGCAGACGAAGACCACGAAGGCGCCGTGCCGCAGCGCGAACGGTAAGAACTTCGAGCGATAGAGCTGCAGTATCGATTCGTACCGGTGGACGAATGCGTTGAGCAACAAGAGGGCCGCCACGAAAATGCCGAGGGCGTTGAGCAGGAACCAGCCCGTCATCGTTCCGATCGCGAACATCGCCGCCGCCAGTAAGAGCAGGCCGATGTCGACGCGGCGGTCGTCGAGCAGTCGTAGCCAGGCCGGAGGCGCCTCGGAGCGGGTGAGCACGCTCCACTTTGCGGCCAGCAACGGCGTCAGCGTAAAGGAGACGAAGAGCGAGAAGAGCGTTGCGGTCACGACGACCGCGCCGTATTCGCGCAAGTAAGCACCGACGATTCCGGACATGAAGGCGATCGGAAGAAAAACGACGACGTCCACCATTGTGATTGCCACTGCCGCGCCGCCGATCTCCGTTCGGCCCGTGATGGCTGCGCTCATCGGATCCAGCCCCATATCTCGGTGACGCGTAATATTCTCGAGAACGACGATCGAGTCGTCCACGAGAATGCCGATGATCAGCGCCAAACCCATCATCGACATCGAGTCGATGTGGAAGCCAAAGAGCCGCATCACGATGAAGGTCGCGAGAATCGAGGTGGGAATCGCGAGAAAAACGACGACGGCGTTGCGCCAGGCGTGGAGAAAGAGCAGCATGACGATCGCCGTTAAGACGATACCCTCGATCAACGACTGCCCGACGCCTACGAGCATTTTCTGCGTGTAATCGGCCGGCGCGTCGATCTCGTGGAACTGCAGCTGCGGGAACTGCGTTTGAATTTTCGCGAGCTCGGCTCGCAAGGACGCAGTCGCTTTGATCTGGTCGGCGTCCAGCGTCGGGTTGATCTCCATGTAGACGCGCGGGTGCGCGTTGTACGACGAGATCGTCCGCATTGCGATGTGGCTGTCGTAGGCATTGGCGACGTCGCCGATCTTCAACGATTTGACGGGGTACTGCAGCACGCTAAGCGGCGAGAGCGGAATGCCCAGCAGATCGTCCGCCTTCTCGACGTAATCGTGGATCGCGACGCTGCCCTCTCGNNGTCGGCTGCGTCATGATGCCGCCCGGCACGTTGAGGTTGTTGATCGCGACGGCGTTGAAGATGTCTTCGAGCGTGGCGTTCGTGCCGTCGAGCTTGACGGGATCGGGTTCGACGTGGAACTCGCGAGTGGCAGACCCGTAGACGTCCACCGACTGGACGTTGGGTATTTGCTCGATCAATGGCGTAATCTCGCTATTGATGAGGTCTGCGATCTGCGGCTGAGAGAGGCTCGTCGAGCTGACGGCAACGTCCAACAACGGCGGCTCGGCCTGTCCCGCCTTCGTCACGACGGGCGGGTCGAGGTCGGTGGGCATGTAGACCCGCGCGATATCCACGCGCCGTTGCACGTCTACTGCAGCCAGATTGAGATCCGTGCCCATCTTGAACTGCACGACGACGATCGCCGTGCCTTCTTGGGCATTTGCCGTCAACTCGTCGAGATGGTCGATGCCGGACATCTGGTCTTCGATCGGCTTGATGACCATGCGCTCCATGTCTTGGGGCGAGGCTCCCGGATAGCTGGCATAGACCGCGACGACCGGGAAGTCGGTGTTGGGCGGACTCGAGCTACGCCCGAGCTGAACGAACGAGATAATGCCAAAGATAACCAGCGCGCCAAAGATCGCGATGGTAATCGTCGGACGGGAAAGCGCGAAACGCGTCAGCCACATGATGCGAAATCCATTGCTGCCTAACTCTACGCCGAGAGCCCGCCCTCTGTTTCAGGCCCTCGCGAGACTCGCCAATCTTTTCGTCGGCCCGGCACGAGGTTGCCTTTTTCCCGGCGCTGCCGGCCCGGCACCGATCTCTTAACAGCGGCCTTGCGCTCAACCACCGTCTTCGGTCACATTTTCCCGTTTCGTTCCGTCAACGAAATGAGGGGCAGACACCGCGACCGTAACACAACCGAGAGGAGAAACCGATGAGAATCAAGTTGACCAGCGTGCACGTGGACGACCAGGAAAAGGCCCTGCGCTTCTACACTGAAACGCTGGGCTTTATCAAGAAGGCCGATTTCAGCAATGGACCGTTTCGCTGGCTGACCGTAGCCTCGCCTGAGGACCCAGACGGGACCGAGCTGCAGCTGGCCCTCAACGACAACCCGGCGGCCAAGGCTTACCAGGAGGCCAGGTTTGCTCAAAGCCAAGCCGCCGTCATGTTCTTTACCGACGACGTCAAGGGCGACTACGAGCGCATCAAGAGCCGCGGTGCCGAGTTCACGATGCCGCCTACCGAGGTGACCGGCTCGACCATCGCCATCCTGAACGATACCTGCGGCAACCTGGTCCAGATCACGCAGCTGGCACGCTGGTAGGCCTGGCGCTCGGCAGTATGGTCGCCCGGCGAGCGGCGAGCCCGGGTAAGGCCCTGCCGTTTTTCTCCGCCGATAAAAATGACTTTAGTCACCTTTCTGGAATGAAGGCCTCTGTGGCTCCTCGGCGGGCATTGACTGCTGCGCCGGGGAGTCCTCAAAAGTTGAGGAGGCGGACATGGGCGGAGGCTTTGTGCAACAGACGGGCTGGATTCAACTAGGCGACCTCGCGATCGCCTTTGTGTTTCCGGTTCGCGTAGTAGAGACCGAGGAGCCTGAATCAAAACAAGCAGCGTAGTCGCGTTGTGAGGTCGCGTGCCTTTTCAGCGACGTTCGTTGTAGAGCACCCCGTCTTCGGAGAAGTTTTGTTCGTTTTCGATGATCGGGATGCCGGCGGCTTTGCTGCAACTGATGGTTTCGTTTTCTTCGGCGTAGAGTATCCGAAGTTTGCCTTTGGATTCCAGCGGGACGGGAGTGCGTTCGTCTCCTGCAAGCTCAATAGCCTCACGAGTCAAGTGTTCAACGATCGTCGGCTAACGATATCCGAAGTAGTGCCGCCTGCGTTTAGCTCATTCGTGCTCTCGAAGGCAAAAGAGCTAGCTAAGACCTTAGAACGAGAGCCGGCTAGGGGCAGTCGCGGAAGGATTTAGAGCCTTGCGCACCTCTAAGCTCAATCTTTCAGCTCCACGAAGACCAGGTGTGAGTCGGTGGTCCCGATGTTCTCGCCGACGTGGACTTGGGCTGGCGACCACAACGCTTGACCTGCCTTCACGGTCACCTCTCTGACGTCATTTCCCACGGTCAGGCGACGCTGAAAGTCAGAAAGCATTAAGAGGACGCTGTTAGGATGCTGATGCGCCTCAGTCTTTGCTCCCGGTTTATCGCGGTACTCGAGAACCCTCACTCGATCGTTCTCGAAGATGACCTTGTACTTATCCGGATCGGTTCGGGTCGGGTCTAGAGCGCTCGTGGTAGATCCTCCTAACGGTTAAGGCGCGGCCGGTACCTCTCGAAGCCACCAACAATCGCGAATCTGCGCAAGACTGGACTCGAAC
>PKWF01000213.1:255-1031 GCA_003133185.1 Vulcanimicrobiota bacterium | reverse complement strand
TACCAATTTCGCCACTTGCGCGCGAGGAAGGACGGTTCTTGAAGACCGCCCCTATCTCATGTTGGGATCGAGGGCGTCTCGCAGTCCGTCGCCGATATAGTTGATCGCCAGCACGGTAACCAGGATGCACAGGCCCGGAAAGACCGCGGCCCACCAGGCGATCTGGAGATCGCTCGAGGCGGTGGCGAGCATATTGCCCCACGAAGCCGTCGGCGGCTGAATGCCGAGCCCTAAGAAGGAGAGCGTCGACTCGAGGATGATGACGCCCGCGACGTCGAGCGTGGCCTGTACGATGATCGGCGCCACCGCGTTGGGCAGCAGGTGGCGAAAGATGATGCGGGCGTCGTTGTTACCGACCGCTCGCGCCGCTTCGGCGAACTCACGCTCGCGCAGGCTCAGGAACGAGGCCCGCACCAAGCGAGCCACACTGGGCCATGAGAGCACTCCGATGATGACGACGATGACCCCGAAACTCAACGCCGCCCTGGACGATGTGGCCGCCACGATTGCGGTCAGCACGAGCAACAGCGGCAGCAGCGGAATCGAAAGGAAGACGTCGGTTAGGCGCATCAGCGCATAGTCGAGCCATCCGCCGTAATACCCCGCAATCGCACCGAGCGTCGTGCCGATGAGCACTTCCATGATCACGGCGAAGAGACCGACGGTTAACGAAATGCGCGCGCCGAAGAGCAAACGCGATAACAAGTCGCGTCCGATATCGTCGGTTCCGAGCGCGTGTCCCCAGCACAGCGATTTATCTTGAAAGCACGGCGGCA
>PKWF01000213.1:0-216 GCA_003133185.1 Vulcanimicrobiota bacterium | reverse complement strand
GCGAGCTTGTGGCGGCGAAAGCGCGTCCAAAAGGTTACTTTCGAAAGCGGAAGCTCTTCCTCGGCGATCGACGCGGCGGACATTAGTCGTATTTCACCCGCGGGTCCCGAACCAGCACGAGATTGCTCCCGCTCTCAAGCTAGTGCGTCTACCAATTTCGCCACTTGCGCGCGAGGAAGGACGGTTCTTGAAGGCCGCCCCTATCTCATGTTGGGA
>PKWF01000098.1:2506-6783 GCA_003133185.1 Vulcanimicrobiota bacterium | reverse complement strand
CGCGGCCGACGGCTTTGCGGCCGCAGCCTTTGCCGCCGTAGGAGAGGCGCTTGCAGGGCTCGTCTTGGGCCGGGCGGGTGGCTTTTCGGCACTCTTGAGCAGAACGGTGCGCACCAGATCGGCGATCTGGTCGGGCACGACGCTCAACTGGTTTTTCGCCTCGAAGACGCCTCCCAAGCGATCGTTGAAGAGCGCCGTGAGTTCTTTTGAGGTGAGCCCGACTTCTTTTGCGAGCTCGAAGATCCGTACTTTTCCGGCCAAGTTCACTCTCGAGCGCAGGGCACTCGAGTCCCATCATCAGTTGGAGTGCGCGGAGCCCCAACCGACGGCTTGGCTCCGCTAGGTAATCAAAGGTTGGCCCTCATCGGAGGGCGTTGTCGCTACGCGGCATCATCTATCCGTTTTGCTTCCACGAGTTCCTTATTAAACCATATTCGACCGCCGCCGCGCCAAGCCCCGGATACCGCTTGTTTTTCGCGGCGCGCTCGATGCATTGCGGCGAACAAAGGTACGCCCCACGTCCGGGCTGCTTGCCTCGGGTGCCGCTCCGCTCCGGATGCCAACCCTCCGCGGTACGCACGAAGCGGTCGAGCTCGGATTGTGGGAACCTCCGGCGGCAGCCGACGCAAGTTCGAACAGGATTAGCTATCGTCGCTTCCCAGGCGTTCGCGCCGGAACTCTTCGAGCTTGCGAATCAGCTCTGCATCAATTCCTTCGCCCTCCGGCGGCTCTTCGCTCGTCTGTTCCGGTTCGGCGGCCGGCGTTTGCACGGCTGCCTGTTCGGCCCGCTCGACCAGGTACCGGTCCCGAGCTTGTGTCGACTCGCTTTCGCTGGCAATGTCCAATCGCCAGCCCGTCAATCTCGCCGCGAGCCGCACATTCTGTCCGTCTCGGCCGATCGCCAAGGAGAGTTGATAATCGGGAACGATGACCATCGCAACGCCGTCGTCCTCGAAAAGTTCGACGCCGATTACCTTCGCGGGTGCAAGCGCATTCATGATGAAGGTCGCGGGAACCGGATCGTAGCGAATGATATCGACCTTTTCGCCACGCAGGTTATCGGTGACGTTGGCGATTCGACTCGACTTGGGACCCAAGCACGCGCCGATCGGGTCGACTTCGGGCCGATTGCTCTTCACCGCGACCTTCGAGCGGCCGCCGGGATCGCGAGCGATCGCCATGATTTCAACCGTGCCATCGGCGATCTCCGGAACTTCCAGCTCTAAAAGGCGCTGCACTAAGCCTTCGGCCGCGCGCGAAAGGATCACTTGGGGTCCCTTCGGAGACTTCTTGACGTCGAGTACGTAGGCTCGAATGAAATCGTTGATGCGATAGGCTTCGCCGGGGACCTGTTCGTCGAGGTACATGACGGCCTCGTCGCGGCCTTCGAGCGCGACGTACATGTTGCGTTGCTCGTATCGCTGCACGGTGCCGGTAACCAAATCATTGATCTTGCGCACGTATTTGTTGTAAACGGTATCGCGCTCGGCCTCACGAATTCGCTGAACGATAACCTGCTTGGCCGTTTGCGCGGCGATCCGTCCGAAGTCTTTCGGTGTGACTTCTTCGTCGTAAAAGTCGTCCACCTGATAAGGGCTGCCGGCCTCTTTGAGGGAAATCTCGAGTTTGGGGTCGGTAACTTCTTCGACGACGTTGCGCCGGTGGAAGACCCGATAGGCTCCGCTCTGCCGGTCCACGAGCACGATCGCGTTGGACTCGCTTCCAAAGTGGCGCTTGTATGCGGTCAGCAATGCCGCTTCGAGCGCTTCGAGCAACATTTCAAACGAAATGTTGCGCTCCCGCGCGATGAAGTGCAGAACGTCGATGAGTTTGTCTTCAGTGCCCGTGTGTTCTATCGTTGCCATTGTGTTGTTTCCGTTGTTGTTTGTCGCGTTGTAGGTCGAGGCGCACGTCGTATTCCAAGTTTGCCGACTTGATCGCGGCCATCGGCAACAGGAGCTCGCCCCGTTCGGTCTCCAGAACGACGGTTTCGCGTCGCAAGCCGCGCAAGATGCCGCGATGCGTCTTGCCGCCGTTGACCGTCAGCGAGGTGACGACCCGCGCGCGCTCACCCGCGAATCGTTCGTAATCCTTCGGTCGCACCAGCGGGCGGTCGACGCCCGCCGACTCGACCTCGAGACTGTAATCCGCATTTAGGCCGCCGAGGATGGCGTTAATGCGCGCCGCCAGTCGTTCGCAGAGCGCGAGATCGGCGCCGTGCGCCGCATCGATCGTCACGCGCAGTTGAGCTGCACCACGAACCAAACGTGCGTGATGCTGCACGATCTCGAGTCCGGCAAAAGCTCTGTCATGCGCGATCGCATCCAGCTCGCGCTCGAAAGCCGCCGCAATATCGCCTCTCATAGTCGTCGAAGTTTGCTCTCTCAAGCAGCGAAGCGCGGGACAAAACCCACGCTCCTTTTTAAATTCTCTTTATAGGATAGCGAAAAGGACGACGGGCCGCAACCCCACGTGGGCGCGGCCCCTCGTTCTGTTTTCCGATCTTGCGAGTGGCGCGCCGCCGGAAAATCGTCCGGCCGCCGTGGGCGCGCTAGGGGCGCCCTTTACTCGGCGCGTACTTCGCGGGCTCGGTGGCCCGGCGGATTTTGCGGTTCCAACCGCCCTCCTTGGTGTTACCCTGCCGACTGCGTCGGCACCTTAAAATTGTAGTGCGACTTACATCGGAATGCAAGGGGGAAAGATGCTTCGTCACGGCGACGAACCGGCCGACGGTGCGTAGGGTACTAGGAGCCGCCCGTTACACGGCTGCGAAATCATTCCGTCCACGATCGGCGCGATGCCCGCGTCGAACGGACTGAGCGGCTGTTCGGCGCCACCGCCGCCACCGATTGCGATCTGCGTGCCGTTCGCCGGGCCGCCCGGCGCGCTGCTGCGTACGATCGTCGAATCGGGGCCCGCCGCAACGGCATACCCACCCCTTTCGGCACGCGGATAACGCACGAGCCAGCCGGTGCAGACGGTCGTCGGGCCAGCCTTGCGCGCGGCAACGACCCACATTTTCACGCGATCCTCGTTTCCGGTTCCCTTGACTTCGTAGATGTACTTCGTCCGGGCGAGGACGTCTGGTGGTGGCGTCGGCTCGAGGCGGCCGCGCAACGAGTAGCTCGGCGTGTACTGTTTGCTCTGCGGATTCACGGGGTTATTCGGAAGCATCGCGCGCAGCTTTGCATTGATGTTGGGCACCGTTCGCGTTTTTGGGGCGCGGGTTGGTTGCGCGCTGGGCGATGGTGCCGGCCGTACGGCAATCGGACGCGCCGGCGCTGCGTTCTGAACCGGGCCATTGCCGGTTCGTGGCCCTGGAGAGGCACCGCCGCTGGGTGCGGGCTTGGGCGCCGTTCCGCTGGTCCGTGCGACCACCGCCGTACTCGTCGGACTGGGGCTGGGCACACCGCTGACGGGAGCCGGACTGGCACGCGCAATGGCGGCGGCGGTCGGCAGCGGCTTTGGCAGCGCCGGAGCGGGGGTGGCGGGTTTGGCGCTAGGCCGCGCCGTNNGCGATCGGTCCAACCGTCGGAATGCTGACCGGCGCTGAAGGCACTTCGTAACTGGGGTGCGTCTCGGCGATATTTTGCGTCGGCTGCGGGTTGGGCTGCGGCGTGCTTTGCGGAATTGGAGGCGGATTCGGCGGTGCGCTGGGTGCGGACTTTGCAAGCTCGTGACGATTGACGGGCAAGCGCTGCGCGAGCGGCGCCGTCAACGGGGCGTGATGCAGCGGCGCGATCTCGGGCACGTGCGGCATGGGTGCGACGGCACGAGTGGCCGCCGGTTGGTTGGGGACCACGACGGGGGAAGTCCGCGAGAGCGTTATCACTTCGCCCCCTTGCACGTTCTCGTTCGCGCCTTGCTCCGACGAGCTCACCAGCACCGTAAAGAGCAACGCCGCAAGCAAAACGTGCAGCAGGAGCGATGCGAGGAAGCTTCCCGCTAATCGTTCCGGATAGCGCCGGTCCACCGGATCGCGCTGGAACTTCACGGCGTTAAGTGCGTTGCTCCATCCGCAGGAGCCTGCCGGTTCCGAGGCACAAGGCTGACTCGTCGATGGAACAAATTTTGCATAAGCGCACGAAGATCGTCGCGACCGTCGGTCCGGCATCGCGCGATCCGGCCGTGCTGCGTTCGCTCTTTTTATGCGGAGCTAACGTATTGCGCCTAAATTTTTCGCACGGCGCGCCCGAAGAGCACGCCGCCGTAATTCGCTCCGCTCGGCAGATCTCTCGTGAGCTTGGTATTCACACCGCGGTGCTGCAGGATCTGCC
>PKWF01000098.1:0-2420 GCA_003133185.1 Vulcanimicrobiota bacterium | reverse complement strand
ACGCCGCGCGATCTCGAGTTTCTCGCCTTCGGCCTGGACCACGGCGTCGATTACGTCGCCATATCGTTCGTGCGATCGGCCGAAGACGTTGCAATCGTCAAAGACTTCATCGCAGGACGAGGGCTGCGCGTTCCCGTCATCGCCAAGATCGAAAAACACGAAGCGCTCGCCGAGTTGGACAGCATCATCGCCGTAGCAGATGGGATCATGGTCGCGCGCGGCGATCTTGGGATCGAGGTGCCGATCGAAACGGTGCCGATCATCCAAAAAGAGATCATCGCGAAATGTAATCGCGCCAGCAAACCCGTCGTCACGGCAACGCAAATGCTCGAATCGATGATAACGTCGCCCCGGCCGACGCGTGCCGAGGCGACCGACGTCGCCAATGCGATTCTCGACGGAACCGATGCCGTAATGCTTTCCGGCGAAACCGCGCTGGGAGGCTATCCGACCGAAGCGGTTCGCACGATGGCCGANNAACATGGAGCCGACGATCGCCTCTTCGATCGCCGAAGCGGCGACGCGAGCCAGCGCCGAACTAAAGACGCCGTATATCGTCACCGGAACGACCACGGGCAACACCGCCCATCACATTGCCGCGTTTCGCCCGCAGGCTCGAATCATCGCTTTGACGCCGGAACCCGACGTCGCGCGCCGTCTCGCACTGCTTTGGGGCACCGAAT
Organism: Vulcanimicrobiota bacterium; assembly: GCA_003133185.1. GTDB lineage: Bacteria > Vulcanimicrobiota > Vulcanimicrobiia > Vulcanimicrobiales > Vulcanimicrobiaceae > Cybelea > Cybelea tyrphae. The sequence continues at coordinate 1,737 of PKWF01000098.1, read as the reverse complement.
CGTTGTTGATCGAGGCCTATTCGTCGATCGACGTGCTGCTCTATTTGACCGAGCGGCACATGGTCGCCGCGGGCTTGGTGAGCCCCGGCGACTTGATCGCTTTTACGACGGGAATGCCCGTGGGATCCGGCGGCACCAACGTTCTCAAGATCCACCAGATCCCTTAGGGGCGCTCGGGCGGCATACCCGCTCGCTTTTGCAGAGCACTAAGGTTTAGCGGTTTTGAGTAGGGCGCGGGCGTGGCGTAGGGCGACGTCGTGGGTTTCACCGGAGAGCATGCGCGCGATTTCGGCTTCGCGCTCCTTAGGGCCGTCGAGCTCGCGCACGGCAATCGTCGTTTCGCTGCCGCGTTCGATCTTATCGAGAACGTAGTGACGGTCGGCCCACGTTGCGATCTGCGCCAGATGGGTGACGCAGACGATCTGCCCTCGTCGCGCGAGCTCTCCGAGCCGCGCGCCCACCGCCGTCGCGGTCGCACCACCGATTCCGGCGTCGATTTCGTCAAAGATCAACGTTTCGAACGAGTTGCGCGATTGCGCGAGCGCGACGACGACCGCAAGCAAGACGCGCGATAGTTCGCCCCCGGAGGCAACGCGCGCAATTGCCCGCGGCGTTTCACCGGCGTTCGCGGCAAAGAGGAACTCCACGCGGTCCGCGCCCAGCGCTCCAATCCGTTCCAAACCTCGCACGTCGACGATGAAGCGCCCGGAACCGAGCGCGATCTCGCCAAATTCCGCAATCACCCGCTTGCCAAGAGCGACCGCGGCTTTCTTACGAGCCTTCGTGAGCGATTGGGCGAGGCTCTCGAGCTTGCGCGAGGCCGCCTGCGCCTCCGCGCGCAACCGTTCTAAGAGGTCGTCGCGGTTCTCGAACTCTTCGATCGTCGCTCGGGCGCGGCGCGCCCGCTCGATGACCTCGTCGAGATCTCCGCCGTATCGACGTTGCAAACGTTCGATCAGAGCGAGCCGTGCATTGATCGCTTCGAGCTCGCTCGGGTCAAACTCGGTCGATTCCAGCTCGCGAGCGACATCGGCCCCAAGCTCGCCGGCGTCGGTCTGCAGCGCGCTCGCGCGCCCTGCCATTTCGCGTAAGCTCTCGCCGAACTTTGCGATGCCCGTTAGCGCGGCGGCGGCCGTCCCCAGCGCTTGGGTCGCCGCCGACTCGTTCCGCGTCAAGGCTTCGTGCGTCGCACCCAGCGCTACGGCAATGCGCTCGACGTTATCCAAATACGCGCGCCGTTCGCGCAGTTGCTGGAGCTGCGCCGGATCGAGCCGGGCATCTTCGATCTCTCGCGCCACCAAGAGCGCTTCGTCGTAGCGTTCGCGCGCGTCGCGTTCGTCGCCGGTCAGACGTTCGAGCGATTGCGCCGAGGCCTGCGCCGCAGCATAGGCCGCGCTCACCGCATCGCGCAGAGCGAGCTCGGGCTCGCCGGCGAACCGATCGAGGAGATCCAAATGGTAGGCCGGCGAGAGGAGACGCTGCGCTTCGTGCTGGCCCACCAGCTCCGCAATGGTACCGCCGATTTCGCGAACGTATCCGGCCGTCGACGGCCGTCCGTTGACGCGCACGCTCGAACGTCCGGCTTCGGTTATCTCGCGAACGATGCTGGCTTCTTCCCCGGGATCCAGCTCGAAGCCGTCGGCCTCGAGCCGCGCCCGCAGCGAATAGTCCGGCTCGAATGAAATCGTAACAATCGCGCCGCGCGCACCGCGTCGCACCGCGTCGGGAGCGGCTCCC
>PKWF01000277.1:225-3564 GCA_003133185.1 Vulcanimicrobiota bacterium | reverse complement strand
GGGCGGAGCCCGTCGCCGATGCCGTCATCAGAACGTGCGGCGTCGAGCGCACTTCGCTGATGCGTACCGGTGACGATCTCTTTTTGATCGACGGCGCCGCCGGCGATGCGCGCTATATCTCTCAGGAAGAACGCGGCGCGCTCGTCGCGGTATCGGCCTCTCGCTCGAAGTATTTCCTGGAGTGCCGCCTAAAGAACCCGACCCGCGCGTCGATCTTTAACGTGATCTTCTATTGCGGCGTATCTTATCACGGCGGTAGGTTGCGGACCAGAAAGCACAACACCGAGGCGATTGAAGTCATCGGGCCGGGAAAGGCTCGAACGATTTGGATCGAGGACGAGGATAACGACTCGGTCATCGTGCACGATCCGGGGCGCGTTCAGTACTATCGATTTCCAGATATGGATACGCTTCAAGATCAAGCGCTGCAGCCGCCCGACGATGCGTTCTGGACGTTACGGCGCGACGCGGACCCCGTTCCTAGCCAATAGGGTAACGGCGGCGTTTCGGGCCTACATCGCTTTGCCGCCGAACGTTTCGGCGTCGAGTGCGTCGAGAAACTGTTCGAGCGCGGCGGCTCGCCGAGCGCCCATCTTCTGTGCGGTGTTGGTTATGAGGCGCGGCGGAATGTCGTGCACGAACGTGCGGAGCGTCTTGACTGCGCGCGCGAAGGTTTCGGCGTCTGCACCGACGAGCGAGAGCATCCGGGCAGCCCCGATCTCGCCCAAGAAATCGAGTGAGTCGGCATCGTGGAGGACGATTGCCTCCGGCTGGATGCCCGGATCGCTGTAGTACATGTGACCGCGCTCGGCGGCTTGAACGGCCGGCAACTTCGCCATGGGGAACCCGGCTGCTGCTAAGATCGCGCCGCTCTGCTGCGCGGCGCACACGCCGTGCTCGATTTTGCTATCCTGGCACGGCATGAAGGCCGCCATATCGTGCAAGAACGCCGCAGCGAAGAGGACGTCGGTATCGATGCGCAAGCCGTCACCCTGCGCCAGCTCCAGCGCAATGCGGTAGTTGCGCTCCGAGTGCTGCCATCCCCACGCAGGGTGATGGAACTTCGAGCGGGCGAGATCGTATATCGTTACCTTCCACGGGGCATCGAGCGGAATGCCGGTGGCGGTCTGCTGGGGTTGCGCGCTCGCCAGCAGCACGACGGCGAGGAGGCTCTGAGCAAACACTGTAGTCATCCCTTTTTCGTAAAGTGGGCTTGGGCTCGAAGGTATCTCTAAGAATGATCGCCGTAAAGGTACCAACACCGATGCTGAAATCATTCTTGCTTGAGGACTGGCTGGAGGCGCACACCGAGCCGATGCCGGAGTTTCCTCTGGCCGGAAGCACGGGGCCGGCTTGGACACTGAGAAATCTGCTCGAGCTAGACGGAGGATCGAGCCTCGAGCGGATGCTCGAATCCGATATTCTTTATTCGCGAGCGGCTGGAGCGACGGCTCTGCGGCAGGCCGTTGCGCAAATGCAGGACGTTCCAATCGAACACGTTCTTATCATGACAGGTGCGGCAGAAGCCTTGAGCCACATTTTTGCTGCCGCCGCGGAGCCCGGTGCGAATGTCATCGTGCCTACGCCATGCTTTCCTCCGTACAACGTGGTACCAGAGGCGCTGGGCCTCGACGTGCGCGCATACCGATTACGCCGTGAGGACTCGTATGCGGTCGACCTCGATGAAATACGCCGACTCACCGATTCGCGAACGAAGCTCATCCTCGTCAACTCGCCGCATAATCCGACGGGCAGCGTTATCGATGACAAGACGATGGAAGCGCTCCATGATTTTGCAGCAGAACGCGGCGTTCAATTTGTCTGCGACGAAGTATACCATCCGATTTATCATGGCATGGCCATGACTTCAGCCTCGCGGCTAGCGAGCGCTACCGTCGTCGGAGATTTGTCGAAAGCATTTGCGCTAAGCGGTTTGCGCATCGGCTGGATCGTTGAATCGGACCAACGGCGACGCGACCTCTATTTGACGGCGCGCGAATACTGCACGGTCTCGAACTCGCCGATCACTGAGTTTCTCGGAGAGATCGCCGTTCGTCATCGCCGGGTCATTCTCGACCGTACGCGCGACGTGGCGAAAACGCACGTTAAGCTTCTGGAGCAGGTGCTCGAAGAACACGCAGGCGTTGTAGGCTGGGTTCGTCCGGGCGGCGGGATGACCGCACTTCCATGGCTCATATCGGGCGCGAATTCACGGAAGTTCTGCGAATACGCCGCCGCGCGAGGATTGTTGCTAGCGCCGGGCGACTGCTTCGGCGTGCCGGATCACTTTCGCGTCTCTTTCGGCGTCGGCCGCGATTGGTACGCGGTCGCGATGCAGCGACTTGGCGCGCTGCTTAGCACCTGGCCGGCATCTAGCGCCTGAGCGTCGGCCCTCCAGTTATCGTCGTCCGGGCTTTCGTAGCTGATTGGAAGAGCCTCAAAGTTTATAATGTTAGCGCTTCTTCGACTGCTTGCTCTTCGGTGATCGCGGCGCCCTCGGCCACAAGCTTCGCCACCGTATCGTCGCCCAGCGCATCGCGCAGCACGNNGTTGTGGTCGCAGCGCGGCAACTACTCCGAGGTTCTGTAGGGCGTACGCAGCAACGACATCCAAGTTGTGCTCACGGGCAAGGTCGAGCCCTTCGCGTGCACTCTTCTCGGCCTCGGCGTAGTCGCCCAACGAGACATGATAGTCTATAATATGGTGGAGCATCCAAGCAATGCCGCGCACACGTTTCAATGCCCGAAAGATTGCGAGTGCGTCGGTCGCGTGACGAAGTGCGCGCTCCGTGTTGCCCGCGAGAAACTCGATCGCGCCGAGTGCCTCCATCGTCCACGCGACGTCAGCTTTGGCGGCCACCGCCTCATAGTTTTGCTGAGCTTCGACGATGTAGCTGCGCGCCGCGTCAAGGTCACCCTCCAAAGTCCCGGCATATGCGAAGAGGCGCAGCACGTAACCGGCAAGCCAGCGATTGCCCACGTTTCCAGCGAGCCGGCTCGCCTCAGCTAGCACCGACCTCGCTTCGGCAACTCGTCCAAAGTTGAGTAGCACTTGAGCCTCAAGGCTCTCTGCGAGCGCGATTCCAAGCGAGTCGCCGAGAACGCGATAGCGCGCGATCGCACTCCTGCTGCTCGCGAGTTGCACCTCGTCTTTCGAAAGGGCCGAAGCAATGCTCGCCTCTACGTAGTCGAGGCTTGCAAGAACGCTTGTTGGCGTTCGCTCGTCGATCAACTCCAACGCGGCGACAAGCCAACGCTGTCCCTCAAGCGGAGCGAAGCTCAACCATTCTGAACGCATCACTCCGATCAGTCGTTGCCCCAAAAGGACATCGCCACGGTC
>PKWF01000277.1:0-217 GCA_003133185.1 Vulcanimicrobiota bacterium | reverse complement strand
GCGAGCGCATGACGGTGCGCTACGATGTCCCGATCGGCGCGCGTCGCGAGCTTCTCGCACGCATACTGCTCGAACGACTCTAAGAGACTATAACGCGGCTCGCTTCTCCCGAGATCAACCACAACCAACGACTTGTCGACCAGCGAGGAGAGCAGCTCGAACACTTCGTCCTGTGCGGTCTCCTCATCACTGCAGACCGCCGCCGCCGTGGCCAGCG
>PKWF01000222.1:3621-4222 GCA_003133185.1 Vulcanimicrobiota bacterium | reverse complement strand
CCACGCTCTATGCTCCCAAACGGGCGCCGTTTTATATTGCCCGCTTCAGCCATCTTGGAAAACTTAGAAGCAACGTACAACACATTGCCTTCGGCGGTCGATTCCAGGCCATGGAAGCGTATGCTACGGGCATCGTCAGGCTTGCCTCAGGTGACGAAGCGGCGGCGGAAAAGCAACTGCGCCTCGCGTGGGGGACATTTGACCGGATCGGTTACGACGTACGCGCAACATTGGCCGCAATGGCGTTGTACCGAGCGACCAAAAAGGCGCGGTGGTTGCACCTGGCAGAAGAGAAACTCGAGCGTTATCCGCGATCGTGGTTAGCCAGAAATCTTGGGCAGGCCGCGCCGCAGGCAGAGTCAGATCGAGCCGCTCTATCTAAAATGCAAGGCACGGTCATGCGCCTCATCTGCGAGGGACTTTCGACGGACGGCATGGCGGAGAGGCTAGGACTAAGCCGAAACACCGTACTGAATCACCTAAAGGTTGTCTATCGGAAGATGGGCGTGAACTCACGACAAGGGCTTGTCCTGGAGGCAATGAAGCGAAAACTCGTGAGGTAGCACAGCGCAAGGCCGACGCAATGTCGCGCTGTGGACAC
>PKWF01000222.1:2316-3588 GCA_003133185.1 Vulcanimicrobiota bacterium | reverse complement strand
ACAGCAAGCTACGTTACGAAACGGGGGCCGCGACGGACTCGCGGACCCCCCGTTGCTGCGCTCTTTGCGCCTGTCTTGCGTCACTCGGTGGCGTAACCCGCAGTTGAGATGGCTTGAGCCTGCGACCGGCTCGCGCCCGCCTCGCGATATATGACGTTTGACGCGGATCGCTCGGATCTCCGTGGCAGTGCATCAAGCTCTCGTCCAAGTTCTCGTGCTCGTCGTGGTAGATCAGATGATTAGGCGCCACCTATTCAAGCGAACAGTTTGGGAGCGAAACCGCTGCTCGAGACGCCGCATGGAACGCCGTGGCCGGGATCGTGGCAAAGTATGCGGTTATCGCGACGAGCGGTCCCAGCGCCTGGCGAGGCCTTTCAACAGTCAGCCAAGCTGCGTACCGGTAACGGGTGAGGAGAANNCGGTATCGCGGCCGGCGCGATCGATGATGTCATGAGCGATCATGAGCTGAGACCATTGCCTGACTGAGGTCTTCCTCTGGTTCAAACGCAGCTGTCGAACCAAGATGATCGCCGTAGTTTACCGGTCGCCCTGACCGAACAATGCCAAAGACGATGATCGCGTGGACGCTTCAATCTACCGTTCCTCCGCACGTTCTGCTCGAGCCGGCCACTTATTATCGTCCTACCGTTTGCTGAAAGAATCGATTACTACTTAACTTCCAATCAGGAAAAGAGAACCGAGACATGACCACCCAACAATCCCACCTTTTTGCGCACGCCCTGGCCGATGGATTTACCGCCCACTACAGGGGTGGGGACTTTGAATTGCACGCGCACAACGCGGTCAAGCTACACCGAGAGTGCCACTGCGAAACGGAAGCGCGTATCAAACTTACNNACATCGATCGTGACGTAACCGCATTCTGGGCTGAAGTTCGCGAGGCGACAGCCGTACCCGCGTAACTGGAGCGCTGGCTAGTTCAGCGCCTACTAGATTAACCTTACGCTGAGCCCTGAGTTTGGACCGGCTGGGATGCCGAGCGCGGTATCAACGCCTGGGTGCGTCTGCAAATCCGTGAGTAACGCGGCCGGTGAGATACGTATTCCGATTTTTGCCTGCGATTCAGCGCGCGGATTGCGGACCACCTTAGCGCGATAGACCTCAACGGCGTTATCGTGGTTTTGAATGGCTTGGCGGCAGACCCCACGTGCGTAGAATCGATTGAATTCGCCCTCGGCGAGTATTTCGGCCGCGGTTATTGGTGTTAGCGCCGGAGTAAAATTGACCCACCCCGCCGGTTGAAAATTGACC
>PKWF01000222.1:0-2304 GCA_003133185.1 Vulcanimicrobiota bacterium | reverse complement strand
AAAATCGACGCGCACAAGGACTACTTGCAAGAACGCTTGGAGGCCGCCGGCAAGATCCGGCTGCCTGCGACGGTCTTGCTGCGCGAGATCCGTGCCAAGGGCTACGCGGGTGGCATCACGCGGCTCAAGGAGTATCTGCGTGAGATTCGACCGGCACCGCCCGATGAGCCGGTAGTGCGCTTTGAGACCGAGCCCGGTCGGCAGTTGCAAATCGATTTCGTCGTCTTTCGGCGAGGAGAACTTCCGCTGCGAGCATTTACCGCAGAGTTGGGATTCTCGCGTTATTCGTACGTCGAGTTCACCGGCAACGAAAGCGGCGTAACGCTGGTGGCCTGCTTAGAACGCGCTCTGCACTACTTCGGCGGCGTTCCGTTGCATGTTCTCTGCGATAATCCCAAGACAATCATCATCGAGAGGAATGCCTACGGCGAAGGGTTGCATCGTTATCAAAAGGCTTGGCTCGATTTCGTCAAGCACTATGGTTTGCGCGTCAAACTCTGTGCGCCGTATCGAGCGCAGACCAAGGGCAAAGTCGAGCGCTTTCATCGGTACCTGCGCGAATCGTTCTTCAACCCGCTCCAGGCAGCACAAACTGATCTCGTCGACGTCGCCTTAGCAAATCGAGAGGTGCGGCCATGGCTTGATGAAGTTGCCAACTGCCGCCTTCACGCAACGCTCAAGGAGCGCCCGGTGGACCGGCTCGCTCTCGAACGACAATCGTTGCGGCCGCTGCCGCTACCCTATGGCGGCCGGCAGCTGGTCACACCGACACCGACCGGTCTTCACGTTCCAGTGCCGACAGAATCGCTGCAGCATCCCCTTTCGGTTTACGAACTGGTTGCTGAGGAGATTGGCGCATGATGGATCTCGAACGTATCGACGACCTTTGCCAGCGCCTCGCCATGGGGACGATGGCGACTCATCTAGCGCATGTTGCCGAGGAGGCGGTGCGCAAGGAATGGAGCTACCAAGAGTTCTTCGAGCGAATGCTGCAGGCCGAACATCGCGAACGGCAAGAGCGTAGCCGCGTTCTGCTGACAAAGATCGCAGGTTTTCCGGCTATCAAGACGCTCGAGCAATACGATTTCGCTTTCGCAACCGGAGCGCCGAAATCGTTGATCAACGAACTGACCTCACTCGCCTTCGTCGAACGGGCCGAAAACGTTGTGCTGCTCGGACCGAGCGGCGTCGGCAAGACCCACTTGGCGATCGCACTCGGGTACAAGGCAACGCAGTCGGGGATTAAAACGCGATTCGTTTCCGCCGCCGATCTCATGCTGCAACTCGCATCAGCTTACCGGCACGATCGCCTGAAGGAATACATCCGACGTGCAATCCAAGCGCCGAAGCTGCTCATCATCGATGAACTTGGCTATCTGCCGTTTTCGCGACAAGAGGCCAGCCACTTCTTCCAGGTCATCGCGCAACGATACGAGCACGGCTCGGTGCTCATCACGAGCAACTTACCCTTTGCGCAGTGGGATACGGCTTTCGCCGGCGACGCGACGATGACGGCGGCGATGCTCGATCGGCTACTGCATCACGCGCATATCGCTACAATCAGCGGCGAGAGCTATCGACTACGCGAGCGCAAGAAGGCGGGAATCAAACTGCCCGCGGCAAAACTCGCATCCAAGGTGGGTCAAAATTAAACCGGCGATCCGACCTGTAGGTGGTCAATTTTTAGCCGGCGTTAACACTAACGAAGCGGCCGCGGATCACTGGGGGTCTCTTCGCGAGGCGACGTTGCTGGAAGCGAAGTCTTTCTGGCGACGTCGGGCATCAGTGCGGCCTCCTATGGCGGGCGCATCCGCTTCCTGGCGCGCTTGCTGGCTCCTGTCACCCCCGGTGAGTCGAGATGCTGCCAGCAGGGTTTCGCTCGGCGGCTAGCGCCGCTGGGGTAGCGCGCTAGACCGGCGAAGTTAACGTGCGGTGCGTACCCACGTAGGTCGTTGCTTTCTCAGTAGCCTCGTCTGCGCTGTACTTGTGCTACCGTTGCCCGCGCTGAGCAGTAGCGTTCTTATCGCACGAATAGCGTCAAATAAGTCAGTGTACGATCTTCACGATCCGATCAAACTGAAGCTCACCTTGACGAACGAAGGCGAGAATAGCAANNCTGGTTGCGGGCCCGCTGTGGCCAGCCTTAAAGTCTTCGACTCCAGAGGGAGGCTAGTTCCTCCGACCCGCACGGGCGGAACGGCTTCCGCTGACTCCGTGTCGGTGCCGTGCGCGTTGTCTTTGGACCCGGGCAAACCAACTAAGCTTTACTTTGACGATCCCAGCGGGTGGATTGACATCCGGTTC
>PKWF01000271.1 GCA_003133185.1 Vulcanimicrobiota bacterium | reverse complement strand
ACGCGCTCGACGTCGAGCGCGTCGAATGCCGCGACGCGGCTCGAATCGAAGCCCGCGAAGGCCTCGCGATATGCGTCCCAAGGCTCGGCGATCTGCTTCCAGCGCACGCCCGCTTGAAAGACCGCGCGCGTCATCAGCTCGAGGTAGTCGGCCAGCGAGGCGGGTTCGATCACGTCGGGAATCGTATCGGCCACGGCTGCGCGGCGGGTACGGCGAGGCGCCGAAATCGACCTCCCGGGGCAGCAGGGACCGGCCGCGCAGAGGTCGCAAGAGCGGGCACCGATACTACCTCTCTCAGCCGGGGGCCGGCAGAGTTTAAGGAGTTTCCGTTCCGTGTACGTAGATGAAGAACTAACCTGTGTGGACTGCGGACGTCCGTTCGTCTTCAGTTCCGGCGAACAAGCCTTTTACCAACAAAAGGGCTTTCAGAACAAGCCCAACCGTTGCCCCGATTGCCGTCAGGCGCGCAAGCAGATGCGCGGCAGCGGCGGCGGCGGCGGAAACGGCGGCGAGCGCTCAGGACGCCCGCGCGAGATGTTCACGGCAACCTGCAGCCAGTGCGGCGGCGTGGCCGAAGTTCCGTTCAGTCCGCGCGGCGATAAGCCGGTCTACTGCCGGGACTGCTTCGCCTCGCGCCCATCCTATCGCTAACGTTTAGTTCGGCCGCGCGTAACGGTGCGTTCATACCGCACCGCTACGCTGCGGTTATGCAGATAACGTGGAAACCCGTCGCCCATGGCGGCGATGCGTCGCGAGCCAAACTTCCCGACAGCGCGTTTGCCTTTCCGCAGGAGCGTAAAGAGCCGCTGACCGACGCCGGTCACGTTCGCAGCGCAATCGCCCGCTTCGACTCCGTCGACGGCGTAAGTAACTCCGAGCGCGCGCAGGCCTTCGAAAACATCAAGGCAGCCGCCGAGTATTACGGGATCGCGCTCAAAGCGTCGAGCTGGCACGACCTCGTGGGCTAGGGAACTGCGCTCAGGATGACAAGAAGGTTAGTTCTCAGTGACCTTTACGGAAGACCGGTGTACAATCGCGCTATGAGTAAAAGCTTTTTCGCATTCGCGCTTGCGCTTAGCCTAATCCCGGCCGCGGCGCTTGCCCAGGATACCAACTCCTCGCAGCAGCCCACGGACGCCCAGCGGCAGGCGATGCATCAAATGTTCCAACAGTTCGCCCAGTCCGAACGGCAACTCCGCGACCAGCTACGCTCGCAGATTCTTTCGGGGCTGACGCCCGTCCATCGGCGTGCGATCGCGGCGGAGATCGGCAACCTCGTTATCTCGCCGAATCCCGACATCGACGCCGCGGCAAAACAGATCGACGCGATCCTGTCGCCCGGCGAGCGGCAGCGGATTCTCTCGGCGCATGCGGCGTACGCGGAGCAGGCTCGCCAGCTCCACGAGCAGATGAAGTCGCAGCTACAGAGCGAGATGCCGAACCCGCATCCGTCGACGCGGGATCACATGATGACCGCAGCGATGCAGACCGAGATGCGCGACCCGGGATGGATCCTTCTGCGCGCCCTTCCGCCGTACGAGCACAGCATGATGGGCATGGGCGACCACGGCGCAATGGCGCCGCCGCACTAACCGAGCGACTCGCTGAAGGCGCGGACGAGGCGTTCGAGGCCGGCGCGGTCGCCGGCAGTAAAGCGCGCCACGACCGGGCTGTCGACGTCGAAGACGCCGAACAGCTCGCCGTCGCGCAGGATCGGAAGGACGATTTCACTGCGCGACGCGCTGTCGCAGACGATGTGATCGGCGAAGGCGTCGACATCATCCACGACGAGCGTCCCTCGCTTTGTCGCGGCGGCCCCACAAACGCCGCGGCCGTGCGGAATGCGCGTGCAGGCCGGACGTCCGGCAAACGGGCCGAGAAGTAACTCGCCCGATGGCGTCGCGAGATAGAAGCCGGCCCAGTTTACGTCGGGAAGTTCGTCGTAAATCAGCGCCGCAAAGTTACCGGCATTGGCGACGAAATCGCTCTCGCCGTCGAATAACGCGCGCACCTGCTGCTCGAGGCGGTCGAAGAGCTCGCTCGTCATTGCTTGTAGGGGTCCTCGTCGTAATACGGCGGGCGCGTGCCGTCGACGGTTATCGTGTACCATCGCTCGGGCGACTGCTTGTAGAGCAGGTCGAAACGCTCACCGTTGCGCGCGATGTGTGCGATCTCAACCGTATAATGTAACGGCCGACCCGGAACGAGCCGTGGCGGCGTGTCCGTGCGAACGAGATAGGCTCCGTGCCCGTCTCTCCCATTGAGCAGCGTCGCCGTTCCATCGGGATCGACGACGACTGCGCTGCCTTCGTCGATTCCGAGTGCGTAGATCTGATCGGCATTTGGAAGAAGCCGGTCGTGGAAGATGCGTGCGAGAAACGCAATCGTCCGTCCCAAGCGATCGCGCGCGACCAAATGCGAATCGGTGATCGTGTCTTGCAATGCCGGCCACGCGAAGAGCCCGGTCGTGAAGCTGATTCGCTGCTCGAGCGGATCCTTCGCGGCATCGACGGTAGTGGTTTCGAGATTCATCGCATCGGCGGCGACGGAGTCGTACACGACCGCGCCCTGGATCGCCAAACCGGCGCTGCCGCCGCCGACGACGCCNNTCGCCGCCGGCGAAATACACGGCGTCGGCGCCGTCGACGACCGTTGCTACTTTATCCACCTCGGCCCGTGAGGCGCACGGCGGAATGAGGACCGTCTGCACCGATGCGAATTTCCCGGCGTCGTAAAAGTGGCGATCGTCGATGTTAGTATACGAGGCACGCAAGATCACGACGTTGCCGCCACGCTGCGCCGTGTCGCCGAGCAGCCGCGCGTGCAACCACGTTAACGTGTTATCGGGGGAACTCGAGGCGCCGGCGCCGTCGAGCAAGAGACCTGGCCCATGCAGATGCGGCGCCGGCACGTACGTTCCGTAGCGCGCAAAAATGGTAACGGCGCACACGGCGAGAGCGAGCAACATGGCTAGCCTGCTTCGCCACATTGTCGTCCTTCGACTGCGCTCAGGATGACAATGTGGGTGNNGCTCAATGCGCGGGCGGTAAGCGAAGCGGGCCGCGCGAGACCCGCAAACGTACCGGTCGTCGGCGGTTGCCAGATCTTCCCCGCGAACAACTGGTGGAACACCGACATCTCAAACTATCCGCTCGACAAGTTATCCAGCAAATACATCGCGGCGCTCCCGGGGAATCTGCACCCCGATTTCGGGCACGATCCCGATTACGGAATTCCGTTCAACATCGTGCCGAGCACGCAGAAGAAAGTGCCGGTGACGTTCGACTACGCGTCGCAGAGTAATAAGGGGCCGTATCCGATCCCGCCAAACGCGGAGATCGAGGGCGGCAAACATGCTACCGGCGACCGCCACGTGCTCGTGCTGGAGCAAGGAGTCTGCAAGCTCTACGAAATGTGGCGCGCATTCCCAATCGACGGCGGAAAGCGCTGGAAGGCCGGTTCGGGTGCCCTCTTCCATCTGAACTCGAACAAACTGCGCCCCAACGGCTGGACCTCTGCCGACGCGGCCGGGCTGCCGATCATGCCGGCCCTCATCAAGTGCGACGAGGTAAATAAAGACAAGGTCATCAACCACGCGCTGCGCGTGACGTTTAACGAAACGCAGATGGGCTACATTCATCCCGCAACACACTATGCCAGCGACAGCAAGGATCCGAGCCTGCCGCCGATGGGGCTTCGCTTACGCATGAAGGCCTCGTACGACATCTCGAACCTCACCGGTCAGTCGCTTGTGGTTGCAGTTGCGATGAAGAAGTACGGCATGTTCGTTGCGGACAACGGCTCGAACTGGTATTTCCAGGGCCAGGGCGGCAAGCAGGCGTCGTGTTGGAATAACAACGATCTCGATCAGCTGAAGAACATTCCGGGGAGTGCGTTTGAAGTGGTAAAGACCGGAAAGATTCTACGCGGCTCGAGCCTGTAGCGCTCGCTGCACGAGGGTGACAAGGAGCCGGGCCCCAATTTGGGGGCTCGTCTTTTTTTTTGCGGAAGGGGTTGACGGGGGCGTACCAATGCTATATTGTATTAGTGTACTAGTACGACAGTAGATCGATACTAGGCATTAGGAAGGATTCGAGCATGACACATTTTTGGAACAACCGCGCCGAGGCCGAAATGGCCCGCGAAGCCCGCACCCCGATTCGCCTGCCTCAGAATACGGCAGGAGGCCTTTTCCAGGGCTGGGGCCCGAGGCTCTAAGGTAAGCCGAGAAAACGATGCCGGCCGTAATGACGGTCGACCCGCGAAGCGGCGTGCCGATCTACCTGCAGATTGTCGAGCAAGTCAAGCGATCAGTCGCTCTTGGGATCTTGCAGGGGGGCGAACAACTCCCAACCGTTAAGCAACTCGCGCTCGACCTCACCGTCAATCCCAATACCGTGGCACGGGCGTACCGCGAGCTGGAACACGCCGACGTTATCGAGACTTCCCCTGGGCGGGGATCTTTTATCCGCGATAACGGAGGCGCTCAGTCGGCGAAGACGGCCGCAAGCGACGTCGCACGCGATGCGCTCGACATCGCCCTACGAGAGGCGAAATCGGTCGGGCTTTCCCGCAACGACGTACGCGAACTAATCGACACCGTTATCGACCGGTGGTTTCCGGAGGA
>PKWF01000283.1:1451-22774 GCA_003133185.1 Vulcanimicrobiota bacterium | reverse complement strand
GGTGCGACACTGCCGCCAAACGACGTAACGATCGCGATAACCACGACCGCATCGATGCCGGCGGCAGCGAAGCGGCGCCACCAGCCGGCGCAATCTCGGGAAGCGACCGTCGCTTCGCCTTCAAGTACGAGCGCCGGCGGCGCTTCGCCGCGCTCGCGGACGAACCAGGCCTGTGCGTCCAGATACGACTTTGATGTGATGAACCGGCGCATCGAAGCGATTCGCTGCGTAGCATAGGGCTCGCTGCTCAGCCACTCGCCCCAGCGCAGGACCGAGTCGGTCGCGATCTCCGCACGCTGCTCGGCAAATGCCTGATAATCGACCTGCCGGCCGAACGCGTGAAACGTTGCGATGCCAAGCGCCCCAATCGCCGCATCGAGCGAGCCGCAACAGAGAAGCCCGACTTTGTCGCACGTGAGCGCACAGCGCCGAAGCCAACCGCCGAAAATCAGCGAGATCAACGGGTTTTCGTTGCCGTTGACGCTCAACAACGAGTGAAAGCGTGTGTGACCGGCGGCGATATGTCCGAGCTCTCGACCAATCACAAAGGCCAGCTCGTCGTCTGAGAAGAGCTCGATCCAATGGCTCGAGAGCACGAGCGCATAGGGTTGGCCCAGGCCAAGCGCAACGGCGGGAACGAGGTTATCCTCGCGCACGAAGATCAGCGGGGTCGGAATCTCGAGTGCCGCAGCGGCATTTTGCACTATCGAGAAGACGCGCGGATATTGCGTCTGATGGATGCGTACGCTCGAACCGAGAAGCCGTCCGCGCGCTAGCGTCACGTAGAGCATCGCAATAACGATAAAGAGTGCGACTTGCGAGGCGCCGATCGATTCGTGAAGCACGTAGCCAATCAGCAGCGCCGCGGGGAACGCGCCCAGCCCGGTCAGCCAGAAGGCGAGCCGTTCGGACGGCTCTCGCAATGAATGTGGTCCGGTAAAGAGTGGCTGCACGTTCTAAGTGAGTCTGACGATGCGAACCGGCTTTCCTTTCACGAACCGCGGGCCATGAAATAAAACATTCCGGCCGTCGCGCCGCCCATCAGTGCGAACGTTGCCCAGCCCCACGCTCGGGCAAGTCCCGAGCTAGCCCAGTCGCCCATGATCTTTCGATTCGAAGCGAGCCAGACGATGACGGCTATTAGCGGCACGGCCGCGACGCCGTTGAGAACGGCCGACCAAAACAATGCCTTGATTGCGTCGACGCGCAGCAGATTCATTGCTATGCCGACCAGTATGCCCGCTCCCATGATCGTGTAGAAGCGCGGAGCGCGTTGCACCGGCTCGCTCAATCCCTCCCGGAAACGAAAGGTCTGCGCGGCGACATACGCTGACGAGGTCGCAAGCACCGGCACCGCCAGAATTCCAGTTCCCACCATTCCCAGCGCAAAGAGCAGCTCGGCAAACGGACCGGCTAAGGGGCGCAACGCTTGCGCGGCCTGTTGAGCTGTGGCGATGTCGTGCCGTCCGGCCGCGCCGAGCGTCGACGCCGTCGTAACGATGATGAAGAATGCAACGATGTTCGAAAAGATCATGCCGGCATTGACGTCGGCGTGCATATTTCGTACCGAACCGGGATCGGTGCCACGTCGCGCCGCGAGCGTCGCCTTGCCGGCCGCTTTGTCCTCTTCGACCATCAGCGACGACTGCCAGTAAAACAGATAAGGCGTAATCGTCGTTCCGAGCACGCCCACCATCGTGGAGAGCCAGAGCGAGCTGAAATGGATTTGCGGAACCGCGAACTGCTCCAACACGTGTAGCCACGGCGGATGCGTGATGAAGGCCGTGACGACGTAGGCGAAGAGCGAGAGCGTAAGCCACTTAAAGACTCGCGCGAGCGTTGCGTACGGCATCCATGCCTGCCCGACGAGAATTGCGATACCGAAGAGAAAGACGAGCGCGTCGACGGGAACCGGAACGACGAGCCGCGTGGCGGCCGCCATGCCGCCGATATCCGCGCCCAGATTGAACGTATTGGCAACGATGACGAGGCCCGCCAACGGATACACGAGTGCGGGCGGCAGTTTCTTGCGCATGAGCGCGGCGATTCCCTCACCGCTGACCATCGAAATGCGAGCGCACATTCCTTGAATGACGGCCATCATCGGCGTCGAGACCAGCGTGAGCCAGAGCATCGAATATCCGGTCGTCGCGCCGGCGACCGAATAGGTCGAGATTCCCGACGGATCGTCATCCGCGGCCCCGGTAATGAGGCCGGGCCCCAGAATCGAGAAGAATTTACGGATCCTGCTGACCATTGGAGCGGCTTGTACCCCGTTTGCGGGGCCTCCGAATCGAAAGCGGCGCTTACGCTTTCGGCAGGAGTCCCGAGATCTCGCTGCCGGAGATCGCGCGGCTAAAGACGCTCAGGTCTCCGTCGCGCAACGCGCGAGCCGTTTCGACCAAAGAGGTCATGGCACTTCGATAGAGTGCACCGCCGACGCTCACGCGTCGCACCCCGGCCGCACTCAGCTCGGCCAGCGGTACCGGTCTGCTCGGGCCGATGAGGACGTTGACGGGCTTGGGCGCGACAGCCGCGACGACGGCCCCGATCGCATCCATGTCCGGTAGGCCCGGGGCATAGAGTACGTCGGCGCCCGCTTCGGCAAAGGCGACAAGACGCCTAATCGTATCGTCCAAATCGGCTCGACCGTGAAGGTAGTTATCCGTGCGGCCGGTCAACAGGATGCGGCCATCCGCAGCCTGCGCTGCGGCAACGACGCGCGCAACCGCGTCGTCGAAATCGTGAATCGGTTGCGCGGGGTCGGCGGTCGTGTCCTCGATGCCAAGACCGGCCAAACCCGCCTCGATGCCGGCGCGAACCGTCGCGGCGCATTCCTGCGGATCCGCACCGAATCCATCTTCGAGATCGCCGTTGACCGGCAGACCGCTGGCGCGTCCCAAGAATGCGGCATGCGCGACTGCCTCGTCACGCGTTACGGCGTGAATCCCGTCTCGACGGCCGGTCGAAAAGGCGAAGCCGAGCGACGTGCTGCCCAGCGCCTCGAATCCCGCGCGCGCGAGTAAAACCGCCGACGCGCCATCCCATGCATTGGGCATGATGAACGCCGTTTGGCGTTCGTGCAACGAACGAAAACGTTCGTACGCGAAGACCTGCGTGCTCCTCATCGCCGTTTCTCCTATTCGGCCAGCATTTCGCTTGCAACGATGCTCACCGGAACCGTGCCGTGCGAGAGCAGATCGTCGTGGAAGGCTTGCAGATCGAACGCGCCGCCTTTCTTTGCCTTGTATTGTACGAGCAGCGCCTCGATCTGCGTCTTGCCGACGGCGTAGTCGAACGCTTGCCCCGGACCAAGCGCAAAACGGCTCACCTCTCCTTGCGCCGTCGCGCGATCGACCCCGGCATTCGCTTCGAACCATGCAAGCGCGCGTTCGAAGCTCCATTCTCCGGTCGCGAGTTTCGTATCGACGATAGCGCGAGCGCCGCGCAGGCGCTCGAACTGCGCGACGGCGTAGCGCCCGTCGAGATCGTTACCGTAAAGGCCGTCACGTTCGAGCAATGCCTCTTCATAAAACGCCCAGCCTTCGGCGAAGACGCCGTCGAAGGCGAAGCGGCGCACCGGATCGGGATTGTGTTTGGCGATCGAAAGCTGCAAGAAGTGCCCTGGGAAGCCTTCATGCCCGCTGGTCATCAGGACGCGATCGCGGTCGAAGTCTTCGAAGATCGCGCCGCTTGCCGCGGCCTTTGCCATCTGGGGATTGGGCGGCGGAACGAAGTAGACGCCGTCGACCTGCTTTGAAAGAATCGGCGGCGGATTCATCGATGCGCCGGGGAGAATCGGCAGAAGAAACGCCGGGGTCTCCTCGATCTTCATCTGGCCGACGTATGCCGGCACCGTCACGATGTGCTTGTCAGCAATGAAGGCGCGTAGGGTATCGAGTTGCGCTTGAAAGAAGGCGAACTGCGCGTCCTTAGTAGCCGGTGTCATGCCGCCCCCGTTGGCCGCAGCCTGCGTCGGATCCGAGAGGTTGACGCCTTTGGCCTTCGCCTCGGCTTGAATTTCGCGCTCTTGCGCGACGGCTGCGTCGAGCGTCCTGCGCCCGATGGCTGCAATCTGATCGGCATCGTACGGCAAGAGCAGCTCGTCACGGAGCATGGCGTTGTAGGCCGGCGCTCCCATCTCGTAGTTGATCGGCCAGCTCGCCGCATTATCGCTCATCCATTTGGTCCACTCGGTCATCGCCGCAACTACTGCATCGCGCGCCTTTTCAAAGCGCGCTTTTTGATCGGCCGGGAGCTGCGCCGCCATCGGCGTCAAAATGTAGTTGAAGAGGGCCGGCGCCATTGCCAGCTCTTTAACGGCGACCTCGGCTTGCAGACGTCCAGGATGGGTAATCAGCGGGCGCTGCGCGGCCATCCACGCCGGGGCCTTTTCCAGCCGCGAGATCATGTGATCCCACCAAACTGCCGGGTCCTGTTCGCCCATGTGGAGGATCATCGTGAAGACCGCGCCGAGCACGGTCAGCGGTGGCCCGGACGGGTCCTTTCCGGCCTCCAGTTCGGCCAGTTGCCGGAGTTGCGCCGCGGCAAAGGCGCGCATCACGCGGACGTCGTTGCGATCCTGCAGCGTCGCGCCGGTCATGTCGATGGCGTCGAGCTTACGTTCGTACGTCACGAGGAGCTGCCTCATGTGGGCGATGCCTGCCGGCGACGGATCGCTCCAGTCGCCATCGTGGCTGTAGTCGCCGAGGAAGGTCGCGGCCTCGGGGTCCGCGGCCAAGAAATCGGCGACGGATTGGAGCTGAAGGGCAGAGATTTGCGCGCTCGGCGAGCTTTGAGCGGGGGCCGGCAGCGGCGGGCAAACCAGAAATGCGGCCGCCAGGAGAGCGGCAAGAGCTCGGTGCTTCATGACGGCTCCTACGAGAGTCGAGCGAGGATTGTTTCGTTCGCCCGCGCGCGGGGGTAGGCTCCATAGCATGCGCATAATTATTCTAACGGCCGTCCTTCTCGCTCAGCTTTCCGTCAACGCCGCCGCGGCCGGCTGCGCCGGGGCCGACCCCGCGCTCACGTCGGTACGCGTGCAGAACGTCACCGGCAACGGCTCGCTCAACCACTATACGCTGGTCGGCAGGGTCACGAATCTCGGGAATCAGAGCCAGGCATCGAACGTCCTGCAGTTCGTCGACATCTATCAAAACGGAACCCGGTTAGAGGATCGCGGCGTGCCGCCGCTAGCGCCCGGTCAGTCCTATACGTTTTCGTACGTCTGGCAGCGCGCGGCGGATGCGGGCACGAACACGACCACCTTCGACTTTAGAATCCGGATGGCTTCGCCGTCGCCGCCGGGAAATCAGGACTGCAACCCCGGAAACGACACGTTGCACCTGACGTTTTAGCGCCACGGAGCTAACGGTGATCCGCTTCCCGGTGACGTAACCTCATGGGCTAATGTCAGGCACGCTCCGCATCGGGATCGACGTCGGCGGAACGTTCACCGATCTCGCCGCCGCCGAATCCTGGAGCGGACGAATCGTCACGCGGAAAGTCGCGAGTACTCCGCGCGAACCCCATCGTGCGGTCGTCGACGCGATTGCCGCAATTTTGACCGATTATGACGAGCCGCCGCGGATCGAGCTGCTGGCGCATTCGACGACGATCGCAACAAACGCGCTGCTCGGCCAGATGAATCTCGAGCTTCCGCGCGTCGCGCTGGTCACGACGCACGGCTTTCGCGACATTATCGAGATCGGCCGTCAAAATCGAAGCGCCCTCTATAACCTATTCGTCGAACGGCCGCGTCCGTTGGTTGCGCGCGCCGACCGGTTGACCGTGCGCGAACGCATCGATTTTCGCGGGAACGTGCTCCAGGCGCTAGACGGAAGCGACCTCGCGCGCCTGTGCGAGGAGCTACGCAAACGCGATGTGGCGGCGGTCGCGATCTGTCTGCTGCACTCGTATGCGAACGACGCGCACGAGCGGCGCATCGCGAAGACCCTCTCTGCCGCCCTTCCGGGAATGCGCGTGACGATCTCGTCGCAGGTCGATCCGCAGTACCGTGAGTACGAGCGCTGCTCGACCACGGTCGTCAACGCGGTGCTCGCGCCGATCGTCGAAGGCTACCTCGAACGGCTGGGCGCGGCGATTCGGAGTGCCGGCATCGAGGCACCGCTCTACATTATGCGCAGTGACGGCGGCCTCGCGGCGCAGGGGATTCTCTCGCGACCCGCGGCGCTGATCGAGAGTGGCCCTGCAAGCGGCGCAATGGCCGCCGCGGCACTCGGCCGCCGAATTGGGATTACACGCCTGCTCTCGTTCGATATGGGCGGAACGACCGCGAAAGCCGGCGCCATCGTGAATGGGGTCGCGCAAGTCGTCGGAGAGTTCGAAGCCGCCGGCGCAACCCACAGCGGCCGCGCGATCAAAGGCAGCGGCTATCCCGTTCGCTTTCCTTTCATCGACCTGGCAGAAGTGAGCGCGGGAGGCGGCACCATCGCGTGGCTTGATGATGCCGGTTCGCTGCGCGTGGGTCCGCTCTCAGCGGGCGCCGACCCGGGACCGGCCTGTTATGGCCGGTCAGACGAAGCTACGGTTACCGACGCGAACGTCGTGCTCGGCCGTTTGAATCAGGAAGCGTTGCTCGGCGGAGCATTTCCAATCGACGCAGTACGCGCCCGATCCGCCGTCGAACGCCTCGCCCCCGCCTTGGCACTGAGCCTCGAAAGTACGGCCGAGGGCATCGTCCGGTTAATCGATCACGCAATGGCGAAAGTGTTGCGGATTGTTACGGTCGAGCGCGGCTTGGATCCGCGTGAGTTCGCGCTGGTCGCCTTCGGAGGCGCGGGGCCGTTGCATGCCTGCGCGGTGGCCGGCGAGCTGAGGATTGCGCGCATCGTCGTCCCGCAGCATCCGGGACTTTTCTCGGCGCACGGTTTGCTGGAGGCGGACCTTCACACCAGCGACGTCCTTGCCGTGCTTCGATCGACCGGTGAGGTGGATCAAACCGCGTTGCAACGCTGGTTTGAAGAGAGCGAGGAACGCGCGAGGGCCTCGCTGATCGAACAAGGCGTGCAACGGCAAACGATTTCCTTTCGGCGACAATACGACGCTCGCTATCGCGGACAGAGTTTCGAGCTGACGATCGATCGCGCCGATTCGCCCGAATCGATCGCGGAGCGTTTTCACGAGGCGCACCGCGCTCGCTACGGTTACGACGTTCGCNNTCGTCGAACTGATAAACGCGCGCCTGACGGGCGTGGGCGCGCTGCCTCGCAGCGTCACCCTTAGCCCTTCGACGGAGATAAACTCCGTCGAAGAACGACGCGAGGGCACGCGTCGCGCTTGGGTCGACGGTGCTTTCGTCGACGTTCCCGTTTTGCAACGTGCGGGGTTGAAAGAAGGCGAGCGAATCGAGGGGCCGGCGATCGTCGAAGAGTACGACTGCACGACGTACGTCGCGCCGCAGTGGTCGTTGACGGCGGATGCCGAGGTACTGATCTTGGAGAAGATCGCGAAATGATCGATCCAATCGTCGCAGAGATCGTCAGCGCAGCGCTGGTATATGCGAGTGAAGAGATGGGCCTTGCTCTGCGTAATAGCGCCTACTCGCCGAACATCAAAGAACGGCTCGACCATTCCTGCGCGCTTTTCGACCGTGACGGCCGTTTGATCGCGCAAGCCGAGCACATTCCAGTGCACCTTGGCTCGCTGCCGTGGGGGCTCAAACGCATGCTCGAGATCATCGTGCGCGAACATGGCGGCGTTCGCGAAGGCGAAATGTGGGTTGCGAACGATCCC
Source organism: Vulcanimicrobiota bacterium (assembly GCA_003133185.1). Classification (GTDB taxonomy): domain Bacteria; phylum Vulcanimicrobiota; class Vulcanimicrobiia; order Vulcanimicrobiales; family Vulcanimicrobiaceae; genus Cybelea; species Cybelea tyrphae. The sequence goes on along the minus strand of PKWF01000283.1, from coordinate 15,019 downwards.
TACGTGACGGGCACTCATCTCAACGACGTCACGCTCTTGCGACCGATCTTCGACGGAGGGCGACTGGCCGGTTTTTCCGCCAATAAGGCGCATCACGCGGACGTCGGCGGCGCGGCGCCGGGCTCGATGCCGGCCGATGCGGCGGACCTCTTTGCCGAAGGCGTCGTCGTTCCACCGATGCGTTTGATGCGCGAAGATCGTGTTATTGCCGAGGCGGTCGCGCTCTTTCGCGCGAATTCGAGAACGCCCGATGCTTGCAGCGGGGATCTTCGGGCGCAGATCGCCGGCAACTACACCGGAGAACGTCGCCTGCTCGAGCTCGTGAACCGCTACGGCGCGCAAACGTTCGGCGAGGCAATCGCGCGCGCACTCGATGGCAGCGAGCGCGCGATGCGCGCGGCGCTTCGCAAGATCGGCGACGGCGTCTTCCACGCGACCGATTATCTTGAAGATCGCGATGGCGAGCCGAGCATCGTCATTACCCTGCGCCTGGAGCTGCGCGACGGCAGCGCACTGCTCGATTACACCGGAACATCCGCACAGTGCGGCATTCCGCTCAACGCCGTGTTCGGCGTGACGCTTTCCGGCGTCCATTACGCGCTGCGTGCCGTCACCGACCCGACGATTCCGATGAACGAGGGCTGCTTTCGCCCGGTCGAGGTACGCGTGCCCGAAGGCACGTTACTCAATCCGCGCCGTCCCGCGCCCGTGTCGGGCGGCAACGTCGAGACCAGCATGCGCAACGCCGAGGTCGTCCTGCAAGCGTTGGCATGCGCCGTTCCCGAGCGCGTGCCGGCCTGCAGCGGCGGCACGATGAGCAACGTGATGCTCGGCGGAACGCGGCCCGACGGGCGAACCTGGGCCTTTTACGAAACCAACGGTTGCGGCTCGGGCGGGCGTCCGAACGCCGATGGCATCGACGCCATCCACTGCCACATGACCAATACGCTCAACACGCCGATCGAAGCGGTCGAACGCGAGTTTCCGTTGCGCATCACGCGCTATGAAATCGCAGAAGGCACCGGCGGTGCGGGCCGGCACCGTGGCGGCAACGGCCTGATCCGATCCATCGAACTAGCTGAAGGCACCGCGCAAGCGACACTCCTCGCGGATCGCCATAAACTGCAGCCACCGGGTACGCACGGTGGAGAGCCGGGCAGTTGCGGACGGCACACCTTGAAGCGCGATGGAACCAAAACGCGCATCGCTGCGAAGACGAGCCTGCCGCTCGAGCCTGGAGACATTCTGACGATTCAAACCCCGGGCGGCGGCGGCTATGGTGCGCGCTCCTAAAGCGGGGGGTTGCTGCGCGCCGTGGCCGGCCGCTCCAAACCGAAGCGAGCCGCGCAGAGCAGATCCACGACGCGGATTGCGCTGCGGCGGGGTGAGAAACGACGTCGCGAGTCGGCGGCGACGAGATCGCCGTACGAGTCTCGCGCAGCCGCATCGTTGACGAAGCGGGCCGTTGCTTCCGGTAGCTCCGATTGCTGCGCGAAAATCGCAACGTCGGCGGCGAAGATCGCCCGCAACCCGTCGTGAGGAAGCACGACGGCCGGAATCCCGGCTTGTCCTAGCAGCACGTTGCCGAACGCGGCGTCGTCGGTTAGCGCGCAATGAACGACGCAGGTAACGGGCACGCGCTCTCCGCCGCCTAGCAACATCTCCGGCGTAATGCGCACGACCGGAAGGCCCAGGTCAACGGCGCGTAGATCCTCTGGGGCGCCCGCGAGTCCGATGGTGGTGCACGACGGATCGTCCGAGCGGCTTATTCCGCAAGCGGCGACGCTATCGGCCGAAGCGCAAGGAAGCCATGGAATCTCGATGTCGATCGCGCCGAGCGTCCGAATCGAAGGAAGGGCCTTCGCACCTCGCTCGATCGTGATTCCCGGCTGCGAAACTTCTCGCGAAAACCACTCGATCGACGCGGCCTGCCGAAAACGCCGGTCGAACCAGCGCCGGCGTCGCAACGGAGCACGCACGACGGGGTGGCCGAAGGCGCGCAGTGCAGCCGCGAGCTCCGCACGCGCCGCCGCAAGCAACGGTTCTTCATGCGCGTTCTCCCGCATCGCTATCGCTCCGACCTCGCCGCGCAGCGTTCGCGGCAGAGGCGCAAGGCGCGAGCCCCACCGTCGATAGAAGCGCTCCTCGTTCTCGCGTTCTCGATCGAATCGACCCGCTGAAGCGCCTTCGTAGTGGGCGAAACGAGCCTCGGCAACGTATGCAATTGCAGCGCCTCGTTCGCGCGCTCGCAGGCAAAGGTCGACGTCCTCAAAGCCGTTGACGAACGACTCGTCGAATCCGCCGTCCTCAAGGAACCAGTCCGTGCGCACGGCCATAGCCGCGCCGGAGACGCCCAACGCATCGCGCGAAGTGGTGACGCCGTCGAGCGATGAAGGCAGGTTGCGATACGAATAGTGCCAATGAGCGTTGCGCAGCAGGACGAACCCCGCCGCTTGCGTCACGCCGTCCTCAAAGAAGAGCGCTCCGCCCGCGACGGCGAGTTCGGGCCGATCGAAGGCGGCAACCAGCGGCGTTAGGGCGTCGCCGAGTGGATAGGCGTCGTTGTTGAGAAAGAGCACGAGCGGCGCCTCGGCCATGCGCGCGCCTGCATTACACGCCCCGGCAAAGTTACGGTTCGTCTCGTGGCGGAGATAGCGCACCCACGGGAATGCCGCAATCGCCTCCCGGGTTCCGTCGGTCGAAGCGTTGTCGACCACAATGGTTTCGAAAAGCACGGAACCGGATCGATGCAGCTGGTCCAGCTCGCTCAAGCACCGTGCGGTGAGCCACCAGTTGTCGTAGACCGGAACAACGATGCTAAGCTGCGCCGTCATCCTTCGACAGGCTCAGGATGACATTGGGAGCTACGCCGCGCCAACGTGTACTTCTTCCAACAGCTCTTGCTTCGTTTCGGGGACCATCGCGCGCACGAAGAGGATCGTCACGATGCAGAGGGCCGCATAAGCCCCAAACGTCGCCGGGCTTCCTAGGCGCTCGACCATCGTCAAAAAAGACTGCGAGACCGCAAAGTTTCCCACCCAGTTGGCCAGCGTCGAAACCGACATGCCGGTACCGCGCACCGGTAGCGGAAAAATCTCGGAGATCAACAGCCAGAGGATGGGTCCGAAGCTAAACGCAAAGCATCCCACGTAGACCATCATGCTGACGAGTGCGATCGTGCCGAGCGAACCGGAGAGGTGCGGCTGCGAGAANNAGCAACGGCTTACGTCCGATGCGATCGACAAAGAAGATCGCGACGAGCGTCATCCCGCAGTTTACGGCACCGACCAGCGACTGCGCCAAGATCGATGCTGCGGCAGAGCCGACGCCTGCCATCTCGAAGATGCGCGGTCCATAATAGATGACCGAGTTGATGCCGGTGATCTGCTGCAAAACCGCCAGCGCGACACCGAGGAAGAGCGCCGGCCGGATCGCCGGGCTCAGCAGTGCACGAAGACCGCCGCGTTTAACTTTCAGGCTCTCCAAAATGGAAGCTTCTTCACGTTCGCTGGCGCTTTCGTCGTCGTAAATGCGTTGCAGTTCGTCACGAGCGAGAGGATCGCGCCCAACCTTGAACAGATAGCGCGGGCTCTCCGGCATGCGAATCATTCCACCCATCAAGATCAACGACGGAATGACGGCCAGGCCTAACATCCAGCGCCACTGCGCGCCGCCCGCGAGCAGGTAATCGACGACGTACGCCGCGAGAATGCCGATCGTGATTGCGAATTGGTAGAGCGAAACCAACGCGCCGCGCACCGGCGCGGGCGCGACCTCGGAGATGTAGAGAGGCGCCACGACGGAGCTTAAGCCGATCCCGAGACCGACGACGAAACGCCCACAGAGCAGTATCGCCTCGTTTCCCGCTAACGCCGAAAGCAGCGCGCCGAGCAAGAAGATGACGCCGGCGCCGAAAAGCGTCGGGCGCCGGCCGATGCGGTCGGCCACCGACCCTGAGACGGCCGAGCCGCCGATGCAGCCGATCAAAACGACGCTAATCGTAAAAGCCTGGAGGCGGTTGTCCAGCGCAAACTGCTTGCTAATGAAAAGGATCGCACCGGAGATCACGCCGGTATCGTAGCCGAAGAGCAAGCCTCCCAGCGCTGCGATCGACGCTACGAGCAAAACGTACCCTCTCATGCAGGCGCTTTTGCAAGCGGCGTGCGAACGCTCCTCCAATGGCGCTCGATATCGAGATTCCGGCCGCGCTCGCATACGCCCGCACGCACGCGTTGCATGCGATCGTTATCGCGCTCGGCGACCAGATCGTCGCGCAGGAGTATGGCGACGGGTTTGATGCTAAAAAACCGCATTTGCTCTACAGCGGAACGAAGAGCTTTTGGGGCCCTGCGGCGCTCTGCGCGCGCGAGGATGGATTGCTCGAACTCGACGAAGCCGTCGCCGCGACATTTGCGGAGTGGCGCGACGATCCATGGAAGCGCCGCGTCACCCTGCGCATGCTGCTCTCGCTTACGGCCGGCTTTGGTTTCGGCGGCCTCGGTGCGGCCGTTCCGGAGTACGAGCGCGCACTAGCGACGCCGCTGAAAAACGAGCCGGGCTCGCGGTTTACGTACGGCGGGGTTCCGTTTCAAGTCTTCGGCGCCGTACTGGCGCGCAAGCTTGCCGATCGCAAGCTGACGCCGCACGACTATCTGCGGCGGCGCATTCTCGATCCCGCAGCCGTACGGGTGGCGAGCTGGCGGAGCCTAAAGGATGGAACGCATCCGCTCCCAACCGGTGCATCACTCCGCGCGATGGACTGGCTTGCATACGGGCGTTACGTCACACGCGAGGCCGACCGTCTCGGGCCTTGTTTCGAGGGCTCTCCGGCTAACGCGCGCTACGGCCTGGGCTGGTGGCTGGGCGCTCGCAATTCGCCGAAGGATCTCGTCTACGCGAGCGGCTCCGCGGGCCAAGCGCTCTACCTAGTGCCGTCACTCGATCTGACGGTCGTACATTTCGGCGCGAGCGCTTCCTTCCGCCACGAAACGTTTTTTCGGCGGCTTTTCCCTTCGACTGCCTCAGGTGACACGGGCGCGTCAGGGTGACACGGGGGTTGCGCCGTCGACCGGCTTGATGCCGGCATTCTTTAGGGCAGTCTGGAGCGGCGAAAGCAGTCCGACGTAGTCGTTGTACTGCGCAACCGCCGCGGCGTATGCGGCATCGAAGCGCCTCGCGTAATCGAGCTGCGCTGCCGTAGGTGGAAGCTGCGGGCCACCGAAGCCGGTGCGCGGAATCGATTCGCGCAGCGAACCCCCGCGCTGGATCGAATCCTCGTCGTTCTTGTAGTCGGCGGTGAATGCGGCGAATACTGGGCCCCAGCTTTGCTGCGCGGCGGCAACCTGGCTTGCAATTGCTGCATCGTTCTTCGCCGACGCGGCGACGCGCGTCAGCGACTTCTTGATCGTGTCCAGGTTGTTGAGAACTTCGTCGATCTTTCCGTAGATCGTCGAATACTTGCGTGCGTAGGCATAACCGGATTCGTACTGCTGTTGCGTCCATTGGTCGCGCGGATCGGGTTTCACCGTAAGCCTTTGCGTCAGCGTTTGCGCACCCATCGTTAGGCGAACGGCATACGCTCCCGGCACGACGGTCGGACCGGTCTTGGGCCCTTGGTACTCCTCACGCGCGGCGCCATGCCACTTCGCCGGCGCGTCCTCCGTGAAGTCCCAAACGTAACGGTTGATGCCGGCTTTGTTGGGAACGTATGGCTCTTCTTTGCCTTTTACCTTATGCGTGCCGCTCACGGTGCGAACGACGGCGCCGGCGGCATCGAGAATTTGCAACAAAGGCGCTTTCTTCTGCGGCGCTGTCTGATAAAAATCGACAATCGCACCCTTTGGCGGATTGTCGCCTGCGAATTGTGTGTAGATTCCGGGATCGTTGGAATGGTAGTGATACTCGTAGGCCATCCGCGGTGTGAAGAGCATGGCTCCGGCGCGCTGTGCGTTGCCGAGCTGCTGCACGGAGTCGAGGTCATCGAGAATCCATGCGTCGCGTCCGTGCGTCGCAATGACCAAGTCGTTAAAATTGGGTTGGATGCGGATGTCGCGCACCGAGACGGCAGGCAGATTGATTCGGAAGTCTTGCCAACGAGCGCCGTTGTCGAGCGAAATCCAAAGACCGTTTTCGGTTCCCGCGTAGAGCAGATACGGGTTGCGAGTATCGGGACGGATCGTGCGGGCGTACTGATCGCCCGGCAGCCCATCGACGATCTTCGTCCAGTGTGCGCCGTAATCGTGAGTGAGGTAGACGTAAGGAGCGTAGTCTCCCATGCGATGGTTATCCGCAACGGCGTAGGCCGTTCCGGCAACTAGCGGCGACGGCGCGACCGTTTCGAAGCGAGCGAACTGCGGCGCTCCGGGCGGTGTAACGTTTTGCCAATGCGACCCGCCGTCGCGCGTCAGTTGCACGTAGCCGTCGTCGGTTCCAACCCAAATCTCGCCCTGGTCTATCGAGGAACCCTCGATATAGAGGATCGTGTCGGAGTACTCGGCCCCGGAGACGTCCTTCGCCAGCGGCCCTCCGGAGGGCAGTTGGTGCTCCGTAATATTGCGCGTAAGATCCGGGCTGATCGGCCGCCACGTTTCGCCGCGATCGGTCGACTGAAAAACGACGTTCCCGCCAAACCACGCAATGTGGCCGTCCCAAGGGGCAAACGCAATCGGAGAGTCCCAATTGAAGCGGTATGCAGCCTTGCTCAAGTCAAACGGCCCGAGAAAGCTTCCCGGAAATGAATCGTATGGACGAATGAAGCGGCTGATGCCGGTCCTGCGATCGAAAAGAGTGACCGCCCCGTCCTCGAGATCGGCCCAAATGTAATTCGGGTCGATTGGGTCGGGAACCGTCCACATTCCGTCGCCGCCGACGACGTTGATCCAATGGCGGTTGAGGATGCCTTGGTCGTCGAGCGAGTTCGACGGGCCGCAAAAACCGTTGTTATCCTGGAAGGCCACGCAGACGGCGTACGGGTTTTCGTTGGAGAGACCGACGTGATAGATCTGGCCGATCGTTAGATTCCGCGAAAACGACCAGTGTTCGAGGTCGGTCGTAAGTGCGAATCCGCCATCTTCACCGGTGATGATCCGCTTGGGCTGGTTCGGAGCGATCCAGATCGCGTGATAGTCAACGTGAACGTCCTTAGCGATCTCCTTGAACTTGCGGCCGCCGTCTTTGCTCTCGGAGAGCATCTCCGAAACCGCGTAGACGTGATCGGGATTTTTTGGGTCGACCGCAATGTGCGTGAAGTAAAATGGACGCTGATCGACGAGCGTATCGTCGCTGGTCATTTTCCAGCGCGCGCCGGCGTCGTCGGAACGCCATAGAATTCCACCCGCCGCTTCGATGAGCGCAAAGATCCGGCTCGGACGGCTAGGCGCGATCGCCAAGCCGATACGACCGGTGAGTCCCTGCGGCAATCCGTGGCCGCTAAGCTTTCTCCACGTGCGGCCGCCGTCGGTGGACTTGTAGAGCCCACCGTCGGGGCCGCCGCTGGTGAAGGTCCAAGGGACGCGGCGAAAGTGCCACATACCGGCGTAGACAATCTTTGGATCAGCCGGATTGATCGCAACGTCGCTCGCACCACTCGCCGGACTGAGATAGAGCGACTTGCTCCAGCTTGCTCCGCCATCAAACGTAACGTAGACTCCGCGATTCGTTGAGTCTTTGAACGGATCGCCGAACGCGCCGACGACGACGTGGCGCGTATCTCGTGGATCGATCGCGATGCGCGAGATACTCCAAACGCCGGCTAAGCCGGCACGCCGCCAGGTCTTTCCGCCGTCGCTCGATTTGTAAAGTCCGTCGCCATAGCTGACGTCGTTGCGCGGGTTCGCCTCGCCGGTCCCCGCCCAGACTACGCGCTCGTTGGTCGGATCGATGGCGACCGCGCCGATCGCCGAAACCGCCTGCTTATCAAAGACGGGCTGCCAGGTCGCACCGCCGTTGACCGAGCGCCACACGCCGCCACCGGCGGTTCCGAGATAGTAGAGCTGGTCGTCTTGCGGGGTTCCCGCAACTGCGGCGACGCGGCCGCCCGCGATCGCGGGTCCAATCGAACGCCACGACAGATTCGCGTAGGCCGCGGCCGCAAGGAGTATCGTCGAAACGAGCATTACAGCGCCTTTACTTCTTTGGCGGGCGACAGTGGTTTCATGCCGGCTTGTTGTAACGCCGTGTTAATACCCGGTAATACGCCCGTCACGAACGCATCGTAGCGGTTTATACCATCGCGGTATTCCACGTCGACGCGCGACAGGATGTTCACAACCGCCGGCGTTACGAGGCCCTGCGCGCTCTGAAACGCCCCGAGAATGTCTTCGTGCAATGCCGTCTCGTCCTCCGTACCTTCACCTCGAACGTTCACGGCAAGGGAACTAGAGAGCGTCTGCCGCGCCTTCGACACGTCCTCGAGCTTCGCCGTCAACGCGACGTTGTTCGCCTTCTTTGCAGCGGCAAGCGCGGTGTCGAGCGACTTCTTGAGGTCGTCGAGCGTATTGAGCACGGTGTTGATTTGCGACAGGTGGGACATCTGACGCATCGACTCGTCGAAGCTGCGCTGATACTCGGCCTGCGTGAACGCCGAACGCGGGTCCGGCTCGACTTTAGCACGCTGCACGTAGGTTCGCCCCGAAAGGGTCAAGCGCACGGAATAGAGCCCCGGTACGACTCCCGGTCCGGTCTGCGGGTTTAGAAAGTCCTGCGTCTCACCGTTCCACTTTACCGGCCCGTTGACGTTGAAATCCCAGGTGTAACGGTTCAAGCCGGCTTTATTCGGAACGTAGGGGCGGTCCTTACCGCCGACTTTGTGAGTTCCGGAGATCGTGCGGATCACGCGGCCGAAGCTGTCGAGGATGTCGATCCTCGGCGCATCTTTTTGAGGCTGCGCTTGATAGAAGGTGATCGTCACGCCGTACGGCGGGTTGTCCGCAGCGTAGTTCGTGTAGACGCCGTCGTCGTTGGGATGTAACGACCACTCGTAGGCGACTGGCGGAGCAAAGAGCCGGCTTTTTTGCGCGACCGCTCCCATAAGCTCTTGCACTGGTGTCATATCGTCCATGATAAAGACGTCGCGCCCGTGCGTCGCGATGACGAGGTCGTCGTATTGCGGCTGCAAGCGAATGTCGTGAACGGAGACCGGGGGCAGGCCGTTTTTGAACGATTGCCAGCTCGCCGCGCCGTCGAACGAAATCCACATCCCCTCCTCGGTTCCGAGATAGACGATGTTGCGATTCCTGATGTCGGGCCGAATTGCGCGAACCCACTGATCGGCCGGTAGGCCGGCGACGATCTTCGCCCAGTGGCTGCCGTAATCGTGAGTGACGAAGGCGTACGGCGCATTGTCGCCGGTATAATGTCCGTCGGCGATCGCGTACGCGGTCCCCGCCACGAGCGTCGAGGGCGCGACCGTTGCAAAGCGCGCGAACTCGGGCGCTCCCGGAGGCGTGACGTTGGCCCAATGTTTTCCGCCGTCGCGTGTCAACTGAACGAGCCCGTCGTCGGTACCGACCCAAATCTCGCCCCTGGTTCTCGTCGAGCCTTCGATGTCGAGAATCGTGTCGCTGTATTCCGCGCTGGAAACGTCGTTCGTGATCGGGCCGCCCGCGGGCTGCTGGTGCGATTTGAGATTGCGGGTGAGGTCGGGGCTGATCGTGCGCCAGGATCTTCCGCGATCGGTCGTTTGGAAGACGACGCTGCCACCGAACCAGGCAACGTTCTTGCGCCAAGGATCGAATGCGAGCGGCGATTCCCAGTTGAATCGATACTTGCTCGTCGCGAGTTCCCACGACTCTTTACCCGTCTGAAGGTAGGGCTGTGCCGACCACTGATCTTGCGTCACGCGGTTGTAAACGGTAAGCGAGCCGTTCTGAGAGTCCGACCACAGCCAGTTCGGATCGTCGGGTTCGGGAATGCTCCATTCCCCGTCGCCGCCTGACGAAGCGATCCACGCCTTGTTCTGAATGCCGGAAGGATCGAGCGAGTTCGAAGGCCCGCACCAGGCGCCGTTGTCTTGCAGACCGGCGCAAACCGTATATGGATTATCGTTGCCGAGCCCGACGCGATAGACTTGGCCGATGGGCAAGTTGGCCGAGAAGAACCAGTTATCGCCGCCGTCGAGCGTAAGGGCATAGCCGCCGTCCTCGCCCGTCATGATTCGCGACGGGTCGTTCGGTGCGATCCAAATAGCGTGATAGTCCACGTGCACCGACTGCGCGACCGGTTTGAACGTTTTTCCGGCGTTGGTGCTCAGCATCAGCTGAAAGGAAACCGCGTAGACGCGGTCGGCGTTCTTCGGATCGACCGCGACGTGCGAGAAGTAGAAGGGACGCGCATCGACCGACGAGTTGTCGCTGACCATCGTCCAGTTGGCGCCGGCATCGTCGGATCGCCATAGCACGCCGGCCTTCGATTCAATCACCGCATAGACGCGGTTGCCGTCGCTCGGCGCGACGGCTAAACCGATGCGCCCCATCGGACTCGCCGGCAAACCGTGTCCCACGAGCTCCGTCCAAGTGGCGCCGCCGTCGGTCGACTTGTAGATGCCGTCCTCTTCTCCGCCGCTGACGAACGTCCACGGCCGGCGCTGGAACTTCCAGATGCCGGCGTAGAGCACGCTCGGGTCCTGCGGGTCCATGGCAAGGTCCGATGCACCGCTTTCCGGCCCGACGTAGAGCGTCTGCTTCCAAGTTTTTCCGCCATCGTCGGTAACGTAAATGCCGCGCTGTGGGCTATCGCTGAAAGTGTCGCCCAATGCGGCAACGGCGACGTGGTTGTGATTGCGAGGATCGACCACGATCCGCGTGATGTACTTCGTCTCCTTGAGGCCGGTATTGGTCCAGTGATCGCCGCCGTCGGTCGTCTTGTAAACGCCGTTGCCATAACTCACGTCGTTACGCGGATTGCCTTCCCCCGTTCCAACCCAGACCGTATCGTTGTCGGTTGGATCGATCGTTACCGCACCGATTGCCGCAACGTCCTGATCGTCGAAGACGGGAGCCCACGTTTGCCCGCTATTGGCCGATTTCCAAACTCCGCCGCCCGCGGCGCCGACGTAATAGAGTTTGGGATCCGTCGCCGAACCGGCAACCGCCGCAACGCGGCCTCCGCCGCCGGCGGGACCGATCTCACGCCAGGTCATGTTTGCAAAGGGAGGCCCAGGCGTCGGCGTGGGCGACGGTGCCGGCGACGGGGAAACCGACGCCGCCGGCCTCGGAGGCAGCGGCGACGGCGGCAAAGGTGATGCGACGGGATTTGCCGCGTAAAGCGACGCCGCAAGCAGCAAGGGAACGATCAACTCCAAACCTCTTCTTTAAATCAAAGCATCGCGAATCAGTGTGCGGGTGCGGCCTGGTGCTTCGCTTGATACATCGGAACGTTCACGTGAATTGCATACCACTGAGACCACGCGATCATTCCACACATTACGATGAACAGGAACAGAAGGACGGCGAGAGCGCGACGCGAACCCACCGGCCCCATATGCGCAGGACTATTCTGAGCCTCCTGGCTACGGTCGGCTTTTCTATAGGGCCCCTGCTGCTTCCGGCGCAAGCGGCCAATCGAGCGGTACCCGCTACGCCCATTGCCGTCGCCGTCTACGCCGGAGTTCTGAGCCACATCAATCCGCAGCTCCCGCGTTGGCAAAGCCGGGATCTGGCGCGCCGTGTGCTCCTCAACGCGGTACGCTGGCGCATCGATGCCAACATGCTCGTGGCCATCGTTACGGTCGAATCCCGCTGGCACACGCACGCCCTTTCGCGCGCCGGCGCCATCGGTCTCGGACAGCTCATGCCGGGTACGGCGGCGCTGCTCGGCGTTAACCCGCACGACCCGGCACAGAATATCTCCGGTGCCGCGCGCTATCTTCGTGGCTTAGTCGGGCGGTTTGGAACGAAGCACTACGATCTCGTCTTTGCCGCCTACAACGCCGGGCCGAAAGCGGTGAGCGAGTACGGCGGCATTCCGCCGTTTGACGAAACGCAAAACTACGTCGTACGCGTACTGGAAACGTGGCAGCGCCTTTCGAGAACCGTTCGTCTTCCGGCCAACGCCTACGCCGTCACGCCGCCAGTTCGCGGAGCCGACCTCGCCTATTGGCTCGAAGGCCCCTCAACCCAGTAAAGAATACGTTCGACCGCCGCGGCCAAACCGTGGGTTCCATCGACTCGTAACGGGATTGCGCCGGCGTTTTGCGCCGCCTCGACATCGCTCTCGCGATCGCCGACGACCACGCAGCAGGCCGGATCCACGCCAAGCGCCCGCGCCGCATCGAGAATCAGTTTCGGCTTGGGCTTGCGACACTCACACGCGTCCTCCGGGGAATGCGGGCACACGAAGAATCCGGCGAAGGGACCAAGCAGCTCGTCTACGCGACGATTGACGGCATCGACCGCTTCGCGGGTGAGGATTCCGCGACCGATGCCGCTCTGATTGCTCACGACGGCCAGCGGCAGACCGGCGGCGCGGAGCCGGTCGAGCAGCGCGCGCGCGTTCGGCGCGGGCTCGACGCGCTGCGGGTCGGCGTTGAATGGCACGTCGACCACGATCGTTTCGTCGCGATCGAAGAGCACCGCGCAGACTCGGGGCATGCCGCCCTCGCTTATTCTCAGGTTAACCGCTCGGGCGGCATCCCCGCTCGTCTTTGCAGGGTTCTTCAAAATTCCTTAGCGACAAGCGAGCAAAGCGAGCGCAGTCCTGAGCGGATCAAGAGACAGGGTCCAATGGAGATTCGGTGAGTCGAAGGACCGGGATGTAGACCTCGGCGCCAGTTTCGATAAACTCTCGCGATTTTTCGGCCATCCCTTGCTGCGCGTACTCGCGGACCTCTTGCGTTATCTTCATCGAACAGAAGTGCGGGCCGCACATCGAGCAAAAGTGCGCGACCTTCGCCCCGGGCGCCGGAAGCGTTTCGTCGTGGAAATCACGCGCCGTTTCGGGATCGAGTGAAAGATCGAACTGATCCTGCCAGCGAAACTCAAAACGCGCCTTTGAGAGAACGTCGTCCCAATGCGCGGCACCTTTATGTCCCTTCGCGAGATCGGCCGCGTGGGCCGCGATCTTATACGTGATGACGCCGTCCTTGACGTCCTTCTTATTGGGTAAACCGAGGTGTTCTTTGGGCGTGACGTAGCACAGCATGGCGGTGCCGTACCAGCCGATCATCGCCGCGCCAATCGCGCTAGTAATGTGATCGTAGCCGGGAGCGATGTCGGTGACGAGCGGCCCCAGCGTGTAGAACGGCGCCTCCTTGCAGACTTCGAGCTGCCTGCGCACGTTCTCTTCGATCATCTGCATCGGCACGTGACCCGGTCCCTCGATCATCACCTGCACCTCGTGCTTCCAAGCGATGTCGGTGAGTTCGCCAAGCGTTTCGAGTTCCGCAAACTGCGCCGCGTCGTTGGCGTCGGCCGTGCACCCGGGGCGCAAGCCGTCGCCGAGCGAGAAGGCGACGTCGTAGGCCTTCATGATCTCGCAGATCTCTTCGAAGTGTTCGTACAAGAAGTTCTCACGATGGTGCGCCAGGCACCACTTTGCGAGAATCGACCCGCCGCGCGAAACGATGCCGGTGA
>PKWF01000283.1:458-1343 GCA_003133185.1 Vulcanimicrobiota bacterium | reverse complement strand
TGTCGGCGCCCCAGCGCGTCGCCCACGTCATTTTCTCTACCTCTTCCTCGATCGACGAGCTCACGGCCGAGTTGCCGATGTTGGCATTGATCTTCACCAGGAAGTTCCGCCCGATGATCATCGGCTCGCTCTCGGGATGGTTGACGTTTGAGGGAAGAATCGCGCGCCCTCGCGCGATTTCGCCGCGCACGAACTCCGGCTCGACGCTCTCGCGCAGCGCGACGAACTCCATCTCGGGTGTGATCTCGCCGCGCGCAGCGTAATGCATCTGCGTCACGTTGCCGCCGGGCTTCGCCCGCCTCGGCAAGCGCGGCGACGGAAAGCGAACGACGTCGAGCTCGGACATCGCCTCGCGACCGCGGCGATACAGCGATGTAGCCCGGTCCAAGTCGATCGTATCGTTACGGTCGGCGATCCATCGCTCGCGCAGCGGCTGCAAGCCGCGGCGGATGTCGAGCGACGACTCAGAATCGGTGTACGGACCGCTGGTATCGTACAGCGTGTGGACCGTTCCGTCGGTCAGCGTCACCGCACGGCGCGGAACGCGAATCGAGGGGTCGCTGCCCCCTACGTAAACCTTCATTCCATCCTCCCTACGCCGGCATTATCCGGATCAGGTTACGTGCGGTCGGCGACTCGCAGCCGCCCTCTCAGCCAAATTCAGCTCCCGCGCAGGGACTGTATACGCGGGAAGTGCGGTTCTTCCCAGGCAGGCGGGTGCCTTTGGAAGAGATGGGCTCGCCGGACGGAAATGACGGCAGCGATGACTAGCTTCGCCCCCGACCCCGATCCTCAAGAGACTCGCGAATGGCTCGAGGCCATGCGAGGCGTGCTTGCCGTCGAAGGGCCCGGGCGCGCCCGCGAGCTGCTCTCGGCGCTCGTCGA
>PKWF01000283.1:226-435 GCA_003133185.1 Vulcanimicrobiota bacterium | reverse complement strand
CTCGGCGGACACGTCGCTAGTTTTGCCTCCGCCGCGACGCTCTACGACGTCGGCTTCAACCACTTCTTCCGCGCGCCGAGCGAAACGTTCGGCGGCGACCTCGTCTACTTCCAAGGTCATTCTTCACCCGGCGTCTACGCGCGGGCTTTCCTCGAGGGTCGCATCACCGAAGAGCAGCTCGAACACTTCCGCCAGGAGGTCGACGGCAA
>PKWF01000283.1:0-122 GCA_003133185.1 Vulcanimicrobiota bacterium | reverse complement strand
CTGATCTGGGTGGTCAACGCGAATCTCCAGCGCCTCGACGGTCCGGTGCGCGGCAACGGTAAGATCATCCAAGAGCTCGAGGGCGTCTTCAGAGGCGCGGGATGGAACGTCATCAAGGTCAT
>PKWF01000244.1:6577-6738 GCA_003133185.1 Vulcanimicrobiota bacterium | reverse complement strand
TCACACCTCCACGCACGAGACACGACCTTCGCGAACGTTTCGCGCGCTCCGCAGCCCGACATCGAGCGCTTAAAAGCGCGAATGGGCTGGACGATGCCTTGGTATACGATCACCGATGGTTTCGACGCCGACTTTGGCGTCGACGAATGGCACGGCACCAA
>PKWF01000244.1:2140-6570 GCA_003133185.1 Vulcanimicrobiota bacterium | reverse complement strand
CAAGAGACCTGGGAAGATTCACCCGAAGGCTATCCGCAGTCCGAGCCTTACAAATGGTGGAACTGGCACGACTCGTACGGAGTCGAGCAAGACGGCAAGTGGAGCGACGTGGTCGATGCTGCGCAGGCCATACCGGCATGATCCTTCTCGCCCACATTATGGCGATGCCGGTAGAAGAGGTCTTGGTCCCCCTTGCGAGCGGGGCCGGCGCCGGAACAATGATATGGCTCGCCGCTATACTAACGAGAGGGCTACGATGAAGTCGCTGAAAGATACTTCCGCGGTCGTGATCGGAGCGACCTCCGGTATCGGTCTGGCGACGGTGAAACGGTTGGTTTCCGAAGGAGCCTCGGTCGTCGCGGTTGCGCGTGGACGCGACGGGCTCGACGCACTTGCCGCGGAGTTCGATGGCGTCGTGCGAACGGTCCAAGCCGATGCGACGGATGCGTCGACCGCGGAGCGGCTGCTGCGCGAGTACGAACCGCAACTCGTCGTGCTTGCCGCCGGCGCTCGGCCGCCGATGGGAACGCTCGACGAGCTCAATTGGGAGACATTTTCCATTCCGTGGAACGCCGATACCCAAGCTGCATTCCGCCTGCTGAAGGCTGCGCTGACGCTTCCACTCGCGGCGGGCAGTGCGGTCGCGATCGTTTCGAGCGGGGCCGCGGTCGCCGGCTCTCCGCTCTCGGGCGGCTACGCCGGCGCAAAACGCATGCAATGGCTAATGGCCGAGTACGCACAAGAAGTGTCGGACGCGAAGAAGTTAGGCATCCGCTTTTTCGCCGTGCTTCCGCGTCAACTAATTGAAGGCACGGAGATCGGAATTACTGCGGCCGCCAATTACGGCGCGACGCAAGGTTTATCGGCGGCGGAGTTTCTCAAGCGTCGCTGGAAAGTGCCGCTCGACGTCGATAAGGTCGGCGCGGCGATCGTCGGCGGCTTGCGAGAGGATCTCGCCGACGGGGTCGCCGCAATTGGGGTGACCGGTGAAGGCGTCGAAGCGTTGGGGTGAAGATGGAAGATCGGACGCACGGGCTGCTGCCGGCGATGATGGAAGCGCGCGATCAATTCATGGAGCTCGTCGACGAAATTCGTCCCGAACTCCATCGGTACTGTGCGCGGATGACCGGCTCGATCTTCGACGGCGAAGACATCGTTCAAGAGAGCTTAGCAAAAGCGTATTACGCTCTAGGCCAGATGGTACAGCCGCCCAACCTCAAACCCTGGCTCTTCCGAATCGCGCATAACACGGCTATGGATTTTATCAAACGATACGAACGCCAAAACGTGGAGCCCGTTGCCGACGTCCCGGACCGCGCAGAGAGCGAAGAAGCCAGTGTCGATCCCGCACTCGTGGAAGCTGCGCTGACGGTTTTCGCAGAGCTGCCGCCGACGCAGCGCAGCGCCGCGATCCTCAAAGACGTGCTCGGGCAATCGCTCGAGGAAACCGCGCACACGATGGGAACGACCGTCGGCGCGGTAAAGGCCGCGTTATCGCGGGCGCGCGCGAACATCGCCCGGACGCCACACGCGCGTTTTGCGGAACCAGCACAACCCGTCGCCGGCGAAACGCTGACGACGCTGCGGCGGTACGCCGATCTCTTCAACGCCCACAACTGGGATGGGCTGCGCGAGCTGCTTGCAGCGGAATCGCGTCTCGAGGTCGTTTCGCGCGTACAACATCCTCGTGCGGTGGACGCAGGATACTACGATCGCTACGCCGCGTACACCAAGACCGAAGACCTTCGCGCGGAAGTGGGCTTCGTCGACGGGGCTCCGGCGCTTGCGATCTTCAGTCCGCCATCGAGCCGGGATCCCGCGTATTTCGTCTTGCTCGAGGTTAGCGCCGGCCGTATCTCGCTCATTCGCGACTTCCGCTACATCCCATACATCACGGTCGACGCGCGTTACTCGGCATTCGGCGCGTAGACATCTTGAGAGGAGCTTGTAGTGGCAAAGACGTTTAAAAGTGGAAGTCGCGAGGACCCATGGATTTTGAAAACGCCGAGCGGATCTTCCGAGTTCGTCGCGTTTCGCGATGAGTCGGTAAGCCCTCCGGCCTTGATCGTTCAAGTTAGGAAGACGCAGTTGCGATATCACCTCAGGTGCATCGACGACCTACACGCCATGCTCAAGAAGCACGGCGATTGGATGCTGCTTGGAAGTGCCGACGAGCAGAAGCCCGCGGCTGAGGGTACCGTTGAGGAGTGGGCGCGATCTGAGAGCAACCCGATCGGCGGGTGGTATGGCCTCAAGAAGGGCCTGCGCGGGCGGTTCGCCATGTACGTTCCCCCGGTGTTGAAGTTGCTCGGACTGGCTGAAGTAGAAGAGAATCCCCGAAACAACCGCATGCGAGCTTTGTGATCGCGGAGCGTACTGTCTCACTCTACGAGCGCCTTGGCCACGACTATTGCCGCGGCCATTGCGAGCTTGTGATCCTTGTTCCATGGCGGCCCGACGGCGCTACGGAGATGGAGAAAGCGAGCCTCGAAGTTCTCGATGCGCAACGCGTGGCTCGCCGCACCCAACACGCTCTTTGCGTCGTACCAGTGGACGGGCCAACCGCAGGCGGCGGCCGCGGCCGCCAGTGCCTTACGGTACATCACCCAGTCGGCGACGTTGCGTGCACGGTAGTCCTTGATCCGTTCGGCAATTGTCGGCGGAAGCGGCGGGCAGTTACGAAGGGCGACACCGAGGATCGGCCGCACGGCCATCGCGACGCCGTTCATCGCTAGTGCTGCGTGTCTCTCCGCCGAGACGCGCACGCGCTCGACCAAAGCCACGGCCTCGTCCACCGGCAGCAACTGGCCTTCGTGATGATGGGGAAGCGCGGGCAGGCCCTCGTCCACCAACTCTACGCGACGGCGGTCTAGAAGCGTTCCATCGCGCGCCACCGTCACGAGCACCGCCCAACCGCCGTGATCCGATACACCGATGACGCCGCCATTCTTCGACATGATGCTTCCTCCCATCGAGAATAGACGTTCCCTCTCGCTCGGCGATCCGCACGCGGTTCTTGATAAGCTCGACCCGAGCTGAACGGTAGTAGCCGGACGCTTGGCTTTCGCGCGACCGGGTAAGAGGCGTTATGGCCATTAACGCAACCCATTACGACTACATTCCTGCGCTTCCGAATGCCAAGAAGAAGCGCGACCGCATCGTAAACGCAATTATCGAGACGCCAAAAGCAAGTCGGCATAAGTACGCGTTAATGCCCGAATACGGCATTATCGCGTTCCATGACGTGCTTCCAGAGGATTTGGAGTGGCCCTACGATTATGGCTTCATTCCACAAACGCTCGCGCCGGATAAGGATCCTGTGGACATCCTGGTTGTGAATCGGGACGGCCTATTTTCGGGTTGCCTCATCCAGGCGCGTGTCATCGGCGCGATTCGAGAGACGAAGGATGGGGTTGAGAACGATCGTCTTATTGCCGTTCCACTGCCCAGCCCGGGGACGGCACTTGCCACGGATTCCTACACGGAGATCTCAGACCTACCTCAGGAAGTGCTGGAGGGAATCAAAAGCTTTTTGGGGCGCTATTCCTCGGAGCAGGGGCACGCAATAAAGATCAGCGCTGTTGTGGGTGCACGGGAAGCGATGAAGACCATCACTAGTGGCAGGAGGAAGTTCAAGAAGAAGAAGCCTCAGTAAAAACTGCCGGAGTTGCGTGAAGCCGTAGCCCCGGAACGCCCAACCCATCCGTTTCCTGGGATTGATCGCCGGTGCCGGCTATTGCGAAACCGAGGTCGATGTCGACGTGCTTGACGACGCGCTGCCGGCTTGATGATCCAGGGTGGACATGCAACTAGTCTCGGAGGCACGCGGCATGCAACCAGCTGGAGAGATAATTCACCTCACTACCGCTCCGCTGTTATCCACGTACCTGTTCTGCGTTAGACATGGATGACCGAGGCTTCGTCTTTGCTGACAGCACCGGCGTGCTCGACCTGGACGAAGTAAGCAAGTCGTTTTCGGCTATCCTCCGCGACTTAGGAATCAAGGCAAAGGGTCTTTCGCTGCACTCCCCTTCGGCATTTCGCGGGGACGATGGGCTTGGCCACCGGGAACGACGTACGGACGACTTCTGGCCTGCTCGGCCATGCCGATCCCAGCTTTGACGCTGCGAGTCTATGGGGCATCCCGTGGCCGGGGGGCCGTAACAAGCATCAGCCTCGCTCTGCTTCAGGCAAAGGCGAGGCGGTTAGCGGGTGAGAATTGACCGTCCGAGCCTCACGATTTTTCGCAGCATGGCGCCCAAATGGCGCCGGCGACGGGAGTCGGTAGATTCGTCTCGCTGCCGAGCGCAGCGCAAACCCGCATAAAATAAAGGAAATCACGTGCGCGCCCGTAGCTCAAACTGGATAGAGCAGGGGACTCCTAAGCCCAAGGTTGCCAGTTCGATTCTGGCCGGGCGCACCATCGTGAC
>PKWF01000244.1:0-2098 GCA_003133185.1 Vulcanimicrobiota bacterium | reverse complement strand
TTCGAACGGACCGCCGGTCCGTTTTCTTAATGTTGTGATAGACTAAAGATGGCAAAGAAAGAATCGCGAGTGATGGTCGTCCTGGCGTGCACCGAGTGCAAACGCCGGAACTACAACACGCAGAAAAACAAGCAGAAGACCACGGACCGGCTGGAGCTCAGCAAATACTGCCGCTTCTGCCGATGCCACAAACCGCATAGGGAAACGAGATAGGGCGGTAGCTCAATTGGTAGAGTCCTGGTCTCCAAAACCAGTTGTTGCAGGTTCGAGTCCTGTCCGCCCTGCCACCCTTCCCTTCGACTCGCTTCGCTCGCTCAGGACAGGCTCTCAGCTCAGGATAACAAATTAAGGTAGACCTTTGGTGAACGAACAGCAAAAGAGAACGGCCCAGTCCATAGCGGGCGGCGATTTCATCCGCGGCGTCATCGCGGAACTTCGGCGCGTTACTTGGCCGACGCGCGATGAGTGGATCTCTGCGACAATTCTCACGATCTCGCTGGTGATCGGCATCGGGCTGTTCGTCTTCCTCGTCGACCAGCTCTTTGGGTGGCTCTTCAGCTTGATTCATCCGGTCACCGCTGGGTAGATGCAGACGATGTACGACGCCGAGCAAATTGTTGACGAAACGACCATAAACGAAACGGCCGTCGACGAAACGAAAACCGAGGACCCCCAGATGGGCGACCCGGTCGCGGTCGAGGAGATTGTCGAAGAGCCGGCCGCGGGACTTGAAGACGAGGCGTCTTCCGCCGACGTCGCCGACGACGATGCCGTCGCGGCCAAGCCTAAGGATAATCGTAACTGGTTCGTCGTCCACACCTATTCGGGTTACGAAAACAAGGTCAAGGCAAATCTCGAGCGCCGCATCCATTCGATGGGCATGCAGGACAAGATCTTCCGCGTGCTCGTTCCGATGGAGGACGAAGTCGAGTTCAAAGACGGCAAGCGCAAGATCACGCCGAAGAAAGTTTTTCCGGGCTACGTGCTGGTCGAAATGACCATGGACGATCAGTCCTGGTATGTCGTTCGTAACACGCAAGGGGTGACCGGCTTCGTCGGAAGTCCCGGGCCGGGTGAGAAACCCGTGCCGCTGCAGGACAAAGAAGTCAAAACGATTCTCAAGCAGATGGGTATCGAAGCGCCCAAACTGAAGATCGACTTCAAGAAGGGCGATCGCGTCAAGGTCACGTCGGGGCCGTTCTTCGACTTCACCGGCGTCGTCGATGAGATCGCGCCGGAGAAGGAGCGCTTGCGCGCGCTCATCTCGATTTTCGGTCGCGAAACGCCCGTCGAACTGGAGTTCTTTCAAGTGGAGAAGGTATAGTTCTTAAGGGTTAGTGGAACGGACGAAGACCCCGACGTTCGTGTCTAACACTATAGCTGGGGAAGAAGCGATGAGAGTCGCTTCGAAAGGAGACATTTCATGGCTAAGAAGGTAGTCGGCAAGATCGGCCTGCAGATTCCGGCAGGCAAGGCGACCCCGGCTCCGCCGATCGGACCGGCGCTGGGCCCCTACTCGCTCAACATCATGGACTTCTGCAAGCAGTACAACGAGCGCACTGCTTCACAAGCCGGCATGATCATCCCCGTCGAGATTACGGTCTTCGACGACCGCACGTTTACGTTCATCACGAAGACGCCCCCGGCGTCTTTTCTGATCAAGCAGGCGTTGGGGATCGAGTCTGGCAGCAAAGAGCCCAACCGCAACAAAGTCGGTAAGCTCACGCAAAAACAGCTCGAAGATATCGCGAAGGTAAAGATGCCCGACATCAACGCCAACGACATGAACGCGGCCAAGAAGATCGTCGCCGGAACGGCGCGATCGATGGGCGTGGAAGTGGAGGCATAAGATGGCGCAGCATCACGGAAAGCGCTTCAAGGCAATCGCCACGAACTTCGATCCAGGCAAGCTCTTCTCGACGCCCGAAGCGATTGCGCTCGTCAAGAAGAACGCCAACGCAAAGTTCAACGAAACCGTCGAGGTGCACATTCGCCTGGGCGTCGACCCGAAGAAGAGCGACCAAAACGTTCGCGGAACGGTGCTGCTGCCGCATGGAACGGGGCGCACGGTTCGCGTCATCGCTTTTGCCAAGGGCGA
>PKWF01000289.1:10226-15507 GCA_003133185.1 Vulcanimicrobiota bacterium | reverse complement strand
TCTGCAACTTTGAGAACTCGTCGGGCACAGCAGGCGACGGGACGACGATAGAACAGTTCGATCCTCTCCCAAACTCGAAGCCGACAACCTTCTTACAAAACAGCGAAATTGAGGGATGCGACAGCGACGCCATTGATGGCGGCGACCAAATCTACGCCGCCGGGTTTACCAGCAAAGTGATGGTCCGGATCAATCAAAAGGGGCAGCTCAAGAAGACCTACGGTTCCGTAACGCAGCCTCTGGGTGACGGCGAGGGGCCGATGCTTTACGATTACTCACCGGAACTCGTCTTCATTGGGAACGCCGATACCGGGGGAGTCGACAGCTTCAGTTTCGGCGGATACAGTAGCGGTCACGGTAAGGAAGTCATCGACGGCTTCGACGTCAACAAAGGCTCAGGGTGGAGCGCGCTGGGGCCGTCGGGCATCGCGTATTGGTGCGGCGTCCTGCCTGGTACAGGTGAGTGCCCTTCCAAGAACCATCCTCCCGACACGCTCTACGTCGTAGACGGCGCGTGCAATACCGTTGCCGCCATCAGTCATGCCAGCAAGCTACAGGTGAAAGACGAGATCACCGTACAGCCCGGCTGCAAGAAGTTCACATGCATGTACCGGAGTATCACGTGCGTTACGGTCGTCAAGGCGGGCTCGCCGCTCGACAAGCCGGTAGCTGAAACGCTATTGCCCAACGGCAACCTCATCGTCGCCAATACCGGCAGCAACATGCTGGTCGAGATGACACCGAAAGGCCAGGTGCTCGATACGGAGATCATAGATAAGAGCAAGACGTCCGGAATCTTTGGGCTCGCCGCGATCGGAACGAAGGACAGCAACACGAGGCTGTTCTACACCGACACGAACACCAACACGCTACAGGAGTTGGAACAATAGCTGCACCGCAAGGCGGCAATCCGACCAAAACCTTTGGTGGCGAAGCCGTGCCCTCTAGCCGCCGAAGAAGAAAATCACATGAAACGCGCAGCGTTAGCTATGTGCTGAGCTGCGGCGTGGCTGGGGTCTGAGCCCTAAGATGCGAGAGCTTTTTTCGTTCGTTACCAAGAGAAGATGATCAAAGCGTTGGGCGCTACTGTTTGCGAGCGCACCCCGCTGCCTCTGCCCCGTGCAGACGGGCAGAGGTTGAGGCTACTTCGGGGGGACGCTGATCGTTACGCCAATCGGATCCGCGGGGCCCTGCGCGCTTTTCCTTGGCGGTCCCCCAACCGGATATCTCCAAACGTCGATCGTGGCGTCACAAGAGTGCGGAAAAGCTGCAGTCACTGTATCACTCTGGATCCACGTCTGAGACAAGGCGCCGCACGGCGGCTTGAGCCGCGTCGCGCCGACGATGGTCCCTGTCGAACCCGAAATTCTTAGACGATAGATGAGCGTGTTTTCTCGACCGGCGTTTTCCAACGTGATCCACTTACCGTCCCACTGAACATCGCCGGGCAAAGAGATGGACTTCTTCAATGCGATATTCGCCAGGGAGTTGTTACCGCTGGATAGCTCGGCAAACCCGAAAACGCCGTTGGCATCGGTACCATCGATGAGGAGATCGCCCCGATCGTCATATCCGTCGAAGTAGTAGTAGTACAGCGCCGGGTCGGTGTATTCCGCTGGCGTTCCCGAGGCATCCAAATAGACCAAAACGGCGCCCGGACCGCTCAAGCCCACGATGCTCATGACGGCGAGATTTCCGGTCGACGGGTCAACGGCACACGCGACTGGATATCCGCTCCCGTCGGCTAGCGTATTGATTGGATTTGTTCCGCCGTGCGCGTACTCGATAATTTGCGCCGTTCCGATGTTCGTGACCCAAACATCGCCTGTCACGTCGACGCATTCCCCCTGAGGCTTATTCAGGCCGGTCAGAACACCCGTTAACTTCAGTGTCCGCAGGCTATAGACGTCAACTTCGTCCAAGGCGTCATCGGAAACGTACAGCAAATCCTCGCGCTTCGCCTCCGGCAGCATCCATGACGTGCCACGATCGGCGTGCGTCGCGAGCGTGGAGGTTTGCGGCATCGCGTCCGCTGCGCCGATCGGCGGCCGCGGTCCAGCGCACCCAGTCAGCGTTGCGACGGCTACGCAGCGAAATTGAGCGAGTTGAGCGTGAAATCGGCCAGCTCTTCGATCGCCATCCGCCGCTGCACCGACAGCGCGAGCTGCTGACGTCGATTCCGGGAATCGGCGAAACGACGGCGGCTCGTATCTTGGGTGAGATGCCGAACATTGCGGAGTTTCGCAACGTCAAGGCCGTCGCGGCCTATGCCGGCCTTTCACCGCGCCATCACGAGTCCGGATCAATTCACTTCCCGAGCCGCATCGCCAAGACTGGCAACGCCAGCCTGCGGACCGCGCTCTACTTTCCGGCAATCTCGGCGATGCGATACAACCCGCTGCTTCGCCGCTTTGCCGATCGGCTGCGGGAGCGCGGAAAGCCTAGCATGACCATCATAGCCGCCGTCATGCGTAAACTCTTGACCTTGGCCTACGGCGTACTTAAGTCGGGCAGATCCTTCAATCCAGCCTATGCGAATGCTTGACGTCGAACACCGTATCTTATGTAATATCCTCCGGCAAAAGCCATCGTGGCCATGGCACTGAATCCGCGTGGGACAATCTCATGCCTGCCTGAAAGTATGAGCATGCCCTTCTGGAGCACTGATGATTTCGTATCTTGAATGTTCGCGCGACGCAACGCATCGTTGCTCGCCGCATGCGCTCGCAACGGTCTGTCCGGAGGACGGTGCGCCGCTGCTCGTCCGCTACGCCGCCGCTGCGCTTCGGCGCGAGGCGATGGCCGCGCGGCCCTGGACGATGTGGCGCTACCGCGAGATGTTGCCGATTGCCGGCGACGAGGAGCCCGTCTCGCTGGGGGAAGGCGCAACGCCGCTCATTCCGCTTTCGAACGGCGCCTACGTCAAAGACGAAGCGCAGAATCCCACCGGTTCGTTCAAGTCGCGCGGCATGTCGGTCGCAGTTACCGTTGCGAAGCGCTTAGGCGTGCCGGCGTTGGTTGCACCGAGTGCTGGAAATGCCGGCGGCGCGCTTGCCGCGTATGGCGCGCGGGCCGGCCTGCACGTGCGCGTTTACGTTCCGCGCGATACGCCGCNNGACGATGCCGGGCGCATCGCGGCTGAATATGCGCGCGAAAGCGGTGCCTTCAACGTTGCGACCTTCCGCGAGCCATACCGAGTCGAGGGAAAGAAGACGATGGGCTACGAGTTGGTCGAACAACTCGGCGGCGTTCCCGGAACGATCGTCTATCCGACGGGCGGCGGCACGGGCCTCGTTGCGATGTGGAAGGCTTTCGACGAACTCGAGCAGCTCGGCTGGGTCGATACGAAGCGCCCGGTCATGGTAGGCGTTCAAGCCGAGGGTTGTGCACCGATCGTCCGCGCATTCGATCGCGGCGAAGAGTCCGCCAAACGGGTCGAGGACGGGTCGACGAAGATGTGGGGCTTACGCGTTCCGGGCGGAATCGGCGACCGTCTGACGTTGCGCGCTCTGCGCGAATCCAGCGGGAATGCCGTTGCGGTCTCCGATGCTGCGGCCGATCAAGCGATGCGTGACCTCCATAAGCACGAAGGCATCGACGCAACCGAAGAGGGCGGAGCCACCCTCGCGGCGCTGCGCCTCTTGCTTTCCACGGGCGCCACGCTCCCCGCTCCGATCGTTCTGTTCAACACCGCTACGTCTTTAAAATATGCGCCTCGCGCGTAAGCCCATGCACGGATCGCTAATGTCAAAAACTCAGCGTGTATAGCGTTCCATCGCCGCGCCGGCCGCCGTATGTCGTCGCGCCATAGAGTTGGCCCCCTAGCGGCAGAAGTGCGCCCGCGGGAAGCCAGCCGTCGTGACACTTAAACCGATAGATCACGCTTTCCGCACCGGACGTGTCCGCTTCGAACGCCGTCCCGCCATCGTGGCCACTGCTTCCGGGAATGCAAATCGTACCGCCGGAAAACGTGGCGCCATAAAGCTTGCCGGAGACTGCGACCAGACTTGAAATCGGATAGAGACCGTCCGGCGGACCCTTAAAACGGTAGAGTGTGGTCTCTTGACCCGACGTGGTCGCCTTGAAGATGGTGCCGCACCCACTGTCCTCGCATCCGGAACCGCCCTGCGTCGTGGTTCCGTAGAGCACGCCGTCGATGCTGATCATGCCGGCCGAGGGGTTTCCGCCATCAGCGCCGCCCTCAAAGCGATATAGCACTTGACCGACGCCGGCGTTGTTGATCTCGAAAATCGTTCCGCAGCCGGCTCCGCCGCAGCCCCGTCGTTTGCCGCCTTTGTTCGCCGTGCCAAAAAGCGCGCCGTTGAGCGCGAGGAGGCGGCCTTCCGGCAGAGCACCGTCCTTGTCGCCTTTGAAACGGTGCAACACGCGTTCGCTGCCGGACGTGCTGACCTCAAACGCGGTGCCACACCCTTTACTCAAGAAGTTTGCGCAGACGGTTTTGAGCCCGCCCACCCACGTGACGCCGTAGAGTGCACCATGCAATACGGTGAGCCCGGCGATGGGAGCCGCGCCATCCGATCCCCATTTGAAACTATAGACGACGCGCTCTTTGCCCGACGTGGTCACCGCGAAGGNNCGCCGGCAATCGTCGTACCGTAGAGCACCCCACGGAAAACCGTCAAGCCGTCAGTCGGCGAAATACCATCGGCGCCGCCCGTGAAAGCGTAGATCACGCGCTCGTTGCCCGACGTGTCGACCGCAAAGACGGTTCCATAACCGCGTCTCCCGCCACTAGTGGTCGTGCCGTAAAGCACGCCGTTTAAAGCGATCAGGGACCCATGCGGGGATGCACCGTTCCGCCTACCCTCGAACGTATACAGCGTCTGGTACCCACCGCTCGCGAAGGGGCGCGCCGGCACGTGGCTCGCCGGATGGAGTGGGATCGCCGAGTTAACCTGGGATCCACCGCATGCGGCTAGCAGCGCCGCGGTGCCAAAAACGCTCAGAATGCGATGGTTGGGCATCTTGCCTTACCTCCGTCACCGAGAGGGCCCCTTGACCGCCGTGAGCCTGATGATAGCACATTTGGAGCAGTTGACACGTGGCTTCGGCGCGCGCGAACGCGCGATTAACTCGCTAGCGCATGCGCAAGGCCTGGCGCCGAGAGGTCGGCGTTTTCTGCGATGAAGCCGCGCAACTCGAGTAGGGCAACGGAGTCGCTCATCTTCGGAGAAGCGTCGCAATGCTCGAGGAACGCTTGGAGGCTGGTGAGCGCGGCCGTCCAGCGTGGATCGTCGGGCCGGCCGCAGGCATGATGGAG
>PKWF01000289.1:8982-10207 GCA_003133185.1 Vulcanimicrobiota bacterium | reverse complement strand
AAGTTGTAATGGCGTTGCGGATTCGGTTACAGGCAACTTCGTATTGCATTTCGGGTTACTCCTATGAATGTCTGCGCGCTAAGAGCAGCACGCCGGGGGTGACTACGAGCGCGAGGACGCCGGTCATGAGGAACGCGTCCGAGTAGGAAAGCGCCGCTGCTTGGCCGGCAATCGCGGTTGCGAGCTGTGCGGTGGTACCGCGCTGCAAGAACTGCGCGACCGGCAGTCTGGAAAGCGTCGCTTGCGCGGCGAGGATCGTTTGGTGAAACTGCAGGCGCTGGTCCAAGAAGGCTACGATCGATGCCGACGAGACCGAGCCGCCCAATTGAAAGAAAAGCACGATAAACGATGCCGCCTTGGCGCCGGCCTCGGGCGCAACGGCGCGCATCGTCGCGACGAGCAGGGGCGAGTAGACGAAAGCCGCACCGATTCCAACCAGCAGGAGCGGAGGAATAAACGTGCCGAGATCGCTGTTGGTCGTGACGCAGCTCGCCAGCCAGAGTGAGCCGAGGCCCGCCACGGCGATGCCGCCGCCGATCGACCAGCGCAGATCGAATCGAGGTAAGCTCGCGAGTCGCGCCACGGGAATCGTGAGAAGAAGCACCGGGAGCGCCCGAACGCCGATGAGAATGCCTGCAAGTGTGCTCGTGAAGCCCAGATTATCGATCGTAAACTGCGGCAACAGCAGCAGGCTCGGAAAGATAACTGCCGCGTAGGCTCCGGCGATCAGCAACGCGGCGGCGACGGCCGGCTGGCGCATCACCCGCAGGTCCACGATCGGCTCGGCAATGCGCAACTCCCACCAAACGAAGGCCGAGGTTGCGAGAAGCGCGAGCAGCGTGCAGAGCTGGATCGATTGATCCGAAAACCAGTCATCGCGCTGTCCCTGGTCGAGCACGTATTGCATGCAGCTGACGGCAACGATCAGCAGCGCGATGCCGGTGACGTCGACGCGCGCCGGCTGCGGCTTCGTGCGGTCGCGCATATAGCGCAACAAGATGACGAATGCGACGATTCCCGGCACGAGGTTGACGTCGAAGACCCACGGCCACGAAAGGTTGTCGACGAGAATTCCGCCCAGCGTCGGTCCCACGGACGGACCAAGGATGGTTCCGAGCGCAAAGATCGATTGACTCATGCCCATCTGCTGCGGCGGAAACGTATCGCGCAGCACGACCTGCGCGGTCGCGAGCAGTCCGCCGCCGAACGCGCCCTGCAAGACGCG
>PKWF01000289.1:0-8937 GCA_003133185.1 Vulcanimicrobiota bacterium | reverse complement strand
ACGACCCACGTACCGTCATCGACCGTCGCTCCCAAGTTGCCCTGAATGGTCGGCAGCGCAACGTTGACGATCGTGAGGTCCACGGTTTGCAGCAGCGCGGCCAGCATGACGCCGCCCACGACGAGGTAACGGCGCAGGCCATACTCGGCCAAGCTCCCGCTGTCACCCTGAGCTTGTCGAAGGGCGACCCGAGGGTCATTGGTTTTTCCGGGAGGGCGAAGGGGAACAATTCTTCCCACTCCGGGCGTTCGTTCGGCAACCGTCATGGGTGCTAGAGTGCTCTTAGGAGAGGTGGTTGCCCTTAGGCTACCGCTTGTGCCATACTATGACTAGAACCTAGCCTATCCTAGCACTAGAATGGACACTCTAACCATGAATGCAGCGATCGAACGCCGGTCGGAACTCAGCGACTTTCTGCGGACGCGCCGGGCGAAGATCGTNNTGGTACACCCGGCTCGAACAGGGCCTACCCATCAATGTCTCGGGCGATGTGCTCGACGGGATCTCACGTGCGTTGCGTCTGACGTCGGACGAACGGCGGCACCTTCATCTCTTGGCCGGACTCACCAACACGGCGCCCACGCAAGAAGAAGAGCACGTCAGCGATCTCGTGCGACGGGTTCTTACCGCGCTCGAACCCTCGCCCGCGTACGTTCGCGGGCGCCGCTTTGACCTGCTTGCCTGGAACCGCAGCGCCGACGCACTCTCCGACTTCTCCAGCGCGACGGGTCCCGCGCGCAATATGGTGTGGCGACTCTTTCGCGATCCTAACTCGCAGTGCCGGCTTGGGGATCCGGAGTGTTCGATGCGTCGCGTCGTCGCGCAGTTTCGCGCGGTTGCTGCGAAGTATCCGCACGATCCCGCGTTCACCGAGCTGATCGAAGATCTGCG
The DNA here is from genome assembly GCA_003133185.1 of Vulcanimicrobiota bacterium. Lineage (GTDB taxonomy): Bacteria > Vulcanimicrobiota > Vulcanimicrobiia > Vulcanimicrobiales > Vulcanimicrobiaceae > Cybelea > Cybelea tyrphae. Next base: position 8,046 of record PKWF01000289.1, on the reverse strand, counting down.
CGCGAACTCTTCGGAGTTCAGGAACCTTTGGGCGCAGCACGACGTGCTCGGATCGGCCGAAGGCCTCAAGCGCTACGTGCACCCGGAGGTCGGCGAGCTGGTCCTGGATTATACGCAGTTCGACGTGCCCGGCGACGGCGATATGCGCCTGATCGTGTTAACGGCGGCGCCCGGCTCCGAGAGCGAACGCAAGCTGCGACGGTTGAGCCCGCTCGCGGCGCACGCGTAGCGCGTGACCGCGATGAACGAATCGCCCGTCGTCGACATCGGAAAGCGAGCGGTTGGGTATGCCGCCGTCGACGACTTCGTGCAAGACGGCACGTGCATCGGCCTAGGCACCGGGACGACGGTCTATTGGGCCATCGAGCGCGTCGCGCAGCGCGTCGCGGCGGGCGAGCGGATCGCCGCCGTAGCAACGTCGGAACAGACTGCAAGCCTCTGTCGCCGGTGGAACATTCCACTCGTCGGGTTGCTCGAGCGGGAGATGCCCGTTGCAATCGACGGCGCAGATGAAGTTGCTTCGGACTGGGCGTTGATCAAAGGTGGTGGCGGAGCACTCTTCAGGGAGAAGGCCGTCGCTCTCGTGGCCGAACGCTTCGTGGTCGTCGTCACGCCGCCAAAGTTAGTCTCGGTGCTCGGAGTGTTTCCGCTCCCGGTTGAGATCGTGCCGTTTGCCGAACCCTACGTCGTGCGTGAAATTTCCCGCTGGAATCCAAACGTTGAAATCACGCGGCGGGGCGGGGATATGCCGTTTGTGAGCGACAACGGAAACTGGATCCTGGACTGTCATTTCGGCCGGATCGACGAACCCGGCACGCTCGATCTTGCGCTGCGGGCAATCCACGGCGTTGTCGCGACGGGCATCTTTTCATCGATCGCCGACGTCGTCATGGTCGGAGACGAGAATGGCGAAGTCCGAGCCTTGCCAAGAATATGAAGCACACTTAAGGCTCCCTTAACCAGGTGCGTCATCGTTGCGCCAGAAGTCAGCCTCATCTTCTCGGAGGGATGAAACATGTTGAGACGCACGTTAACGCCGGTTCTGCTCCTCTTAGTTGGAGCACTCGTTGGTTGCAATAGCGCAAGCGCGTCGGCTCCTGCTCAACCGATAGTGCAGAATCTGCAGAGCGCCGCGGCGATTACCACGAAGTACGTGCAGCTGGTGATCTTTGAAAATGAGTCGTACGACGACGTGATCGGCAGCGCGCAAGCTCCCTATATTACCGGCCTTTCGAAAACGTGGGCGAACATGACGCAGAGCTTTGCGATCACCCACCCAAGCGAACCCAACTACCTCGCTCTCTTCAGCGGATCGACGCAGGGTGTCTCCTCAGACCAATGCCCGGTCTCGTTTGGCGTACAGAGCCTCGGCAGCGAGTTGCTCAAGGCCGGCGTCTCGTTTACCGGCTACGCCGAAAGCATGCCGTACGACGGTTACACGGGCTGCATGGCGGTTCCGGACAGTCTCCCGAGCGGTTGGCTCTACATGCGCAAGCACGTTCCGTGGCCGAATTTCACCAAGATTCCCGGCTCGGTGAGCGTCGTGTATCCTGGGCCGCTCAAGAAGCCGCCCTCGCAGTTCACCTGGATCACGCCGAACATGTGTAACGACATGCACGATTGCGCAATCGGCACCGGCGATAAGTGGGCGAAGAAGAACCTGCCCAAGCTCATCGCTTGGGACCGGGCGAATAACGGCCTACTGATCCTGACCTTCGACGAGAACGACGGAAGCCCGGGAAACCAGATACCTACGATTCTCATCGGCAACGTGAACCCGGGACAGTATAGCCAAACGATCAATCACTACAGCGTGCTGCGCACCATCGAGGATATCTTCGGTCTCAAGCATCTCGGCGAAAGCGGTTCGGCAACGCCGATCAAGGGTGTCGTTAAGTAACGTTCCCTAGAACGCTCGTCGCCGCGGGTCTCCTCGCTTGCGGTATCGCCGGCTGCATGGCGCACCCGGCTCCGCGCGAGGTCCTGCCGGCGGGCGTTCCACACGTCGTCAGATATGACGGGACGTCGCTCACCATCGATGGGCGAAAAACGCCGATCCGGGCGGCGCAGCTTCATTATTGGCGGCTCCCCGCACCAAATCTCTGGCGCGATGCATTTCGTAAGGTAAAGGCGGCGGCCTATAACACGGTCGCGCTCGACTTCTTCTGGGGCTACCATTCTCCACGTCCCGGAGCCTACGATTTCACTGGAGTGCGCGACGTCGACATGCTGCTCGACGTTGCAGCGCAAGAGAGACTCTACGTAATCGCGCAGCCGGGCCCGTATATTGACGACGGCGCGGAGGGCGGCGGCCTTCCCGACTGGATCTTCGCGCGAAACGCGGTCGCGAAAACGGCGAGTTCTCGTTATGAAGGTGAACTGCGGCAATGGCTTGCAGCGATCGACGCCCGGCTTGCGCGCCACCAACTAACCGGCGGACGCGGCAGCGTCATCCTCTACGGAATGCAGGACGATCCCGCGGCGAGCGTGCAGGCAGCGCGCCAACGAGCGGCACGCGCCGACGGCATCAACGTGCCGTTCATCTCGCAGGTCTTCGCCGTTGCGTACGACGGCATCGACTGGGGCTGGACCGGCGACGCGCTGGGCGCCTATCACACGCACGAGGGTGAGCGGCTGACGGAATCTCACCCCATCGCATTCTCGGAAATTAGCGGATGGCGCTCGCATCGAGACGACGCGGAGCGCGAGCGCGTCTTCGACGACCAGGCGTGGCCGCCGCTGCTTACCGCGCTCCCGCGAGATGCTGACGACGCACCATTGCGCGCCCCAGCGTCGCCAAGCGGACGCAATTCACGCAGAGAGTTTCTGAGCGTCGACGACTACGGGTTCCATCATGGGGTCGTGTGGTACCGCGGGCACTTCAAGGCAAGCGGCGCCGAACGCGCATTCGCGTTTGCCGGCATGACCGGTCGCGCAGGCGCCGCCGCCGTTTGGCTCAACGGCGTCTACCTTGGAAGCGCCATCGCGCGCGACGACGGCACGATCTCGGCAAGAATGAGAATCGTGCCGGCCGCGCTGAGGGTTAACGCCGGCAACGTGATCTCCGTGCTCTTCGAAAACATGGGTCACAACGAGAACCTCAGCCGCGATCCCGGTGGCGCTCAATCGCGCGGCATGCTGCGTGCCGCGCTTTCCAAAGGGCGTGGGAGTATCGCGTGGCACATCCTCGGTAACGGCGAGTACAATACCGATCCGGTTCGCGGACCACTCAACGCGGGTGGCCTCGGCGGCGAGATCGCCGGGTGGCAGAACCCGGAGTTTTCGGACTTATCGTGGACGCCGGCGACGCTGCCCGCAACGACTACTCGCGCCGGTGTCACCTGGTATCGCGCGCACGTGGCGCTGCACGTTTCCCTGGCGCCGGAGAGGTTCGCGGCCCTGCGCCTCGACGACGCCGGCCGGCCGGATTATCGTGCCTTCATTTACGTCAACGGCTGGCTGGTGGGGCAATATCGCAGCGATCCCGGGTTTCCGCGCGTCTTTGCGGTACCGGCTGGCATGCTAAACGAAAGCGGCGACAACGCTATCGCAATTGCTGCATGGAGTCTCGATGGAAGGAGCGCGCTTGGCCGCGTTTCCTTCACCACCGTCGACGCCCTGGCCGACCCGCACCGTGCCCTCGCAAACATTCCGGAAGTCCACGCGACCGGCGGCGTCGCGCAATTGAGCCTCGACGTAGCCGGCGATGGCAAAGCCGGCCGCCCTCATTTCGTCTACGGCGGCCGCGACGCGGCGCCGACGATTCGCGTCCGTCCCGGCGATACGATCGATATCACGCTGCACAATCGGCTAGCAATCGCAAGCGATACGGCCAATGCCGTGAATCTTCATTTTCACGGTCTCGACGTTGCGCCCGCGAAGCCCGGGGACGAGGTGCTGATGACGTTGGCTCGCCCGGGGGAGTCGCTCCGCTACATCGTGCACGTATTGAGAAGCCAACAGCCGGGGATGTATTGGTATCATCCTCACGTGCATGGTGAGGCGTACTGGCAAATCACCAGCGGCATGGCGGGGGCAATTATCGTCGAGGGCCTGTGGGAACGAGTCCCAAGCCTTGCGACGATGCGCGATCGTATCATCGTCGTTCGCGACGTTCAAGAGACGCCGAACATCCTGGCGATTCCCTGGTACGCGCGCAAGATGACGCCTCGATCGTATACGCTCGACGCCGACGACAACCTGGGGCCGAACCGGCCGTGCCTTCCCGAGGTTGGCCTGCATTTGAATGTAAACGGCTCCGGGCAGCCGGCGATCGATATCGAGCCGGGAGAGCAGCAGTTGTTTCGGGTTCTGAATGCGTCGGCGAGCCGAGTTCTCGATCTCGCAATCGACAACGAGCGCCTGGGCATCGTCGCGATCGACGGCTACCCGGTCGGCGCCTATCCCCAAAATCCCGCGGTCGTTTGGGCCGATCACATTGTCGTCCCCCCGGCCGGCCGTGCGGAGTTCATCGCAACGGGGCAATCGGGCCCAACGCTTCTTCGATCCCGCTGCTACGACAGTGGTTCGGGCGGCGATCGTGATCCGCAGGCCGTGCTTGCGATTCTTGCGCCAAGCACACCCCCGCAGGCAGAGATCGCCCTCTCGCGGAGGGCGTCGACGTTATCGGGCGCGAGCGACACGAGGATTTCTCCGGGGACGCCCGCTGTTCGACGCACGGTCACCCTCACCGAGGACGCTGCCGGATTCTACCTCGACGGCCGCGCCTTTTCGATGGGCGCGCCACCTGCGATCGTCGCTCGTTCGGGGACGCTCGAAGAGTGGACGATCCGCAACGACACCGATGAAGTCCACGACTTTCACATCCACCAAGTGCACTTTGTGGTCGAAGCACTCAACGGCGAGCAAATCCATCCGCGGACGTGGCGCGATACGGTGCTCGTGCCCGCGCAACGCCGCCACGGCACGCGCAGCCTTCCCGGAACGGCAAGGATCCTCGTGGACTTTCGAAATCCGGCAATTCGCGGAACCTTCGTCTTCCATTGCCACATGCTCGACCACGAAGACGGCGGCATGATGGCAACGATCAAAGTGATCTAGGGAGTCCGACCTCCGGAAGGCGGCGAGAACGCTTGGTTGGTTGCAAGAATGGGCTCGGCCAACCGAACGGCACACGGCGCATCTTGCACAGAAAAGTTGAAACATTTGGACGGGGGTGATGGTCTAATTGGGCATGTCGAACAAAACCAACATCGTCAAATCTTTCGCGTGGCGCCTGCCTTTGGCCGCGCTCGCGCTTCTTCTAGCCCTCACGAGCCACCCGAGCTTGGCAGTCGCCGACGACCTCGGCGGTATTGCCGGCATCATTACCGACGCGACCACCGGGGCTCCGATTCCGGGCGTCCAAGTGCAAATCAACGCGCCATCTCAATCGGCAACCGCGACGACGGATGCCAAGGGACACTATGTCGTTCTTTCGCTTCCGCCCGACAACTACACGCTGACCCTCGTAAAGGCGGGTTACGATACGCAGGCGGTCTCAGGGCAATCCGTCTTTGCAGACCAAACGCAACAGTACGACTTCCAGCTCACGAAATCCACGGGCACGTCGTCTGGCTCGCCCTAACCGCCGCCGGTGCTAGATCCCGTAGAATTTCAAACGCGACCAGAGCTGCGGGAGCCGCGGGTGCATGCCGCGACAGAGAACGATCGGACGGTCGCGCTCCCGCGGCATGACGTAGGGTGACGCGCCGAAGCTACCGACGACGCGCGCCGAATCGCACCACTGCGACCATTGCGCGGGGTCGACGTTGACTGCGATCACGACCGATCCGTCGAAGCCACGCGGCCCCCACAGATAGTACTGATTGTTTCCGCTGAGCGCCGGCGGAAGGTTTTGCCCCAACACGTCGATCGCGGCGGCCTCGCCGTAGCGCGTCGCGAAGATCGCGGCCTTTCCCCGATCGGCCGCAGGCAACGATGCGTAAATTCGCTCGACTTCATTTGTTAGCTCCTGCCAGCCGAACTCGTACGAAAAGATCTGCGTGAGCGGCGCACCCATCGTCGCTACCTCTTCTGGCCGCTCTTTGAAGCCGGATCGTTCGATGACGTACTGGAGCCGGCCGGGCGAGTAGAGGGGCAACACGAACGGCAGCGCGAGCACACCGTTGGCAGCGGCCAGCGTCGCCCATATCGCGACGACCGTCTTCGGCAGTCGCGTGCAGGCCGCGGCCCCCAGAGCAAACATCGTTGGAAAAGCGCCGGCGAGATAGTAGCTCTTTCCGTGCGTCGCATAGACGAGCAGGGCCGAAACCGCGAAAGCGATCGCCAGAAACCGAAACTGCGCCAGCCTCGCCGAGACAAACGGCGCGATGATACCCGTCACCCACAACGGCAAGAGCACGATATTGAGCGCGACGACTTGATCGGTCAAAAACTCAACCGGCGTGCCGGTGAGATTGCCGGCGCTATCGTTACGCATGACTTCCAGGAAGGGAAACCCGTGCACGAACTGCCAGAGCACGTTGGGCAACGCGATCAGCACGGCGATTCCGGCCCCGATCCATAGGTCGCGCACGCGAAATGCCGAGCGCGGCCCTGCCGCAAGAAGCCCGGCCGCCAATCCGATGACCCAGATAAGGATGCCGTACTTCGATTCAAATGCGCAGCCGGCGAAGGCACCGGCCCACCAAAATGCGCGTCCCTCTGCGCGCAGCAGCCCGCGTGCCACGAGATATGCGACTGCGGTAAAATCGAAGACTTCGAACGTCGACGTTGTGAACGTTGACGTCATCGCCGTCAGCATGGGCGCCGACGCCGCGGCGATTGCCGCCAGCCACGCTCCGCGCGTGCTGGCACCGAGCAACTGCGCGAACCACACAACCAGCGGCACGAGCAGTGCCGCCGTCAATACGGAGGGCAGACGCACGAGCCAGACGTGCGCGCCCGCGAACTGTGTCGCCGCCGCAATNNTACAGTTCGTTGACGAAGAAGCCGTAACGACCGGCAGCCACGAGGTGGGCGATCGCCACGACGGCGGCCACGCCCCACGCCGCCCACTGCATGCTCCTACTCATGGGAGCGATAATATCACGCCTTGGAAATCAGGGCATCGCTTCAGGCAGGCCCTGCCCGCCCGCACCGAGTCCTTCGGGCGAGCGCACGACGCCGGATTCCATATCGCTCCATGCTTGTGAAAGAATCGAGCGCAGCGAGTACAAGAGATGCGTACCGTCGGCTTGCGAATAGAACGTCACGGGAATTCCCACGTCGCGCAGAAAGATTGCCGTGAGGGTGGGAAAGAGCGTCGGAACGATCTCGTCTCGCGCTCCCGTCAACACGTAGAACCGAGTGCCGCGCATCTTCGATTCGATCAGTTGGGACCTCGAGCCGAGCAGCGACCCGGCGATGCACATGACCGCCGCCCAATCCTCCGGATGCATGGGGGCGATGGTAAACGCCGAGAACGCGCCCATCGAGTAGCCTGCCAGATATCGCTTGTGCGGGTCGATCGTAAAGGCTCGGGCTGCCGCGTCGAAAGCGTCGTAGACGTCACTCGCCGAACCGCGAAAGTCGTAGTAGCCGCGCCCGTACGGCGCGACGACGATCGTGCCCGTCCGTTCGGCCACGTCCTCGATGAACTGCGGTGCAATCAGACGCGACTCCGACTCCAGCCGCCCGTGCAAGAAGACCAAGAGCGGCGCCGGCTTATCTTTCGAGTATCCGGACGGCACGTAGACCGCTACCGGCTGCATCGTTCCGTCCTTTGAGGAGCGCACGAACGTCTCGCCGAGGCCTCGAATCGATTCCATCGGTTGATACGACTGCGTCAAGAGCTGCCTCGCAAGGCTCAGGTCGAGTTGCGAAAAGCCCTGCACCGAGTGCTGCCACTGCTCGGCGGTGTAGTAGCTCGGCGCCGCCGTGTTCAAGAGGTCGGCGTCGTCGAGCAGGCGCTGGTAGTAATCCATCGTCGAATCGCGCCCCGTTATAATCGCGATCTGCCCGGCCTTCGCGTAATAGGAGGCCGCGACGGAGCGCAGTGTATCGCTGGCGCTCGTCGTTCCGGCAACCGTAAAAGCAAGAAGC
>PKWF01000274.1 GCA_003133185.1 Vulcanimicrobiota bacterium | reverse complement strand
CGGGCGACGATTCGATCCTCGGGTTCGCAATGCGAGATAAAAACGCCGGCAACGTCACGTGCGCGCAATGCCGCCTCGCGCAGAACGCCGGCGTCCGCCACGGTATCGCCGTCGTCCGAAAAGCCCACGGCGCCGGCTCCCGCCAACGCTGCAAAGTCGCATGGCTCGCGCCCTTTGCGAGCAACGGTGATCGCGCCGATTGGGTAAACGCGGCAGCGCCCGAAACGTTTCACGCTCTGCGCCAGCCAGTGCAGCGTCGCGGGGGCATCGAGCGCCGGATTCGTGTTCGGCATGCACGCGACGNNTTCTCTGGAAAGCCGGGTTCGCGCAAATGAACGTGCATGTCGACGAAACCGGGTGCGACCACCCCGCCGGCGACGTCCAGCACGGTCTCGCCTTCATCGGGTTCGAGGTGCTCGCCGATCTCCGCGACGATTCCGTCGCGGATTCGCACGTCGCGAACGGCATCGAGCGACATAACGGGATCGACGACTCTGCCGCCCGCGATGAGAAGCGCCGTCATTGAAAACCTTACAGGCTTCTCGCGTTAACGAGCAGATCCAGGACCGCCATCCGGATGGCCACACCGTGGTGCACTTGACGTGCGTAACGCCAGCCCGCGAAATCCAGCACGGAATCGTCGAGCTCCATTCCACGATTGTACGGACCGGGGTGCATGACGATCGCCTCTTTACGCAATAGGCCGAGCCTGCGGCGATCGAGCCGGTAGCCGGCGACGTACTCTTCATCGGAGATCGGCATCGCAACGAAACGCTCCCGTTGAATGCGCAGCAAAATCACCGCGTCGACGTTGGGCAAGACGGCGTCGAAGTCGCGCTCGACGCGAACGCCTTCGCCCGCATACGTGCTCGGCAGAAAACCTTCGGGCCCCACCAGCACGACGGTCGTCCCCAGCCGCGAAAGCCCGCGAATTGCGGAGTGCGCGACGCGGCTGTGAAGAACGTCGCCTACGATAGCAATCGCTCGCCCTTTGAGATCGCCAAACTCTTCGATGAGCGTGTAAATGTCGAGCAGCGCTTGCGTCGGGTGGGCGTGCACGCCGTCGCCCGCGTTGATGACGTGACCGTCAAATCCTAAGGCCAGGCGTTGCGGAAAGCCCGCCTCCGGGTGGCGCACGACTAAGACCGAGACCCCCATCGCNNCGAGTACTCTCTTCAAAGAACATGTTGACGCACGTCTTGCCGGCGAGCCGTCGCCCCGGCGCGGTTCGTTCGAACGCCGCGGTCTGTTCGAATACTTGGGCGATCTCTTCAGCCGTTAGATCGTCCAGATCGATCAGGCTACGGCGGATCCGCATCGGCGTGTCCTAATATCGTCACTTCGTCAGAAGCGCTGACTTCGGGCGAGAGTACGACCTTCACTCGTTGATTCGCTGACGTCGGCGTAAAGCGGCCAACGTAATCCGGCTGAATCGGGAGTTCCCGCAGTCCGCGATCCACTAGAACGCACAGCCTAATCGCCGCCGGGCGCCCGAGATCGGTCACAGCGTCCAGTGCCGAACGGATCGTTCGGCCGGTGTACAGCACGTCGTCGACGACGATCACGACCCGGCCCGAGACGTCGACGGGAATTTGCGAATCCGGCAGCTCGTGCGTGACGCGATCGTCGCGGTAGAGATTGATGTTCAGAAAGCCGAGCGCGGGCCGGCACCCACTGATGCGCTCGATCTCCGCCGCGAGTCGCACCGCCAGCGCCTCCCCGCCGCGGCGTACGCCCAACACGACGAGTCCCTCTTGAGCCTGGTTCGGTTCGACGATCTCGTGGGCGAGCCGCGCGATGATCCGTCCGATCTCATCGCTGCGTGCCAAAACCCGGCGCGCTGCCGTCGCCGTCATGCCGGTTCCTTCAACGCGCGCAATGCCGCTTCGACTCGCGCCAACTCGCTTCGATAGGCTTGCAGCTTTTCGCGCTCCTTGGCGACGATCTCCGGAGCCGCCCTCGCGACGAAGGATTCATTGCTCAGCTTCCTCTCGCCGCGGTCGATTTCCGAGAGCAAATGCCGTACCTCCTTGCTATAGCGTTCTTCCAACACGCCGTGCGGCGCTCGCACGGTGACGGCGCCCAAGGCCTCGTCCAACTTCCCACTTGTCGCAGCCGATCGCTCGATCGTAGCCGCGCAGAAGAGAGCGAGGAGCTGCGCCATTTCTTCAGGCACGTTCGCCGGAACCTCGAGCGTCACTCGCTCTTTCGGAGCCAGCCCCAGCTCCGCCCGCAGATTGCGTACTCGTTCGACCGTGCGTTTGAGCGTTTCAAAGCCCCGCGCGTCGCCTTCGAAGGCCGGGATTTCGAGCGGGTCGGGCCAAGTCGCCGTTACTATCGTCGGTCCGTCGTGCGGCAGAGCCAGCCAAATCTCTTCGCTGATAAACGGCGCGACGGGATGCAGCAGCCTCATTGCGTTATTCCAAACGAAGGAGAGCACGGCTGCCCGGCTTGAGTGATTTCCTGGCGCCTTTGTTGCTTCGACGTACCAATCGCAAATTTCGTACCAGAGGAACCGCCAGATGCACTCGGCCGCACCCCCGAAATCGTACGCGTCGAGTAGCTCACCCATCCGCACGGTGGTCTCACGAAGCCGAGTAAGAACCCAGCGGTCGGCCGGCGTCAATGCGCCCGCCGCCGGCAGGGTCATCGCCGAGGGCAAACCTTCCGGCAGCGCGAGCATGTACCGCGTTGCATTCCAAATCTTGTTGTTGAAGTTGCGTGCCTCTTCGCAACGCGACTCTTGATAGCGAACCTCCTGGCTTTCGAGACGCATCTGCCGAAGGATCGAGAGGCGGAATGCGTCCGCTCCATACTTCTCCGCAAGCTCCATCGGATCGATGGTGTTGCCGAGCGACTTCGACATCTTGCGCCCGGCGGCATCGAAGACCAGCGGCGTGATGACGACGTCGCGGAACGGAACGCGTCCCATGAAGTGCAGCCCGAGCATCACCATCCGCGCCACCCAAAGAAAGAGGATCTCTCCGCCGGTAATCATCGTTTGCGATGGGTACCAGCAGCGCAGCTCCTCCGTTTGTCGCGGCCAGCCCAAAATAGAGAATGGCCAAATCCCGCTGGAAAACCACGTGTCGAGCGTGTCGGGATCGCGCGTGATCTCGCCCGTGCCGTACGTGGTGCGCGCGAGTTCGACGGCCTCTTCTTCGCTCTGCGCGACCACTTCGCGGCCGTCGGGCGTGTACCAAACCGGCAGCCGATGCCCCCACCAAATCTGGCGCGAGACGTTCCAATCGCGGATGTTTTCCAACCATCGCTCGTAGGTCCGGCCGTGGCGCTCCGGCACGAACCGAAGCCGCCCGTCCCGATAGGCATCCAGCGCCGGCTTTGCCAGCGGCGCCATCTTCACGAACCATTGCAGCGAGAGCAACGGCTCCGTAACATCACCGCTGCGATCGCTGGTCGCGATCGAGTGGCGATACGGTTGCGCCTCGAGAAGCACGCCGCACCGCTCCAAATCCGTCACGATCCGTTCGCGCGCTTCGAACCGATCGAGGCCAGCATACGGGCCGACGTCGACGTCGGTGCCGGCGATTCGCGCATCGAGCCCGATAACCGAGGGCATTTCGAGGGCGTGCCGTACGCCGATCTCGTAGTCAGCTTGGTCGTGCGCGGGCGTTACCTTGACGGCTCCGGTGCCGAACTCCATGTCGACGGCTTCGTCGGCGACGATCGGTATCGCGCGCTCGAAGAGCGGCGGCAGCCACACGCTGCGGCCGATGACGTTCGAGTAACGCGGGTCCTGCGGGTGAACCGCAATTGCGACGTCTCCCAGCATCGTCTCGGGCCTCGTCGTCGCGATCTCGATGCCATCGCTGCGATCCTCTTTTGAAAATGGATAGCGGATGCGCCAAAGCGTGCCGTCGCGCTCCACGTACTCGAGTTCGGCATCCGAAACGGTCGTTTGCGCGGTGGGATCCCAGTTGACTAGACGCGTTNNCTCGCGATAGAGCTGGACGAAGACGCGGCACACCGCTGCGGAGAGCCCTTCGTCCATCGTGAAACGCGAGCGCTCCCAATCGGGTCCGAAACCCAGACGGCGAAACTGCGCGTCGATCTGACCACCGTAGGTGCGCGACCACTCCCATGCATGCGCAACGAAGCCTTCGCGCCCGAGATCTTCGCGGCGCACGCCTTTCTGCGCCAACTGCTTGACCAGAACGGCCTCGGTGGCGATCGCCGCATGATCGACGCCGGGCAGCCAGTCCGCATTGTTGCCCAGCATTCGATGGTAGCGCGTAAGCACGTCCATCGGCGTGAACGTCGAACCGTGCCCCAAGTGAGCGCGCCCGGTGACGTTGGGCGGCGGCATGCAGATGATGAACGGCGGCCGCGCCGGATCGGGTTCTTCGTGAAAGTAGCCGTTACGCTCCCATTGCTCGTACAGACGCGGCTCGACCGTCTGCGGGTCGTAATGCTTTGGGAGTTCCATCGGAGCCCCTGCGTTCCGCACGACGGGTAACGCCGCCTTTCAGATTCTGCCGACGGGATTAGGAGTCAGATTTGCCCCATCCTTCGACAAGCTCAGGATGACAAAGCGGAGCGGCGGCCCGAAGTTTACAATGCTACTTTGTGGCCCTAGGAGGTTCTGGTTTAGTCGAGCTCTAGGAGGCGAGGGGCGAAGTTTGCTATGGCAATCGAGCCCTGAGCCGACAACGAGATCGGCTGAATCAGGACCTCCTAGGCAGGCATGTCTTTCTTTTGTTCGTGGTAGATGAGCGTCGGAGCTTCCTTCTTCTCGATCACGTCTTTGTTGACGACGCACTTCTTGACGCCTTGAAGCGAAGGGAGATCGTACATGACCTCGAGCATCGTCTCCTCGAGAATCGAACGCAAGCCGCGAGCGCCGGTCTTACGGCCCTGAGCTTTGTGCGCGATCGCCACCAGCGCTTCTTTGGTGAACTGAAGATCGACGCCATCCATGCCGAGGATCTTTTGGAACTGACGAACGAGCGCGTTACGAGGCTCGGTGAGAATCCGGCGCAGAGCCAGCTCGTCGAGCGCGTCGAGCGTGACGACGATCGGCAGGCGACCGATGAACTCGGGGATCAATCCGAACCGGAGCAAATCTTCCGGCATCAACTGCTGGAAGAGCTTGCCGATATGCAGGTCGCGCTTGCCCTCTGGATTCGCGCGAAATCCCATGTTGTTGGCGGCGACGCGCGCTTCGATGATGCGCTCGAGCCCGTCAAAGGCTCCGCCACAAATAAACAGCACGTTGGTCGTGTCGATTTGAATGAACTCTTGGTGCGGATGCTTGCGTCCGCCCTGCGGCGGCACATTGGCCACGGTGCCTTCAAGAATCTTAAGCAGCGCCTGCTGCACGCCCTCGCCGGAAACGTCGCGGG
>PKWF01000305.1 GCA_003133185.1 Vulcanimicrobiota bacterium | reverse complement strand
AGGAGAAGTCGCTTTCGTCGAACGTTCGGCCCCACTGCAATCCCTCGTTGTAGCGCGTGTCGACGTGTTCGACGTCGTACGGCGAGACGGAGCCGCCTTGGAAGTCGATGTTATCGTCGTCGGCGAAGAAACTTGCGGAGAGCGTTCCCGCTCCCAGCGGCGTACGCGAATAGGCGTCGTATGCCCGGATGCTCTGCGCAAACGTGGCACTGCCGGCGCCGACGTTGTAGCCGTACACCGGATTGGCAACCTCGTTCGGTTCGCCTTTCGTCTGCGAAAAGTCGCAATCCGCGCCGGGGCCGCTGAACACGCAGGTCGGGTTTCCTGCGATCCCGTTGACGGCGCTCGACTCATCCCGGTTATTGCCGAGCGTGAAAATGCGCAAGCCGACGTCCGAGCGTTGCGAGAAACTATAGTCGAGATTTACCAGCCCCAGCATTGCCGCGATCGACGAGCCGAGATGCACGAGGGTCGGACAGTTCGGAGTGGGGCCAGTACTGGAGTACGGCCCGCAGAAGATCGGCGTATTGTTTGCCGGCACGACCAGAGCGGTCTGGTTGACTTGACCGGCTTGCTGGAAATCGTCGCCGGCCAGTGCGTACCCGAGCTTACCGATCGTGCCGGTCGCGTTGAGCCAGGTCTGCGTCGTGCCGAACGAGCCGATAGAGCCCGAAAGGGCGAAGTGCTCGTCCTGCGTCGGCCGCAGCGAAACGAAGTTGACTGCGCCGCCAAACGTGTTGCTGCCTTCCAAATCGGTCGGACCCAAACCCTCGGTTACGTTGATACTGTTGAAGGCCGGGACGGCAAACTCGGAGATATCAACGTCGCCGGTGTTGCCGTCGTTGAGCTGCTGACCGTCGAGCGTGACCATCGCTTCCGACGGATCCGGCCCGCGCAGCGAAACGACCATCGGTGCGGTCGGGGCGCCCGAGTCGGGATGCTGAAGGACCACCGACGGAACCTCTTCGAGCGCTTCGTACGCTTGCGAGTATCCCAGCGCATCCATTTGTGCGCGCGAGACGTCCATCTCGGGGATGACGCTGCGATCGAGCGTAAAGCCGCCGTTGACCGTTACCTCGCCTATTGTGCGCAGCTTGGGTGTGTCGCTCGGTTCCAGAACTACCGAGATGCGAGCCCCGTCGTTTAGTTCGCCGGTATTGACGGTGACGTTGGCATAGCCTTTAGCAACGACCGTGAGATCGTATCTCCCGGCCGGAACTAAGACCGAGAAGGTACCTTTGGCATCGGTCGACGCCGTTGTCGATTTCGGACCGCGAAAGGTCAGTTGCGCCTGCGCGATCGGAGCGCCGGCGGGGGTACGGACGCTGCCGCCGACGAGGCAACACGCCGCGACGAGTATTGGAAGCATAGATGCCCTCGCAATGAGTGAGTGACGTTTTGGGATGGCGAAGGGCATCGGAGGGAGGGGCGCGTTTGCCGCGCCGCAGTGCGGAGAGCCTGCGCGGGCAGATCGGAGCGCCGGTAAAGCTTCGCGAGCCTCGCGGGCCCGTATACGCTAGCGAGCGGAAACGGATGATCCCGACGATCGCGGCGATGATACGATCGCGATGCGAGAGAATCCAGCGCGCGAAGGCAAACACCGCGATCGCGACGGCGGCAGCGCACGCGAGCGTCGTGCCCAGCCCGAGGAGCACCGACCCGCCGAACGCGTCGTCGAGGCCCCCCAGCGTCGCTCCGGCCAGGCGCGAGTCGAGCAGTTCCATCGCCGGAACGGCTATCGACGCGAGCAGCATCGTCGCGCCGACAAAGAGCGGCGCGCTCCGCCAACTCGGTGCCGGTGACGACGCAAGCGTTCGATGGGCCGCCGCGTCGCAGCAGAGCCGCAGACCGTGCAGCGCGAGCGCGCCGGCAACCATGGCGGCGATCGCGACGACCAGCCCGCGCGAGTCGTGACTGGAGACGTCGTCGTAGCTTGCGTGGGCGACCAGATAGTCGGCAATGATGTCAATCGTGCCGTGCGCCACCACGGCCGCGGTGGCGGCAGCGGCGATTACCAATGCGACGAGCGATCGGGAAACGACGGGCATTGGTGCGCGCATTCGGGCCCTATGCCCTCTCCGCCTCGCGACTTACGCTAATGGTGGAACAACCGTGATACGAGAAGCGGCCAAAGCCGTTGACCTATAAACATTCCCACCAGTCCGATAAGGCCGAGGAATGGAGGCGCAGGCGACGGCAATTTTACGAGGCTAAAGACAACACCGACGGCAAGGCCGGTACCGAATGCGAGCAGCAGGGCGTTGGAGGAAACGGCTTGATCACTCATTTGGGAGTCTCGTCGCGCCCTTCCCTCCCTTCCTGCCGGGCTTCGTGATTCGCGCGGTTAGCGTAACTTGTAGTTCCTTGACAACAATCGCGAGCTGTTGCTACCGTGGTAAAACCAAAACAGTTCCATCCGCGTGTGAGCGTGATGAAGCCCAACGAGCCGCTACGTCTACTGGTGCCTCGTCCACGAGCAGCGCACCAGGAAGGCATCATCATCGTAAAGTAGGCCGACGAATGAGGAAAGTTTAGATGTCGAAGGTTATCGTTATTGTAGGATACGGCCCCGGGACGGCTACGGCGGTAGCCGAACGATTCGCGGCCGAAGGTTTCGCAATAGCACCCATCGCGCGAAACGAAGAGCGCCTTGCAGCAGGGGTTGCCGCGCTAAGTGCTCGTGGGGCCACGGCCTTCGGGTTCACGGCGAACGCGGCCGATCCCGAGTCGATTCGAACGGCAATTCGGAGCGTTCGATCTCAAATGGGCTCGATCGGCGTGCTGCATTGGAACGTATACGCAGGGCTCGACGCGGGCGATCTCCTCACCGCCGACGCGGCATCGGTGCGCGCCGCGTTCGATGCGACAGGCGTTGGCCTTCTTGCCGCCACTGCCGAAGCGCTTCCCGATCTGAAGCAGAGCGGAAGCGGCACTATTTTCGTATCGAACGGCGCGTTCGGCGAGGTATCATCCGAAATGGACGAAACCGCCGTGAATCAACACGCAATGGGCATCGCAGTTTCGTGCGCGGCCAAGAATAAGCTCGTCGGGTTGCTGGCGCAGCGGCTAAAGAGTGACGGGATCTACGTCGGCGAGGTGATGGTATACGGCACCATAAAAGGCACGCCGTCGGGCGGCAGCAACTCGATCGACCCAGCTCTCATCGCGCAAGAATACTGGCGACTCTACCAAACGCGGAGCGAGACGCGCCACCGTTATCCTCCCCTGAAAACCACGATCGGCGGCTAATGGGACACGTCGTTACGGAGCGAGCCAAGTAGAGCCTGCGTAGTGGCCGTAGAAAAACGCTCGATCAGGGCATCCCCGCTAGAGGCGTTCCGATATCGAGTGTTCGCGATGCTCTGGATCGCTACGATCGTTTCAAACATCGGCGGCTGGATGTACAGTGTCGCATCCGGCTGGCTGATGACGAATCTCGATCCCAACGCGTTCATCGTCTCGCTGGTACAGGTCGCAAACAGTCTGCCGATGTTTTTNNGCGGGCTGGCTCATGACGAGGCTTACGACGGATGCGTTCCTCGTTTCGCTCGTTCAAGTGGCGAACAGCGCACCGCTGTTTCTTTTGGCGATTGCCGCCGGCGCACTTTCCGACATCGTCGACAAGCGTCGCTTGCTGATCTGGGGTGAGAGTGCGACCGCCGTGCTTTCCGGCGTCTTTGCTGCGTACGTGTGGTTCAACTGGGTTACAGCGGTCTCGCTCCTGTGGTTCATGTTCCTTGTCAGCGTTTGCGGAGCGCTGACCTCGCCGGCATGGCAGGCGGTCGTTCCCAGTCTCGTGCCCAAAGAGGAACTCCCCGGTGCCATATCTGCGAATAGCGTCGGTTTCAATTTAAGTCGAGCGGTTGGACCCGCGCTAGCGGGAGCGATCATCGGTCCGCTCGGAATAGCCGCGCCGTTTGTCATCAACGCCGTCAGCAACTTTGGCGTCATCGGAGTGTTGGTCGGGTGGCGGGAACCTAACGTAACGGCGGACGCCTTTCCTCCGGAGCGCTTTAGCAGCGCAGTCGGAGTTGGCCTGCGATACGCGATCAACAACACGGCGTTGCGAAAGACGTTCGTTAGAACGATCGCGTTCTTCTTGTTTGCGAGTTCCTACTGGGCATTGCTCCCGCTGGTTGCTCGGCTGCGCGTGAGCGGAGGGCCCGCGATATACGGTTTCTTGCTCGGCGCGATCGGCCTAGGGGCGGTGGGTGCCGCATTCGTAATGCCCAATTGGAAGAGGCGATTTGGTGCCGATGGACTGGTTGCCGCAGCGAGCATCGGCACGGCGATCGCGCTCGTGCTTTTCGCCATCGCACGCGAGCCAATCGCCGCCTTGATTGCGAGCGTCGTGGCGGGGGCGGCGTGGATCTCCGGTGTCGCGACGCTGAACGTATCGGCTCAACTTGCGCTCCCGGACTGGGTACGCGGTCGTGGGCTTGCGATGTATATGACGGTTATGTTCGGATCTCTGACGCTCGGCAGTGCGTTGTGGGGACAACTCGCGACACTCACGAGTCTTCAGACGGCNNTGGAAACTGCAAACCGGCGAACGGCTCGATCTTACCCCGTCGACACAGTGGCCCGCGCCGGTTGTATCGCGTTCGATCGAAGGAACGGATGGACCGGTGCTCGTGACGATCGAATATCGTCTCGCGCGCGCCGACGACCGGCAATCGTTTCTATCAGCTCTAGACAAGCTTCAACACGAACGCTTGCGGGACGGCGCCAATGCGTGGGGCATCTTCGAAGATACGTCGCAAGCGGGCCGGTTTTTGGAGACGTTTCTCGTGGCCTCGTGGACGGAGCATCTGCGCCAGCATCAGCGTGTGACGAACGCCGACTACGTGCTGCAAGAGCACGTAATGCAGCTGCTCCAAGGGCAGCCGCAGGTATCTCATTTCATCGCTCCCAAGGAATGACCGGTTAAACGCGTCTCCGGCAAGCTGGAGACGCGTTTAACTTACCGCATTCAAAGCAGCGCGGGTACCGGGGCCTTGATGAACGCGAGGAGGTCGGCATTGACGTCGTCCTTGCGTGTGGAGCAGAGACCGTGCGGCGCACCCTTGTAAACCTTCAGCTCCGCGCCTTTGATCAGTTTCGCTTGCAANNGGAACATCCAGTTTCTTCAGATCCTCGGTGAAGTCGGTCTCGGAAAAGGCCTTGATACAATCGTACGCCGCCGGGAGCCCAGCGAGCATGCCTTGCATCCAGAACGAGTCGCGAAGCCCCTGCGAAACCTCGGAGCCCGGCCGGTTGGCGCCGTAGAACGGGGCGCTCAAATCCTTAAAAAACTGTGCGCGGTCCGCCTGCACTTGGGCTCGGAAGCCATCGAAGACCGACAGCGGCAAACCGCCGGGGTTGGCCGGCGTTTTCAGCATAATCGGCGGGACCGAAGCGATGAGAACCGCCTTCGCAACGCGGCTCGAACCGTGACGGCAAACGTACCGAACGACCTCGCCGCCCCCCGTCGAGTGCCCCACGTGAACCGCATCGCTGAGATCCAGCTCTCGCACGAGTTCGGCAAGGTCGTCGGCGTAGGTGTCCATATCGTTGCCGGCCCACGGCTGGCCGGAACGGCCGTGGCCGCGACGGTCGTGGGCGACGCACCGGTATCCATTCTGCGACAGAAAAAACATCTGGTCTTCAAAGGCGTCCGCGTCGAGCGGCCAGCCGTGACTGAAGACGACCGGCTGACCGGTTCCCCAGTCCTTGTAATAGATCTGGGTGCCGTCTTTGGTCGTGAAAGTACTCATAACGTAAACTCCTCGGTAAAGTTGTGACGTGGAATCCCTCGAGGCCGTACGACCTGCGTTTGGGCGTTTAGCTTGGCCGTGAAGGCCGGGGCGATCAAAGGGCGTACGCCTGTGCTATTGTTCCCGGCGACTACGAGGGAGAAACCCACACTACCACCATAAGGGGCCGTGTGATCCGGAACCTTTCGTCAACAAAGGGGCTAGCGAGCACGATATGGCGCAGCATCTCGAACTCGGCTTGGATACATTCGGCGACGTCACGGCCGATGCCGCCGGCCGGCTGTTGTCACATGCCCAGGTGATACGAAACGTCGTTGAAGAGGCGGTGCTTGCCGACCAGCTGGGCGCAGACTTTATCGGCGTTGGCGAACATCATCGCGGCGACTTTGCGATATCGTCGCCGGAAGTCGTGCTCGCGGGGATTGCCGGTCGCACGCTTCGCATTCGCCTCGGATCCGCCGTCACGGTGCTGAGCTCGGACGATCCAGTTCGGGTGTTCCAACGTTTCGCGACGTTGGACGCTATTTCGAGTGGACGAGCCGAGGTTATTCTAGGCCGGGGTTCGTTTACGGAGTCGTTCCCGTTGTTCGGGTACGATCTCAGCCAGTACGAGGAGCTCTTCGCGGAGAAGCTCGATCTCTTCGCAGCCTTGATCACGCAAGAGCCCGTGACGTGGCACGGCAGAACGCGTGCACCCTTGACGACGCAGCGTGTCTTTCCGACGGTCGAGTCCGGGTCGCTCAAGACGTGGATCGGCGTCGGGGGCAGTCCCGAGTCGGTCGTTCGTGCGGCTCGCTACGGAATGCCCATGATGCTAGCCATCATCGGTGGCGATCCGAAGCGATTCACGCCGTACGTCGAGCTCTACCACCGGACGCTCGAGCAACTCGGCAAACCGGCTTTGCCGATTGGCGTCCACTCGCCCGGTCACATCGCCGAGACCGACGCGCAGGCGAAGGACGAGCTCTGGCCCGCCTTCAAGATCATGCGCGACCGGATCGGAGCCGAGCGCGGTTGGGGCCCCATCAGCCGCGCGGAGTTCGATCACGAAGCGGATCACGGCTCGCTCTATTGCGGCTCACCCGAAACGGTGGCTCGGCGAATCGCCGCAACCGCGAAGGCGCTCGGTATCGCCCGTTTCGACCTCAAGTATAGTGCGGGTCCGTTGTCGCACGATAGACTGATGCGCAGCATCGAACTCTACGGGAGCAAAGTTATTCCGCTCGTACGTGAGATGCTGGCCTAATAGGAGCGAGCCTAGTCCTCGGGCTCGAGAGCCGGCGCGGCATAATATAAGTGTGAGGGCGTGTCGTCGTTGCCAACCACGTCGCTCAAGTTGGAGACGCAGTGGAAAACTTCTTCTAGCCTGAGGATGCCGAAGATTCTTCGCAGATTGGGGTTCTGAAAGACGATCGCCTCGCGCTCGAACCCCTTCGCGGCGCGGTAATGGTGTAAGTTGACGAGTTCGTGGATCGCCTTCGAATCGACGAAGGTCACGTCGGTAAAGTCTAAGACGACCTTTTGAGTGTCGCGCAGGCGATTCAGATCGGCTCGCAGCCGCTCGCCACCGGCGATGTCGTACTCGCCAGTGAAAATCATGACCGCCATTTGGGGCACGCTCGGTTCCGGATCGCAGCGAAACGGGACCGTCGATACGGATCGGGGCGCTTTGGAGATAGGTTGAATGGTTGGCATCCTTTCACGGAGCTTTCTATAATGGTAAGCTGGGCGCTTCGGACATGCAAGGAGGCCTGCGTGGCGTGATCTACGTTGTTACGAATTAGTCCTTGCGCGACGCAAACGATCGCACCGCGGCCATCAACCGGACTTGAATCGACTCGAGGGGTTGGTCGCGCAGGAGGACGATCGGAATCTGGTCGTCGAGGTGCGGGTTCGCGCCATGAAACCACGCGCCGGCCATGTGGCGAGAGGTCACCGTGGAAATCATCATCGCCAACTGCAAAGCGAAGCGCAGCACGTGGGAACGCTGGGGTTCGCGCTCACCCGACGCCCACTGCTGCACGGCGCGAGTCTCCTTGACGCCGGCGATCTCCGCCACGGTCGTGGCGCCCAAAAGGCCCACCAGCCTTCCGACGACGGTCGGGATCGGTAGCGACATGGCTTCATTGTGCGCTTCCCCCGCCGTGAGTGTCCGCGGCTCGAGTCCCTGCGCTGACTGCATTGCTAGCCTCCCTCCTCGGAATACAGGTAGTATAACAGGCTAAATCACACGAAGCAACACGGGGAAAATTATACGCCTTTCCGAGTGGCCGCTCGCCTGGGGAGGCACCGGGAGACGACGATCAGGACGGCCACATTGGCAGCCAGCCCGGCGAATCCAGGGTTGATCCCCCAGGGCGCGATGTTGAGAGCGGCCAGCGGAATGGCCACGGCGAGCCCGGCGGTGATCCCGGAGCCAACGCCGAGCGCGGTGGCGCGTCGCCACAGGAACGAGGCCATAACGCCGGGCGCAAACTGCGTGATCCCGTTGTAATAGAGTAAGAGCAGCTCGACGACGGTGCGCTGCGCGGTCAGCCAAAAGCCCAGCGCGAGAAATGCGACGACGATTACGAGAACGCGCGTCAGCCGAGTGCGGGCCGCGTCGCCGGTTGCGATGCCGAATGCGTCGCCGGCGACATTCTTGGTGATGACCGCCGAGCCGGCGAGCAGCAGCGCCGAGGCGGGGATGAGCGCGGCGAGCGCGCCCGCGGCCGCGACCAGCCCCAATATCCACGGCGGATAATAGTGTTGAACGACCAGCAGAAACGATTGGTCGACGGCCGTTCCTTTTAATCCCGGTACGATCATGGCCGCGGAAAGGCCGGCGAAAATCATCAACGACACGAAGGCCTGATAGAAAGGCAAGAGCACGGCGTTGCGACGGAGACTCTCTTCGCTGCGAGCGCTGTAGACGGCGCTAATGGTCTGCGGGCCCATGAAGAAGCCGATCGCCGACAAGAGTACCGTCGATGCAAACCAGAGCGTTCCGTGAAAGACGCTGCCGGTGGGAAGCACCAGCATTTGCGGATGCTGCGCGAGGATCCGATCGAACATCGCGCTCGGCGACCCAAAGAAGCGCACCGGAATCGCGATGCCCGCAAAGAGCACGGCGCCGAGAACGAGGACGTCTTTGACGATGCTTGCCCATGCGGTGCCGCGCAGGCCTGCGGTAAAGACGAAGAGGGCCAGCACGAGAAATGCGACGCAAACGGAGACGGTCGCATCGTACGCGCCGTAGCCCGCGATGCGGAGCAGAATCTGCAGCCCGCTGAGTTGGAGCGCAACGTACGGAACCACCATGAGAAAATAAAGGATCGCCGTCGCAACGCCCAGCGCGCGGCTGTTGTAACGGGTCTCGAAAAAATCGGGCCCGGTGAGAAGATTGAACTCTTTGGCCACGCGCCACATGGCGGGAGTGAGGAAGTA
>PKWF01000276.1:2366-3713 GCA_003133185.1 Vulcanimicrobiota bacterium | reverse complement strand
TGCCCGCGGGTGCCGCAGTTCGTCCATCCGGAAGAATGGCATCGACGGGGTTTATTCGGTCGGCTCCGGCTGGACGGTCGCCTGCGGGTGCGGAGTAGATGATGAGAGGAGTCGTCCGACTCCCCGCACCCAACAAGGCGGCGGCCAAAAGCGCCGCTGCGATTTGCCTAAAAGACACGGGAGGATGCCATTACCATCGCGGGTCGCGAGGACCCTGCCGTCTTAGCCGTAGCCACGGCCGTCCCGCCGTTCGTGCTCGGCCAGGCCGAGGTCGTTCGGCGGATCGATTTAGCGCTTGGTCCGCGCTCTCGTGAAATCGTCCGGCTCCTTCCAATGTTCGGCAACACGGGCATCGAGCGCCGCTACTCCTGCGTTCCGATGGAATGGTACGAAGAAACGCACGATTGGCCCGACCGCAATGCAGTTTATCTCGATTTAGCGGTCGATCTTCTCGAGACGGCAACCAATGAGGCGCTTCGGCGCGCGCGGCGCAGAGCGGACGAAATTGATGCCATCGTCGTCGTTTCGACGACCGGAATTGCGACGCCCAGCCTGGACGCGCTCTTAATGGAGCGCATGCGATTGCGTCCAACGGTACGCCGCTTGCCGATCTTCGGGCTGGGCTGCGTCGGTGGCGTCATTGGATTGGAGCGCGCCGCCATGATGGCTCGCGCGAAACCCGGCGCGCTCGTCCTTTTCCTGGTCGTGGAACTCTGCGCGCTCTGCTTTCGCCGGGACGACTTCTCCAAGAGCAACATCGTAGCGACCGCCCTATTCGGCGACGGCGCCGCGGCGGCGCTGATCTCCTGCTACGGTGAGGGTCCGGCAGTTCTGGGCGGCGGCGAGTTCACGTGGCCGGAGTCGCTCGACGTGATGGGCTGGGATGTCACAGGTGACGGGCTCAAGGCGATCTTTTCGCGCGATATTCCCGAGCTCGTGACGACGAAACTGCACGATGTGACGGTCGATTTTCTTTCCGGCCGCGGTCTCGCATTACGCGACATCGACCGCTTCGTCTGCCATCCGGGCGGTGCGAAAGTGCTCGACGCTTTGGCGGTTGCGTTCGAGATCGACCCGGAGCGGCTGAGCGAATCGCGCGGAGTGCTGCGCGATTACGGCAATATGTCGGCGGCGACGGTGATGTTCGTGCTCGAGCGGACGCTCGCATCGACGACGCCCTGGAAGCGAGCACTGCTTAGTTCGTTAGGCCCCGGCTTCACTGCCGGCTTCACGCTGCTCGAAAACCGCGGATGAGCGTTCTCTGGATCGTTCTTGCACTCGTGGCCCTTCAACGAGTTGCCGAGCTGCTCTACTCGGCGCGCAACACGCGACGGCTTCTCGAGTGCG
>PKWF01000276.1:0-2306 GCA_003133185.1 Vulcanimicrobiota bacterium | reverse complement strand
TTTGGATCATTGCGAGCCTCGGCGAGTATTGGACAACTCGCATCATCACGGTACCTGGAGCGCCGCTCGCGCGGCGCGGCCCCTATCGTTTCTTCCGCCACCCAAACTACATCGTCGTTTGCGCCGAGATCGCCATTCTGCCGCTCGCGTTCGGCGCCGTAGAAATCGCGATCGTGTTCTCCATTCTGAACGCGGCGCTGCTGTCGTGGCGCATTCGCGTCGAGGAACGCGTGCTGCTCGGCCGCGGAACGAAACATAGCGGGCTGGACCGCGTATAGGATTTCATGAACCTCTTCCGCCTTGCCACACTCGGCGTGATCGCCGCCGCATTGACTGCCCCCGCTTTCGCTCGCGCCGCGGATACCGACCCGCGTGTCGCCCAGCTCGTCACAATCTCGGGCCAGGCCCTCGGCATTTCATCGATCGCCTCGGTAAATACGATCCGCGTCGATGTGAACATATCCGCCGTCGGCCTCACCGGCACCGGGACGCAGTGGATCGACCTGCGCGACGGCCGCTTCGCCGAATCGACGAACCTCGGGCCGATCGTCTCGCAAGACGGCTACGACGGCCGCGTCGCCTGGAACGCCGACCAAACGCATCTCGTCTGGAACACCGGCGGCGATAGCGGCCGCGCCTCGGAGATCGGCCAAGCCTATCTCGCAAGCTACGCACTCTGGCAACCGCAAATGAGCGGCGCCGCCGCCTTCTGGCTTGGCACGAAAACCGCGAACGGCACTTCATACGACGTGCTGAGCATCACGCCGCGCGATTCGCTCGTGCCGTTCGAACTCTGGTTCGATCGGACTACGCACCTCCCAGCGCGCGCGTTTTTCGTCAACGGTTTCACGACGGCGACGTCGATTTTCTCCGATTATCGCAAAGCGAGCGGCCTAAACGTCCCATACGCTACGCATACGGATTCCAGCGACGGCAACAACTCCGACGCGACGGTAACTCGCGTTACGCTCGATCCGCCGGGCGCGGAGGCCGCACTCGCGCGCCCTCAGACCCAGCCCACCGATTTCTCAATGCTGGACGGTAAAACGTCGACGAGCATCCCGGTCTCGCTCAGCGAGAATCACGTGTATCTCGACGTGATGCTCAACGGCAAAGGTCCCTATCACTTCATCTTCGATACCGGCGGCGCCAACATCGTCGATCCGGCCGTCGCCAAAGAGATCGGCGCGTTCGGCAAAGGTTCGGTCCAGGGCAGCGGCGTCGGCTCTGCAACGGAGAACTTTAGTTTTGCCAACGTCGCTAAACTGCAAGTTGGCGATGCCCTTCTCACCAATCAACTCTTCGGCGTCGCGCCGACACGGCAAGGTTTTGGCGTTTCGGCGGGGCGTCCGGTCGACGGACTGATCGGCTGGGAAGTCCTGGCGCGCTACGTGACGACGTTCGACTACGCCAATAAAACGGTGACGCTGAGCCTGCCCGGGACCGCGACCGCACCCGAAAACGCGCACGTCGTGCCCTTCGTCTTCTACGGCACGCAGCCGCAGATTGCGTGCACGATCGACGGCATTCCGGCGGAGTGCGCGATCGATACGGGCGCGCGCGACACGATTAGCTTGATGAGTCCCTTCACCTCCGCGCATCCGCAAATCGTTCCGGCAACGCTCACCGCACCGGGCGTCAACGGATTCGGCGTCGGCGGCCCATCCATCGGACGGCTCGGACGCGTCGCCTCCGTCGGCATCGGGGATCTCACGCTCACGAACCTCGTTGCAGACTATTCGGTGCAGACGCAGGGCGCGTTCGCGGCGCCGTTCGTCGCCGCCAACATCGGCGGTAACCTGCTGCGGCGCTTTACAATCACGTTCGATTATCGCAACGGTACGATGGCGCTCGTGCCCAACGCAACGCTCCACGACCCGGACGTGTACGAGCGCTCCGGACTCTTTCTCATCCGTCACGCCGGCAGCACGGTGATTGTCGATGCGCGCCCCGGCACCCCGGCGGCGAGCGCGGGGATCGCGAAAGGCGACGTCATCGCATCGATCGACGGCTCGCCGGCCGGCGGGATGTCGCTTGGACAAATTCGCGACGTATTCTACCAGCCTGCGGGAACCGTCGTGACGCTGCAGATAACCGGCAAAGACGGAGCGCAACGTACCGTAAAACTTACGTTAGGCGATTACATCTAAGCGAGGCGGCTCAGCGGGCGGCGCCGAACTATCCTAACCGCCAAGTTGCTCCACTGCAGGAGGCAGCGCGATGAGAGTTTCAGGACTTAGCCGCTACGCGCTGATAGGTTGCGCGGCCGCGATACTAGCTGGCTGCGCCCTTCCCCTGAGCCTGTC
>PKWF01000149.1:20620-24506 GCA_003133185.1 Vulcanimicrobiota bacterium | reverse complement strand
GCGATCAGGACCTGATCGATAAAGTCAAGGGCGGCTTTACGGATTTCGACGTTGCCGTCGCGACGCCCGATATGATGGCGTCGGTGGGCAAAGAGCTCGGACGCATTCTCGCGCAGAAGATGCCCAACCCCAAGGCCGGAACCGTGACCCCAAACATCGCCGGCGCGATTCGCGACATCAAGGCCGGTAAGGTGGAGTATCGTCTCGATAAGACGGGCATCGTGCACACGATCGTCGGGAAGGCGAGCTTCGAAGAAGCGCATCTGCTCGAAAACGTCACGACGTTGCTCGATGCGATCGTCCGCGCGAAGCCGGCGGCCGCGAAAGGAACCTACGTTCGTAGCGTGACGCTGGCCAGCACGATGGGTCCCGGCGTAAAGGTCGACCCGAACCGGATCAAAGCGACGGCCTAGTTCTTAAGTCGCATTCGCGCACCTGGAACCCCCGGCTAGAAGAAGCTGACGCGGCCGCTGTGCAGATCGTAAATGCCGCCGGCTACTTCGGCATCGCCTCGCGAGACCGCGTCGGCGATGATTTTCGAGCCAGCCGTCATCTTGCGCATGTTGTGCCTTACGTTTTCGATAATCGCGTTTGCGACCCAATCGCCCGGGACTTCGCGGGCGGCTTTGGCCGCGGGAGCGATCGCTTCGACGATGGTAGCGATGTGCCCGGGCTGCGTCGTTCCGTCTTTTACATAAGAGACCGCAGCACTTACCGCGCCGCATTTCGTATGCCCAAGCACGATGATCAGCCGCGCCTTTAGAACGGCGATGCCGTACTCGATCGAGCCGAAGTTCGCGTCGTTGAGAAAGTTGCCGGCGACGCGAACGGCAAAGACGTTGCCGGGAATTTGATCGAAGACCGTTTCGATCGGTACGCGAGAATCGGAGCAACCGAGAATGATTGCAAAGGGATTCTGCCCACTGGCGAGCTCGACTAGGAGCGCGCTTTGCGGTCCGCTACGGGGCTGCCCGGCGACATAGCGGACGTTGCCTTCTTTGAGTTTCTCCAGTGCGTCGGCCGGACTGCGTGCGCCCATCTCGAGGCGAGGAGTTGACGGTTCGGCCGCCGCGGCCTGCGCCATCGAGAGCGCCTCGCCCGTACAGGCCGCGGCCAACCCAATGCCGGCGCGTCCGAGGAAAGCTTCACGGCTAAAATCGTGTTGAACGTGTTCCATGCCGTTGGCTTCTGGCCGGGGGTGACGTATCTTGCTAATGCGAGACGCTGAGTGCGCGAACTTGGGCCTCCAATTCGGCGATGCGTGCGTGGGAGCGATCGGCATCGATGTGATCGTACGCCGCGCCGGCGCTGCGCGCGACGGCTTCGAGCAGCACCTGCTCGTCGGGCGTCAATGGCATGCCGTTTGAGCGCGAGCCGTAGAGGACGAAGCCGAAAACCAATCCACGCATCAGCAGCGGAACGACGAGCGATGGCGTTTTGGCGCCGCCCGGAAGAATCGTTTCCGCGCGCGGACGCCCGTCGAGCACGATCGGCGTGAGTTCGGCGCGCAGCTGTACGATGAGCGGATCCTCGGCATCGATGCTCTCCGACTCCGTTTTCGACCAGCCGCGGGCGGCGGTTCGTTCGAAGGGCGCGCCCGTGGCCGGCGCGAGAAAGAGCGCCGCCGAGTTAAGGCCGAGCACGCGAATGGGTTCGTCGACGAGAAACTCGATCAGCGTCGTTTCCGAAGACGTGTTGGCAAGCGCGCGGGATGCGCGGCGCAGAGCCTCTTCGGAGCGGCGTTGATTGCGGAAAAAGAAGGTGTTCAAGAAATATTCGATTCGGCCGTGTAGCGCGTTGAGCGTGAAGCCGATCGCGAGCGCGGCGAACAGGCTGATGTAAATCGCAGGCTTCGTGCTTTCGAAGATTTGTTCGGCCAGCCACTCGAAGGTGCCGAAGAGCAGGAGCAGGACCGCCGTTATGATNNAAGATCGATCCGATGAGATTGAACCACGGGAGTAAAGCCCCCGTCCACGATTGGACGTAAAGCACGGGGAGCGAGGTATTGCCGATGAGCGTGCTGCAAACGTTGGCAACGGCCCACGTCAGGTCGAGAATCGGGGCCAGAGCAATGCCCGAGATCACCCACGTGACCCGCGTGCGATCCAGCGCGGTCGCGCCCGACGCAATGTAGGCCAGTGCGGCGAGCACCACCACGAGCAACAGGACGTCGCTCCCGCTCATGAAGAGATTGGTCGGTCCGGGGAAACCGAACTTTTGAAAGACCGTCCAAACGATCGGATCCACCCACGCGACGAAGTCGGCGAGTGATAGCACGACGGCGCCCCCGAAGAACCAGGGCCACGCGCGGCCCGAGCGGCCGTAGAGCCGATGCGCAAAGATGAGGATCATCAGCTGCGTTAGCGGATAAACGGCCTGGATGGCAAGGTCGCTGGCGACGTTGGCCGGCCACACCGCCAAGTCGAGGGCGGCTTTGTTGATCTTGATGAGCATCAAGATCGTGTACGCATAGAACGCGAGCGTGATCGGACGCGGCCGCATCAGAAAGAGCGCGCTCGCGAGGGCCAGCGTTAAGAAGAAGCTCACCGGCACGCCGACGTCGCGCGCCAGGGTCGCGCGCCGAGAGTAGTCGGGAGAGCCGGCCGGCAAGGTCGTGACGAAGGTGCGGCCGTCGCGCGTCGCCGTCAGCGTCAAGTGCGTTCCCGCGTGCGCGCCCCGCAACAGCGAGAAGCGCTGCATCGGCGAGAGATCCTGCAGGTCAACGCTGTCGCCGGTTTGCAGCGCCCCGTGCGGCGCTGCCGCCGAAACCACTTGGACGCGGTTGGTATTGTTGACGAGCACCACGGAGTACTGGCCCAGGTGTGTCGAGTGATACTCGACGACCACGAAGACCAGCGCCATGAAGACCGTGCCGATCGCAACGACGGCCAGCGAGAGGCGTTCGCAGATAAACCGGACGGCCGGTTTCACCAGGCCCGACATGCGACCGCCTTCTCGGCCAGCGGAATCTATTCTTTCGCAAAGCGAAAAGGCGGTTGATTCCTCGGTTCATGTTGCGTTTGACGCCATGGCCATGGTAGTCTAACGGCTGGCTCCATAGACCGTGGCCGGCCGCAAGGCCTTAGTCTCCGCAGGTCGCCCTTCGACAAGCTCAGGGTGACGCTGGGAGGACCACCGAGGACGCAAGAACGAGAAGCTTAGCACCGCTGCGGCGATGCGAACTTTCAACGATGCGCCCTCGAACGGGGCGCTTTTCTTTTTCGCTTTTGGCGCGTTTGCGCCGGGAAACCATCGAATGCCAACCGCACGTAAGGAAGCCTCAGTCGGAGAACTCACCCAGAAACTCGCCGCGGCGAAGAGCCTGTTCTTTACCGATTATGCCGGGCTGACCGTCGGAGAGATCACCAAGCTTCGCGGGGAGCTGCGCAAAGACGGCAACAGTTATTCGGTTGTCAAGAACACGCTCTTTCGGATAGCCGCCGGCGACCTCGCGTCGCTGTTCGAATCGATTCTTGCGGGTCCGACGGGCGTCGTCTTTGCGGGAGCCGATCCGGTGGCGCCGGCCAAAGCGCTCAAGACCTTCAGCGATACCGTCAAGAAAGTCGGAATCAAGGCGGCCTACATCGACGGCCAAATCGTCGACGCAAGGCACGTAGAGATCCTCGCCAAGCTTCCACCGAAAATCGAACTCCTCGCTTCGCTCGTCGGCACGCTCGCGAATCCGCTTCGCGGCCTCATTACCGTGCTATCGGGCAACCAGAGCGGACTCGTCCGCGCGCTCAACGCCATTCGCGAGCAAAAAGCCGCAGCCTCAAACGCTTAGATAAGGAAGAGAAACACGTATCATGGCAATTGCCGAAGTCATCGAACAAATTGATAAACTCACCGTTCTCGAACTTGCCGATCTCGTCAAGCAGCTCGAGGA
>PKWF01000149.1:0-20558 GCA_003133185.1 Vulcanimicrobiota bacterium | reverse complement strand
AAGGAAGGCGTTACTAAAGACGAGGCCGAGCAGGTGAAGAAGAAGCTCGAAGAAGCGGGCGCAAAGGTCGAAATCAAATAGGATCGCAAGCGACGCCCGAGCTTCCGGGGTGGGTGCAACTGCTCCCACTCCTGATCGTGGTCGTCGTCCTCGCCGTTCGCATGATTCGCCCGCAGCGCATCAGCGTCACGCGGATGTGGGTCTCGCCGATCATTCTTTGCGTGCTAACGGCGTGGGTGATCTACGCCAACGATCAGCTCTATCCGGCGCCCCCGATCGAGATTGCGGTCGCGCTCTTCATCGGCGTAGTAGCGGCGCTGCCCTTTGGAGTTCTGCGTGGCATGCACACCGACGTACGGCCAACGGATAAACCCGGCGTCATGCATCTCGGCTCGTCGTGGGTGACGATCGCGATCTTTGCGGTGGCCTTCGGATTGCGATACGCAATCCGCATGGCGATGCCGCAGCGCGGGGAACTGACGGGCACGATCGGTGACGGGCTCCTGGCCTTCGCGATCGTTTTTATCGCATCGAGCTATTTCGTTATTTTCCGAAAGTACGAACGGCTGGCGGGAATTTCGAAGGGACCGGCTTGAGGCCGATCCCTTCAGGAGGCGCTCGCGTCTAGTGGTCGAGCGTTAGCACCAGTATCCGGGGACCCAGTAATAGCCGCGATGCGGCGTATTGCGCCAGTGCCCCTGGCACCATGCGCCGCCGTGATTAGCCCAATAGCCGTGAGTCCAGACGTAGCGGCCGCCGTACCAGCGGTAGTAGCCGCCAACCCAAACGTAGCCGGCGTGAGGCCGCGGTGGCCTGGTTTCGTAGATAGCGGCCGGCGGCCCGACCTGGACGTAGACATAGTCCGCCGATGACGGCGCCGGCAACGCGGTAAGGGCGAACCCGAGACCCATCATGGTGGCAATGAAGAAGTGCTTTATCAACTTGAGATCCTTTCACAGGAACGAAGCCAAGGTAAGCTGGTCTTCGAATTACTTCTACCCACAGTGAAGTTCCCGCCAAGCGCTCGTCGGAGGACGGCCTCCTAGCGCAGGAAGGCCACCAGCAGAAGCGCCACGATGTTGAGCACCTTAATCATCGGATTGATCGCGGGCCCGGCGGTGTCTTTGTAAGGATCGCCGACGGTGTCGCCGGTGACGGCCGCCTGGTGCGCGATGGAGCCCTTACCCCCGTAGTTGCCATCTTCGATAAACTTTTTGGCGTTATCCCAAGCGCCGCCGCCCGACGTGAACGAGATCGCGACGAAGAACCCGGTGACGATCGAGCCGACGAGAATGCCGCCCATCATCTGCGCGCCGGTATCGCCGGGCAAGATATTAAAGTAGGAGAGCAGCACCACGACGACCGGAACGCCGACCGGAATCAGCGCCGGGACGATCATTTCGTGCAGGGCGGCGCGCGTCACGATGTCGACGGTCGTGCCGTAGTTCGGTCGCGTGGTGCCCGCCATGATGCCGGGATTCTCGCGGAACTGGCGGCGCACGTCTTCCACCACGGCGCCCGCAGCGCGGCCGACGGCTTCCATCGAAAGCGATGCAAAGAGATAGGGCAACAGACCGCCGATAAAGAGGCCGGCGAGCACGTACGGATTTCCGACCGCGAAGAGGTTGCGGACTCCCTCGATGCACGCAGTCGTTTCGGCCGCCCCGCATTTATGGTTGGTGAGCTGTTGGAGGAACGAGGCGAAGAGCACGAGGGCCGCAAGGGCGGCCGAGCCGATCGCGTAGCCTTTGGTGACGGCNNCCGACGGCGTCGAGCGGATCGGTGACGTTGCGAACGTCTTCAGGCATATCGGCCATCTCGGCGATCCCGCCGGCGTTATCGGTGATCGGACCGAACGCATCGATCGCCACCACGATTCCGGCGAGCGAGAGCATCGCCGTAACGGCGATGCCGACGCCGTAAACCCCGTCCAGCCCGAAGCTGATCAGTAAGCCGACCACGATGACGAGGGCCGGAAGTGCCGTGGCCTGCATCGAGACCGCGAGGCCGGCGATGATGTTGGTCGCGTGACCGGTAACCGATGCCCGTGCGATGCGCTGCACCGGTGGGAACTGCGAGCCGG
Source organism: Vulcanimicrobiota bacterium (assembly GCA_003133185.1). Taxonomy (GTDB): domain Bacteria; phylum Vulcanimicrobiota; class Vulcanimicrobiia; order Vulcanimicrobiales; family Vulcanimicrobiaceae; genus Cybelea; species Cybelea tyrphae. Next base: position 18,475 of record PKWF01000149.1, on the reverse strand, counting down.
TGTAATACTCGGTGATAAACGTAATCAGGGCGGTAATCACGACGCCGATGATGGCGCAGATAAAGATGCCCGTTGAATTCACGAGACTTTGACCGCCGAAAACCCATTGCGTCACGAAGTAGAAGCCCACGAGGGCCAGAACGCCGGTAACGGCCATGCCGCGATAGAGCGCGGACATGATCTTGTTGCGGCGCACGCCGCCGACCCCGACGAAGAGCGCGCCGACGATCGAGGCCACGATCGAGACTGCGCCAAGCAGCAGCGGGAAGGTCGTCGCGCCCGGCAGCTTCGAGCCGAAGAGCAGGTTGCCCAGCAACATCGCGGCAACGGTCGTGACGCAGTAGGTCTCGAAAAGATCCGCGGCCATGCCGGCACAATCGCCGACGTTGTCGCCGACNNTGCGCGGGTCGTCTTCGGGGATTCCCGCTTCGACTTTACCGACGAGGTCGGCGCCGACATCGGCCGCCTTCGTATAGATACCGCCGCCCAGACGCGCGAAGACCGAGATGAGCGAGCAGCCGAAGGCTAGACCGACCATCGCGTTGAGCGAGGTCGCGTTGTCGCCGCCGTTGACGTTCATGAGAATGGCGTAGTAGCCGGAGACCGCGAGCAAACCCAGGCCGACGACGAGCATGCCGGTAACGGTGCCCCCGCGGAAGGCGACGTTGAGCGCCGGGCCAAGGCCGCCGCGTGCCGCTTCGGCGGTGCGAACGTTGGCGCGGACGGAGACGATCATGCCGATGAAGCCGGCCGCTCCCGAAAGGATCGCACCGATCAAGAAGCCGATGGCCGCTTCCCTGCCCAGGGTCGGAGCGAAGAGAATCACGATTGCCAGGACAATCGCGACGATGCCGATCGTGCGGTACTGCCGTTGGAGGAAGGCCATCGCGCCTTCTTGGATGGCGGCGGCGATTTCGCGCATGCGCTCGTTGCCGGCGGGCTGAGCCAGCACCCAGAAGGTCAGCGCGACTCCGTAGAGCACCGCCAGGACCCCCCCAATTAAACCGGCTGAAATCGCTGTCTGTGCGGTCATCCTTATCTTTCAGTTAAGCAAAAAATACTGGCCCCGGAGGGCCGACCGGCTTGCCTACTCCGGCGAGACGCGCAAGTCCTACGAGGGGGCGCCGAGCGCTCGGTCCCGCGAGGACTCCATCGACGGCCGGGGTATTGCGTAGGAAAGATGTGAGTAAACCTATGGCGCGCGCAGCCACCAACCGCCGCTACTCCATCGACGGCAGTCTGCTTACACGAGCGGAGGTCGTCCATAAGTATCTGCACCTCGTCAAGTATGTCGCGGGGCGCGTCTCCATGCACTTGCCGTCTAGCGTCGACATCAACGATTTGATCAACGATGGCGTCTTCGGCTTGCTCGATGCGATCGAAAAATACGACCAGAGCCGTTCGGTCAAGTTCGAAACGTATGCGGTGACCCGGATCAACGGAGCGATTATCGATGCCTTGCGATCGCTGGATTGGGTTCCGCGAACGATCCGGCAGCGCGCGCGCGAACTGGAGCGCGCGTATGAAGAGCTCGAGATGCGTCATGGCCGAGCGCCGACCGATCAGGAGCTGGCGGCGCACATGGACCTTTCCCCCAAGGAGCTCGCTCGGACGGTCAAGGCGGCGCGCGGGACAACGTTGGTTTCGCTCGAGGAGCTGCTGCCCAACCAGAGCGGCGAGGGTCTCGCATTGGCCGATACGCTCAAAGACGAGGAGAGCGATGTCGCGCGTGACCTCGAGCACGACGAAGTGCGCAGCGAGCTTGAGCGTTCGGTCGAGTCGCTTCCGCCGCAAGAGCGGATCGTCATCCAGCTCTATTATTTCGAGGGAAAGCGCCTGCGGGAGATCAAAACCGCGCTCGGCGTTTCGGAATCGCGTGTTTCGCAGATCCATTCGGCAGCGGTCGCGCGGCTAAAGAAGATGTTTAGCGAACCGTAGCGTGTTGAACGATGCCGTAGCTGACCTAGTGACGCGCGCGGATGTCGTGGAAACGATCGGCCGGCTCAAATCGGAGCTGCGGGCATCGCCCGATCCCTTTGTGTGGGCGAGGATCGGTCTTCAGAACGTAGCGGTTCGCCGGCACCACGATTAGGCCAAAGTGGGCACCCTCAAACCGCGGCCGGACGGCAGCAACGCCCGTCCCCCTCTCTAAGAAACGGTTGCAGGGGAGTTTGGCGATTGCTACAAAGGTCTGGTCCTTCAATTCCGTCTCTTATCGGAGGACCCCCCCATGTTGCAGACAGTTTCTGCCGCGCGTTGTGTGCAGCCGCGGCTCTTGCATTCGCGGCCGGTTGTTCGGGTAACACCTTAACTTCCGGCGGATCTTCTGCGCTTACGCCTTCGACGCATGTAGCCGGTCAGGCNNCATCCTCTTCGTGGCCGATTGTGACAGTGGTGTGCTCATGTATGACCCGACTAAGGCAAACAGCTCGCCCATAGGATCGATCACCACAGGAACCGACTGTGCCTTCGGCGCTGCGGTCGATAAAGCCGGAAATCTCTACGTCGCCAATATTTCGGGCAACTCGGTCACCGTGTATCCCAAAGGCCAGAGCTCGCCGAGCTTAACGATCACCGACGCAGTGTCGTCGCCATACTCCGTCGCCGTCGACTCAAAGGGGAACGTCTTCGTGAGCAACCTCGGCAACAACACGATCACCGCCTACGCCGCGGGAGGGACGTCGGCATTCGAGACGATTGCCTTTAATAACTACGGGCAAGCAGTCGGCATCAACACCGACGGCAGCGATAACCTCTGGGTTGCTTGCGACAGCAGCAACACCGTCTTCGAGATCAAAGCCGGCTCGTCGAGCGTTACGAACCCAGGTCTCACCGGCACAGCGGGGCCGATCGGCGTTTCGTTTGGCCCGAAGGGCATCCTGTACGTTTCGAACTTCTCCACGACGAACGTAACCGTGTACCCGTCAGGTCAAACGAGCCCGTCCGAAACGATCACCGACGGTCTGACCGGTCCCACGCAAAACGGAATCACCGCCAAGGGCGCGTTCTTCCAGAGCAATCAAGACGACAACGTGGTCGGGTTTAAGAAGGGCCAAACCACGCTATTCTCCACGCTTATGGGAGCCTCGTCGGCCGCACAGATTGCGTCTTCGCCACTAGTCAAGAAGTAACGGGTTAAGGGTCTTGGGGCGCGACGAATAATCGCGTCCCAAGGTCAAAGTGCGCAAGGTGCTTGGCGGGAAGTAACAAACCGTGCACGTAACGTGTTGACTAAGACCGTGCGAACTTTAGGAATCGTTCTTTCACTTTCTATTTGTGGCGTTGTGGCGCTGACTGCCCAAACGCCCGCGCCCGCCTCCCCGCCGGGCAAGCCACTGCGACATTTGGAGTATTCTTTCAACGTCGCAGTGCAAGGTTTACAGACCTCTAAGGTCACCACAAGCAACGGCGCGCAAACGGTCAACGTTGCGGGGAATCTGGTTGCCCCTGAAGCGGGCAGCGGCTCGATGTTCGTCGACGTGCTTTCGGTTGCGCCGGACGGCGCGCTGGTCGTGCGCATTTCCGAACTCGCCCGGAACGAGACGCGCCCACGGCAGGCGTATACCTGCAACGTCTACGGCAACACTTCGGTTTTCTGCCCATCGGCGGCGACTCCGAGCGCGGCGGAATGGCTTCTGCTTAGCTATCTCGGACGGCAGTTCATCGACGCCGCGCCGTGGGATGCGCAAGGGCACTGGCAGCGCAAGGAGGAGTCAACGGGGTTCAATACCGAGGATGATTTCACGTTGGTCGACGCCGGCGACGGTAAGAAGGTCATCGTTCGCGAGATAAAGACGATGGAGCTCCACGACGGGCCTTTCGACACGCAAACCTCCGATGTCACGATTAACTACGATCGCGCAATGGAAGTCCCAGCCGTCATACATGCCGATGTGGCGACGGCCGGCGGCAACGAGACGAACAGCGCCAGCTACGTCTTTACGCTCGAGAAGGATTCATTCGTCAAACCCACCCACTAATGCGGTCGTGAGTGGCTCCGCTCAGGATGACATGGGGACTGCGAGAGGTGCGAAGCGGTTTTCCGGACGGACGAGATAACCCAGCGCGCTCAACGCAAAGACTGCACCGAGAACGACGATTAGAACGAGCGCCATCGCTTCACCGTAGCCAGTGCGTTGAGCGAGCGATGCTTCCAGTTGGGCGGTGCCCGCGGCAACCAGGTTGCCAAGTTGGTAGGTAAAGCCGGTGAAGGTGGCTCGAACTTGCGGAGGAGAGAGCTCGTTGAGATGCGCGGGAATGACGCCCCACGTTCCCTGTACCGCAAACTGCATACCAAAAGCGCCGGCCGCGAGGAACGCGATCGTCGGGCTGAATGCCCACAGCGGAATCATGCACACAGCAAGCACCGCGCAAAACATCACCACGGGGCGGCGCCCAAACCGCTGCGAGAGCGTGCCGAACGTGATACCGCCAACAATCGCGCCGACGGCGGCGACGATTGCGAGCGTCGACGTTTGGCCGGGTGAGAACGCATGCTGTTTCTGCAAGAACGTGGCGTAAAGATCTTGCGTGCCGTGCGACATCGCGTTGAGCGCCGCCATGAACGCGACGCAATAAATAAATAGCGGCCAGTACGAGCGCAGGGATTGCAGGGCGAAATCCCCTCGTAGCGAGACCCGGCGGGCGCGGCCTTCCAGCCAGAGGGGAGATTCGGGCACACTCGAGCGGATGAACAGAATGAGGCCGGCCGGCAGCGTGCCGATGACAAAGAGTCCGCGCCAATCCCAGTTCGTAAAGTGAAAGACTAGAAAATACGCGAGCGCGGCGAGGAGATATCCCCACATGTAACCTTGTTGCAGCAATCCGCTAAAGAAGCCGCGGCGCTGCGGCGGGAGCACTTCCATCACCATTGCGGCGCCGAGTCCCCACTCGCCGCCCATCGCAATGCCGAAAAGTGCGCGCAACACCAGAAAGACGGTGAAGTTCGGCGAGAACGCGGTGAGCAGCTCGAACAACGAGTAGAGGGCGATGTCGATCATCAGCGGCGTGCGCCGGCCGTAGCGATCGGCAAGCCACCCGAAGAGCAGCGCGCCGATCGGGCGGCACGCCAGCGTCAGCGTGATCGCAAGGGCGATTTGCGGAATGGCTTGGCCGAAGCTCGTCGCGATACGCCCGATAACGAAGGTGAGAAGAAAGAAGTCGAATGCGTCGAGCGACCATCCGAGGAAACTCGCGATGAAGGTCTTGCGCGCCGCCGCCGTCATCCGGGGTATGTCGAGGTCGCCGCTACCTCATCCTTCGAGGGAGCCTGCCCTGAGCGCAGTCGAAGGGCTCAGGGTGACAATGCGTTACGGTGAGGAGCTGGGCGAGGTTGTCGGGGAAGGTGACGGCGAGGGAGTTGGCGTGCTGCCGGGCGGAAGCTGCGCGCCGTAGAGCGCGACCAGCCAAACCTGCGTGTGGCGCACGGTTACCTGTGGGACGTTGAAAGTAAACTGCACGACGTTGCTATTCGGAGACGTCCATTTCGCGTAGTTGCCGATGATTTGATCGGTGCGCTTGCCGCGAACCGTGGTTTCGTTGTACAGCTGGAGGGCGAAGACGCGGCCGGTGAACTGCAGGGCCGGCAGCGTGTACTGCAACGTCGTGCCGCCGCCGAGCGCGAAGTCCAGGTTGCTCTGCAAACGGATCGCCATCAGCGGTGTAACGCGTAAGAAGAGCGGGTTGGGATTGACCATCGCCGGGACGTCTTTGGGCAACGGCTCTGTCTGCAGCGTGATCATTCCGCCTGGAGTTGGCGACGGGCTTGGCGAGTCGTCGTCGTCGTCGCTATCGTCGGACGAAGCCGTCGGCGATGGAGAGGGCGTCGGGCTCGCGCTGGGTTTTGGACTGCTGCCCGGAGATTTGCCGGGCGACGGGGACGGCATGTTGAAGGCGAGGTTGCACGTGTACTGCTGATTGAAGAGCTGCACGTTGGGACACTTCATGCCGGTGGGTCCCTGCGAGATCGGATATTGGGCTTCGTTCGGCCCTAGCGTCGCACCGGGATTGGCAAGCTGTTCTTGACCGTTCATGCCGATCGACGGACCCGACATTCCGCCGTTCATGCCGCCGTTTAGTCCGCCCGCGCCACCGCCGCTGATGCCGCCCGCATTCATTGCGCCGGGCTGCGAGACGGGGGGCGTCATGTCGCCCATGCCACTATCGAGGCCGCTGCCTTGGCAGGAAGCCAGCACTAGAGCGAGCGCCGCAAAAACGGCACGAGCGTCGCATTTCATTCTTTTCATCGTCTCGCCTCGACCACGGTCTTTAATTCCTCAACGAAAGAGTCGATCGAAACAGTTCGTTTCTCTTCGATACCGCGTTGATTGATATTGACGGTACCGTCCTCGACTTCTCGTTTTCCGGCGACCAAGATGTACGGCACCTTCTGAGTCTTCCAGTGCCGAATCTTGTAGCCGAGCTTTTCGTTCGATTCGTCGAGCTGGGCCCGAAAGCCCGCTTTCTCGAGCCGGTTGACCACCTCACGAGCATACCCCATTTCGTGCTCGGAGATGGGGGTGACGACTGCTTGAACCGGCGCCAACCATGCCGGAAAGGCGCCCCCGTAATGCTCGATGAGAATGCCGAAAAAGCGCTCGAGCGATCCCGCCAGGGCGCGATGAATCATGACAGGCTGGTGGTCCTGACCGTCGGCAGCTCGATATTTCAACTCAAAGCGAGCAGGCAGAATGAAGTCGACCTGCACGGTTCCGAGCTGCCACGGGCGTCCGATCGCATCGCGCACGTTGATGTCGAGTTTGGGGCCGTAGAAAGCGCCGCCGCCCTCATCGACATCGAAGGGAAGGCCGCTGCGTTCTAACGCATTTCTAATCGCCGCTTCGGCGACGGCGTCGGTCTCGCCGCGATCCTCCGGCGCTCGAGTAGAGAGCACGTATTGAAAATCGACAAAATCAAACGCCTTCATGAGCCGAAGCGCTTCGTCGAGCGTTTGCTCGAACTCGTGCTGGAGCTGATCGGGCATGCAGAAGAGGTGGGCATCGTCTTGGGTGAAGCCACGGACCCGGTTGAGGCCGTGCAACACCCCCGAGCGTTCGAAGCGATAGACCGTCCCGAACTCCGAGAATCGCAGCGGAAGTTCCCGATAGCTGCGCAACCGGTCCTTGTAAATGAGGATGTGGCCGGGGCAGTTCATCGGCTTGAGCCGAAAGCGCTGCCCTTCCACCTCGAGCGGGCCGAACATGTTCTCGCCGAAGTTATCAAGGTGACCTGAGATTTCGTAGAGACGCTCGTGCGCGATGTGCGGCGTCACGACCGGCTGATAGCCGCGCTCGCGCAGCCCCTCGCGAATGAAGTTCTCGATGATTCCGCGGACGATCGCGCCCTTGGGGTGCCAGAAGACGAGCCCACCACCGGCCTGCTCCTCAATGGAGAAGAGATCGAGCTCGGCGCCGAGCTTGCGATGATCGCGTCGTCGCGCCTCCTCGAGACGCGCCAGATACGCTTCGAGCTCCTCGCGGTCGTACCACGCCGTGCCGTAGATGCGTTGCAGCATCGGCTTGTGCTCGTCCCCGCGCCAATAGGATCCGGCCACATTCGTCAGCTTAAACGCGCCGATTCCGCCGGTGGATTGCGCATGGCCGCCGCGGCAGAGATCCGTAAACTCGCCGATGGTGTAGAGCGTGATCGGCTGGTTCTCGGGAATCTCGCGCGCCATCTCGACCTTGTACGGATTGGCGGCGAACTCGGCGATCGCGCCGTCGCGCGTGACCTCCCGCCCCGTCATCGGATAATCCGCCGCGACGATCTCGGCCATCCGGCGTTCGAGGCGTTCGAGATCGTCGGGCGTAAACGGCTCGGCCCGGTCGAAATCGTAGTAGAAGCCGTTCTCGATTGCCGGCCCGATCGTGGGCTTCGCCTCGGGAAAAAGGTCTTGGACGGCATAAGCGAGGACGTGGGCCGCGGTATGCCGCAGTTCGGCAAGCGAAGGCCTGGAATCGTCAACCATGGGGGCCCGTCCTTCGTCGGCGTGGCAAGCCCGTCATCCTTCGCCGGCTGCCTTAACGTCACGTTAATCGGATTGCATTACAACTAGAACGAGCCTTCGGCTCCAGGTTGAAGGCCACAGTTTGCTACCGAATAAGGAGTTTCTCTGTGATACGTTCGTTGCGTCGTTGCTGCTTCTCGCTGGCCGTTGTGGCGGCAATGACCCTTCCAGCCGCCGCTGCCACGCAGCTCACCGGGGCTGGATCGAGCTTCGACTACCCGTTCTTTTCCAAAGCCTTCTACATCTATAATCAGAAGAACCCGGACATTACGGTCAACTACCAATCGATCGGCAGCGGCGGCGGCATCGCGCAGTTCACCGCGCGCAACGTGGATTTCGGAGCCACCGACGTTCCGATGAACGCGGGGGAGCTCGCGCGGGCACCAGGGCCGGTCCTCCAAATACCGGTCACCTTGGGCGGGGCGGCGATTGCCTACAACCTGCCCGGCGTTAGCGCGCCGATCCGTTTGACGCGCGCCGTGCTTGCCGACATCTACCTCGGCACGATCCTGAAGTGGAACGACCCGCAGATCGCCAAGCTCAATAAGAGCGTGAATCTTCCCGACATGGCCATCATCGTCGTGCACCGCTCCGACGGCTCGGGCACGAGCTATATTTTCACGGATTTCCTCAGCCACGTTTCGGCCGAGTGGAAGAGCAAAGTCGGCACCGGTAAGAGCGTGTCGTGGCCGGCGCCGAGCTCCGTAGGCGCGAAGGGCACCGAAGGCGTTGCGGGACAAGTGAAGAGCACGCCTGGCGCGATCGGCTACGTCGAAATGGCCTACGTAGTGGAGAATCATATGCAAGCAGCGACGCTGGAGAACAAAGCCGGCAAGTGGATAGACTGCACGCCGGAGACCGTCGCTGCGGCAGCGGCGTCGAAGCCGGAGGTCAGCGCGACGAACTTTTCGATTGTCGATTCGTCCGCGGCCGGCGGCTATCCGATTTCGGGATACTCCTGGGTCGTCGTCTACAAGAAACCGGAAGCCAGAGCCAAGGAACTCTATAACGTGCTTTCGTGGCTAGTCGGTTCGCAAGGACAGGAGAATGCCAAGTCGGTTGATTACGTTCCGCTGCCTCGTAACGTGCAAGGTGCGGCGGCGGCGACACTCCGGCAGATGCAGCGGTAATCCTTGACGGTCGGGCCGCAGTTTCGGCGCGTCGCTCGGTTCGTCAGCCCTGCCGACCGTGGCTTCGCCGCGGTCGTCTACGGCGGGAGTATTCTGTTTGCGCTGTTGATCGTCGGCCTCTTCGTCGAGCTCGTGCTCGGGTCGTGGCCGTCAATCGTCGCATTCGGGCCGTCGTTCATCTGGAAGAGTTCTTGGGATCCGATAACCAGTAAGTTCGGCGCGCTGCCGATGATCTTCGGCACCGTCATGACGTCGCTGATCGCGATCGTCCTGGCGGCATTCATCGGGATCATGGCGGCCGTCTTTCTCGCCGATTTCGCGCCGCGGTGGCTCGGGCAGCCGCTTTCGTTCTTGATCGAGCTGCTGGCAGCGGTGCCCAGCGTCGTGTACGGTTTATGGGGTCTCTTCGTGCTCGCGCCGTTCATGCGAACCACGATCGGGCCGGCGCTGCAGCACGTACTCGGCTGGATGCCGCTCTTTTCGGGGCCCATCTACGGCGTCGGCCTGCTAACGGGCGGAATCATCTTGGCGCTGATGATCGTGCCGACCGTGACCGCCATCTCGCGCGACGTCCTCGTCGCAATCCCACGCGATTTGCGCGAGGCGTCGATGGCGTTGGGTTCGACAAAGTGGGAAACCGCGATACGCGTGGTGCTGCCCGCCGCGCGCGTCGGCGTCTTCGGGGCCTGCGTGCTTGCACTCGGACGCGCGCTGGGCGAAACGATCGCGGTGACGATGGTGATCGGTAACCGGCCGGAGATCTCGGCCTCGCTCTTCGCACCGTCGTATACGTTGGCCAGCGTGATCGCCAACGAGTTCACCGAAGCCACGACCAGCATCTACACGAGCGCGCTCATCGAGCTGGGCTTGATTCTTTTCTTGGTGAGCATGGCGGTCAACGCGCTGGCACGATTCATGATTTGGAGCGTTCGTGGCTCAGAGCGCGTTTAAGCACCGCAACCTCGCCCGGCGCCGCATCGTCGGCGGCGTGGGAGTTGGGCTGGCGCTAGTATGTGCCATGATCGGAGCGGCATCGCTGCTGGTGATCCTGTGTTACGTCATCGTGCAAGGCGCGGGTGCGCTCAATCGCGATTTTCTCACGCAGCTTCCGCATCCGGTCGGCGTGCCGGGCGGCGGCGTCGGAAACGGGATCCTTGGAACGTTCATCATCCTCGGCATCGCAATCGTCATGGCGGTTCCCATCGGGCTGCTGACCGCCATTTATCTCTCGCTCTTTGGGCGCGGACCGATTCCGGAGGCGCTGCGCTTTCTTTCCGACGTACTCTCCGGCGTACCGAGCATCGCGATCGGTTTGTTCGCGTACGCCGTGCTCGTAGCACCGCTCAAACATTTTTCGGCCTTCTCTGCCTCGTTTGCCTTCATGATGCTCATGCTGCCGCTGCTCGTGAGAACGTCGGAGCAGGCGATTCGCTCGGTGCCCCAGACCGTGCGCGAAGGCGCGCTCGCGCTGGGAATGTCGAACTTTCGGGCAACGGTGAGGATCGTGATCCCGACTGCGATGCCGGCGATCATCACCGCATTGCTCTTAGCAATCGCGCGCGTGATCGGCGAAACCGCACCGCTGCTCTTCACCGCATTCGGGAGTCAGTTTTGGGAGAGCAATCCGAATAGGCCGATGGCGGTGCTCGCGCTGCAAGTCTTTACATACGCCATTTCGCCGTATCCGAGCTGGCAGGCACAGGCATGGGGCGGCGCGTTGTTGCTGATCGGAGCGGTCTTCGTGCTCAGTCTTGGCGCGCGGCTGATGCTGCGTCGCGCGATGCGGGGGCTCGAAGCATGACCGCCGTCGCTGCCGGCGAGCTCTTAGCGACGCAAGACCTGGGGGCCTACTACGGCACTCGTCAAGCCATCGCCGAGGTTACGATTGCGTTTCGCCGCAAGGCGGTCACGGCGTTGATCGGCCCGTCAGGGTGCGGGAAGACCACGCTCCTGCGCTGCTTCAATCGCATTCACGAGATTAGCTTCGATGCGCGCGTGGAGGGCAGCGTGTTGCTGGACGGGCACGACATCTACGCCAACGACGTCGATCCGATGGCGATCCGGCGTCGCATCGGCATGGTCTTTCAACGGCCCAACCCCTTTCCGACGCTTTCGATTTTCGATAACACCGTCTCATGCGCGCCCAAGGGCTTGAATCGCCAAGGGAAGATGGAGGCGGCCGAGCGCGCGCTGCGATCGGCGGCGCTCTGGGACGAAGTGAAGGACAAACTGCGNNAGCAGCCCGCTGCGCCTCTCGGGCGGGCAGCAGCAGCGTCTCTGCATCGCGCGTGCCGTCGCTGCGCAGCCGGAAGTTTTACTGATGGACGAGCCGACGGCGTCGCTCGACCCGATCGCCACGGCGGTCATCGAAGAGCTGATGTCGTCGCNNACGCACAACATGCAGCAGGCGGCGCGCGTCTCGAGCGTCACCGCGTTCATGCTGGCCGACGAAACCGGAGTTGGGCGATTGATCGAAGCCGACGCTACGTCGAAGCTCTTCACCAAACCCAGCGACCGGCGAACTGAGGATTATATCAGCGGCCGCTTCGGGTAGCGGGGAGCCTGCTCGCTCGTGCTGTTCCCCCGCGTTTCAGGGTAAGAAGGGTGGGTCAGGTAAGGGAGAGATGTGATGAAGATCGCCGTTCTGCATGATGAAAGCGCGTACGCAGCGTCAGAGTTCGAGCATCTGACCGCCCGTTTGTCCGATCACCAACTCGTAACGTGGCATCCAGGCAAGCCGCCTCCGGCAAACGATTTTCAAATTCTCTTGAGCGCTGGGGAGGTCGATCGCAGGCTGCTGGAAAGCCAGCCGCAACTGGAACTCGTGCAAACCACGAGCGCCGGCTACGAGGGCGTCGATGTCGAGGCTGCGAGCACCCTCGGAATCTGGGTTTCGTTCGCACCCTCCGGCGAAACCGGCAACGCGATCTCCGTTGCCGAGTGGGCCGTCCTCCTGTTGATGGCGTCGTCGCGCGATCTCGGCCTCGCGCTCCAATCGGAAAGCGATCCGAGCGTCAAACTAGAGCGCCCCGCGCAGGCGCTGTTCGGCAAGGACGTCTGCATCGTTGGATTCGGCGGTATCGGTCGCGAACTCGTCGCGCGGTTGCGCCCGTTCGGCGTGCACTTCACGATCGTCGACGATCACCCCGAACACGCGCCGAACGATGCCGCCGCCTACGCGGCCGCCGATCTCAAGCTCGCAATGGCCGGCGCCGATTGCGTCGTACTCTGTATACCGGCTACGCCCGCGAACGAAAACCTCATCGATGCGACGACGCTCGCTTCGATGAAGCGCGGTGCGATCTTCGTCAACGTCGCGCGCGGCACGCTGGTCGACGAGCCGGCGTTGAATGCCGCCCTCGAGAGCGGCCGCATCCGCGCCGTCGGCCTCGACGTACTGCGCAACGAGCCGGCGTCGATCTCGGATCCTCTCGTGGACGCACCGCACGGCTTCGTTACGCCGCACATGGCCGGCGCAACCGATGTATCGATCGAAGGCACCGTGCGATACGTCGGCAGCGTCATCGACGCGTTTGCGAACGGCTGGCGCTGGAACTCACTGCTTAACGATCCGCCGAAGCCCCGTCGGCCGCTTCACGATCACGCCGCAAAGGCGCAACTTGTGTGACATAAACATTGAGGAGGATGAATCAAAAGTGAATACTACCACGGAAAGTCACGAGCATAAGGGCCCACAGTGCAAGCCCGCCGACGAAGGCAATATCTGCCAGGAGTCGGCTTGCGTCCACGACCATCACGTCTCGCGCCACGTCGAGGTACGCTGCACACCGAAAGCAGGGGACCAGGGCGTCTTCGAGTGCGTCCACGAGACGCAAACCGTCTAGTGCGCGACTGATCTGATTCCCGGCCCTCGTCGTAGGTCAGGTGGGAACATCCGCCGCTCCATGGCGCGGATCGTCGGCGATGTTCGCATATTCGAGGCCGAGCGGTCCGATCGCGGTAACTTGCGTGACGTACTCGCCTGACTTAGCCCAGTGGAAATGCCAGGTATCTCCGGGAAGCACGAGCACGGTGCCGGGTGGATATCCGGTGACGGCGTCACCGTCGAATTTATCGCCAAACCCGATGTAAAAGACGCCGGATATGACAGCGTAGATGCGATCTTCGGGATGAGCGTTACGCTCAGAGCGACATCGCGGAGGCGAGGGCTGGGCCGATTTGTGGATGGCGAAACTCGTATCCGAGCGATAGCGAGCGTTCGGGAAGGACGCGCTGCCCGGTCGTGAGTACGCTCGCGCCTTCGCCGAAGATCAGGTGAAGCGCGAACGCCGGCGCTGGAAGGAAGGCGGGCCGGTGCACCGCCGACGCGAGTGCCCACGTGAGGTCAACATTGCGGACCGGCTCGGGCGCAGTAGCGTCGAGCGCACCTTCGGCTCGATCGATTGCGAGAAGATAGATCCCGACGACGTCGTCGATATGGATCCACGAGCTCCACTGCCTGCCGTTCCCGATAATGCCGCCGAGACCGGCCTTAAAAATGGGAAGGAGTCGCGCGAGCGCACCACCGTCGCGGCCCAGCACGATCCCAGTTCGAATGCACGCAACGCGCATCCCGAGTTCGCCGGCGCGCGACGCCTCGCGTTCCCAATCGACGCAGACTTTGGCGAGGAAATCGTTTCCCGGTGGACTGGACTCGGTGAACGTCGCCGTCTCGCTCGCGCCGTAATAGCCGACCGCCGAAGCGCTTACGTAGACCGGCGGGCGCGCACGGAGTTGGGAGAGAGCTTCCACGAGCGCGCGCGTTGCGTCGACGCGCGAACGGCGAATCTCGTCCTTGGCTCGAGCGGTCCATCGCGTTATCACCGGAGCGCCCGCGAGCTGCACGATTGCGTCGGAGCCTGCGCATGCCTGCGTTGTGGCATCGACGTTGCGAAGGCTCGCCTCGACGACTTCGTCCCCACGGCCACGCAAGGCGGAGCTCAGGCGATGACCGATGAATCCGGACGCGCCGATTACCGTGACGCGCATTTCGGTTGTCGGGCGGTTACGCTGCTAGCGCGTGCAACTGCTGCTGAGCGTGGCCTGCTGTCCGCCGCCCGAGATTACTTGCGTCATGCTGATGCCATTGGCGCCCGAGTTCCCGTACGTGGTCGTAACGTCCATTGCCATCATTCCCATGTGCATCGTGCCGGTGAAGACCTTTCCATCTGTGGAGGTTGCGATGCCATAGGAAGCCTCGTTGTCGGCACTGGTGGTCCAGTAGTTGCTCATTCTCGAGCTGTAGCCAAAATAGGTGTCGCCCATGTAATTCGCTCCCGCAACGTGGTCGTGAATTACGTTGTGCGGTGCGAGATCGAACGTGACCGTCACCTGATCGGTGTGCGCAGGCATTCCATGCATCGCGGGCACTTGGCTCGTGCAGGTCCACGGTGCGCCGAGCAAATTGCTGAAGCCGGCCATTTCGCCGGTCGGCATCGTGTCCGCCGCCCTCGCCAGAGCCGGAAATGAAATGAAAGCCGCAAGAGCGACGGCGCAAAGCGAGACGAAAAATACGCGCATGATTTACGGTCCTTTCTCAACGGGAAAAGTGACTTGAGGGTTACGCTTCTCGAGCGCAGGGTCCTGGAGTTGTCACACACGTCTTAAGACGTTCGTTCTGCAAGAAAATGCGTCTTGGCTGGGTCGTCGCGCCCGCTCTGTTGCTGCTCGCAACGGCGACCGCGAGCGGTGCCTCCGCAACCATTCCCACCGGGCCACCCGGCGATGCATTCTACAACCCGCCGAATCCACTGCCTTCGAATGTGGAGGGATCGGTCGTTTGGGCGCGCCGCTTCAACGACGGCGCGGCGCTGCCGTCGGCGGCGGCAAACTATCGCGTGATCTACGAGACTATCTCCCGTAGCGGTGCGGCCGTGGCCCTCTCCGGCACGCTTGCCGTTCCGCACGGCGTACCGCCGCCGCAGGGGTGGCCATTGCTTAGCTGGGCCCATGGAACCGTTGGCAACGCGCCCGAGTGTGCACCCTCGCGTTCGTCCGAGCCGAACATCGAGCAGCGGATGCTCGACGGGTTCGTGGCGCGCGGCTATGCGGTCGCGCAGACCGACTACGAGGGCAACGGGACGCCTGGCGTTCATCCCTACCTCGTGGGGGCCTCGTTGGCGTTCGACATCACCGATATCGTGAGGGCTTCGCGCGAAATCGATCCGCAGATCGGGCGAAAGTGGGTCATAATGGGACATTCTGAAGGCGGTGCCGCTGCGCTCGCGACCGCCGCGATCGGGCAGCGAATCGCGCCGGAGCTCGACCTGATCGGCGCCGTTTCTTACGCTCCGTTCTCGTATGCGGAAAACATGCTGCTCAACGAGACGCGCAACGACACGCCAAATGATGGTCTTGCAATCGTGGGGCTATTGATCGAGGGTTTCTCGACGGTCGATCCGCGGATCGTTCCGTCTGAAATGCTAGAGCCGGAGGCGTTGCGGCTTATGCCGGACCTCCAGCGCCACTGTCTTCCCGAGATCGAGCGAAGCTCCGATTGGGCGCGGATCGTTCCGCGCACGATCTTTCGGCCGCAAGCAGAAGCGGCCATCGAAGCGCTTTACGGAGATCTCCTCGCGAACGACCCGGTGAACTTTCGGATTTCGGTGCCGACTTTATTAGTGCAAGGGGGCGCAGATCGGCTCATCGTCCCGGAGAGCACGCTTGCGCTGCGCGATAGCTTAGCGCGCAAGGGCACGCCGGTTTCGTTCAGGGCTTATATCGGTGCGACTCACGGGTCGGTCTTGGCTGCTGCGGCCGACGACGTGGCGGCCTGGCTCGCAGGCCGCTTCAAATAGGATGACACCGCGACCGTAAGCCGAAACTCAGTTGCCTCAACAGAGACGGCAAGGGAGGCCCTGGTGTTCGAAGGTCGTGTAGCGTTGGTGACGGGTGGTGCGCGCGGTATCGGTGCGGCCATCACGGAGATGTTGGCACTGAGCGGGGCATCGGTCGCCGCCGGATACAGCCGCGGCAAAGAGAGCGCGGAAACATTTGCGCGCGCGATGCACGAGAAGGGCGCGAAGGTTTCGATTCATCAAGGGCGCGTCGATCAGGCTGAAGATTGCAACCGCGTCGCCANNACGGTTCGGAAGATGAGCGTCGACGACTGGCGCCAGGTGCTCGACGTCAATCTCTCGGGCGCGTTCCAGATGACCAAGGCGGTACTCGAGCACATGATCGAGCGCGGCTCGGGGCGCATCGTGAACATCAGCTCCGTTATCGGCGAGACGGGTAACGTCGGTCAAGCGAACTATGCGGCGTCCAAAGCGGGCCTCTTCGGATTTTCGAAAAGCTTGGCGCTCGAGATGGCGCAAAAGGGCATCACGGTCAACTGCGTCGCGCCCGGCTTCATCGCCACCGAAATGGTCTCCGCAATCCCCGAGGCTGCGCTGGCGAAAGTCGTCGAGAAGATTCCACAGCGCCGGCTCGGACGTCCGGAAGAAGTCGCGCGCGTCGTCCGGTTCCTTTTAGAGGACGAGTCCTCGTATATTACCGGAGCGGTCTACGCCATCAACGGCGGCTTGGATATGTAATGCCCGCCGTTATCGCTCGCGGTCATGGTTCGACAGGCTCACCATGACAATAGGGGCGCTCAAGCTGACAATGCGCGCTCACCATGATACTCGGAGAAGGTAAAGCAGGCGAGAGTTGGGTAAATCTAGCGCGTGAGTAGTTTATCTCTCAGTGGACGCGTCGGCATTGTGACCGGCGGAGCTCGTGGCATCGGCGGCGCAATCAGCACGGTTCTTGCGGAGGACGGCGCGACCGTGGCCGTACTTGGCTTGCCCGAAGACCGGGAGCGCACGCACAACTTGGCGGCGCGGCTCAATGGAGCGGCCTCGAAAATTCATTTTTATCAAAGCGACGTAAGTATCTACGACGAATGTCGGGAGGCGGTCGCCGCCGTGCTGCAGCAGCACGGTCGCATCGATTTTCTGGTCAACAACGCGGGGATCACTCGCGACCACACCGTTCGAAAGATGACGGTCGAGGAATGGGAAAAGGTCCTACAGGTCAATCTGTCAGGGCCTTTTTTTATGATAAAGGCAGTGCTCGATACGATGGTCGAGCGAGGCTTTGGGCGTATCGTCAACGTGAGCTCGGTAGTCGCCGAGGCCGGAAACTTCGGGCAGGCCAACTATGCCGCGGCCAAGGCCGGTTTGCTCGGCCTCACCAAGACCGTTGCGCTTGAGGTCGCCAAGCGGGGCATCACGGTCAACGCCGTAGCGCCCGGCTTCATCGATACCGATATGACCAAAGCGATGCCCGAGGCGGCAATCGAGAACGCGATCGCGCAGACGCCGGTACGGGCGCTCGGACAGCCCGAAGAAGTCGCGCGCCTCGTGCGTTTCCTGCTCGACGAGAAAGCGGGCTACATCACGGGCGCCGTCTACAACATCAACGGCGGCTGGTACATGTGATAACCGACAACATCGCTCCCGAAGAGCTGAAGTACGGCATCGACATCACGGGGCTCGATCCCGCCTCCTTGACCGACGCGCTGCGCGCCGTCATCGCCGACGTAATGACGGATCCGATGAGGATGAGCACGTGGCTGACCGGTTTGGCGCTAGCCGAGCAAAACGTCGGCCTCAACATGTTGCGCCGTCTCAGCGGCGAGGCACCATCCGCCTCACCATTCCCCGGCGACAAGCGTTTTGTCGACCAGGAGTGGAGCGCGAACCCGATTCTTGCCGGCGTCGTGGAAGATTATCGCGCTCGCACCGACGCGGCGTTGCAGCTCGTTTCCTCGTCGCGCTTACCCGAAGCGACGCGCAACAAGGCGCGCTTCGCCATGCAGCTGATGTGCGACGCCTTCGCTCCTAGCAACATCCCGTGGCTCAATCCGGGCGTCGTCAAAGAGGCGACGGAGACTGGGGGGCTCAGCCTTGTAAAAGGGCTGCAAAACTTCTTGGACGACGTTGCCAACAACGGCGGTTATCCCCGCCAGGTCGATCGTTCGGGCTTCGAGCTGGGCGTCAATATTGCGGCTACGCCGGGGCGCGTCGTCATGCGCAACGACCTGATGGAACTGATCGCGTACGAGCCGCAGACACCTCAAGTTCACGCGGTGCCGCTGCTCTGCAGCCCGCCGTGGATCAACAAGTACTACATCATGGACTTAGCGCCCGGACGCTCGTTCGTCGAATGGGCCGTGCAACACGGGCACCAGACGTTCATGATCTCATACCGCAATCCCGACGTGACGCAATCGCAGCTCACGATGGATGACTATCTGCGCGACGGGATCCTCGCGGCGCTCGATGCCGTGCAAGAGATCACCGGCGCGCCCCAAGTCAATCTCTCGGGACTCTGCCTGGGTGGAACGATGGCGCTG
>PKWF01000068.1 GCA_003133185.1 Vulcanimicrobiota bacterium | reverse complement strand
CTCGAACTTTTGCCGGCAGAGATAGTGCGAGCGTCCCTTGAGCAGCGTGACTCGCACGGGGATGCCGAGAGCGGCTTCCACCAACGGAATATCTTTTTGAACCAACTGCTCTTGCAAAGCAATCGTCCCCGTGGAGAGCACGACTTTCTTGCCGCTGCGCAGCGCCGGTACGAGATACGCAAGCGACTTCCCGACGCCGGTACCCGCCTCGACGATCG
Source organism: Vulcanimicrobiota bacterium (assembly GCA_003133185.1). GTDB lineage: Bacteria > Vulcanimicrobiota > Vulcanimicrobiia > Vulcanimicrobiales > Vulcanimicrobiaceae > Cybelea > Cybelea tyrphae. Next base: position 2,623 of record PKWF01000068.1, on the reverse strand, counting down.
TGTGCATGCCTTCCATGATGCCGCGCTCGACCAGCTGCGCCATCTGCAGCTGCCCCGTGCGCAGTTCGAAATCGCGCAGATTTTGCGCGAAGGGTCCGCCGGATCCGAAGATCCGATCCAGCGTCATCGCGTCCAATGCTGCCGATCGTGGGGCGATTCGTACTGCGTTTCTAACGTACGGCCCGTCGAGTTTTCGACAACGACCGGCGCAACGCGTCTCGGAGGATAGTAGATCGCGTAGGTGAGTACGAAGCCGGCCAAGAGACCCGCCACGTGCGCTTGCCAAGAGATCGAGGGAACCGTAAACGTGATGATGAGATTCAAGACGAGAATTCCGATGTTCGACCGCACCAAATCCATTCCAGGTTTGCCCAGCTTGAACCCGATCGCGAAGAGCGCCCCGAAGAGCCCGAAGATCGCTCCACTCGCGCCGAGCGTCGGCGTCATGGGGTTGCTAAAGTAGACGACTCCCAACCCCGAAACCACCAGCGACACCATATAGACGAGCAGCATCCGCCACGAACCCAGTGCATACTCGATGAAACGACCGAGAAACCAGAGCGACAGCATGTTGACGCCGATGTGAATCAACCCGCCGTGCAGGAAGGCTCCGGTCACGATGCGCCACCATTGCCCATACTGCAACACGGCAGCGGGAATCAACGCGGCCTCTTCGAGAACCCGCTGGGCGCCGGGGCTATCGAAACTCCCGAGCACGCTGGAACCGCCAACCGACAACTCCCAAAGAAAAGCGAGGAAGTTAACGACGATCAAAAAACGAGTGATCACGCGATCATGACCGTCCGCGCCAGCTCCAGCGAGATCGCGTGACGCGCTCCAGAAACCTCGATCGTTATTGGGCCGCCTAAGGGCGCCTTGTCGATCACGCGCAGTTTAACGCCGGGGCGCAATCCAACCTGACCGAGATAGCGCAGGATCTCCGGCATCTGCTCGGTCACGCCTGAGACCGTCACGCGCTTCCCCGGCTCGACTTGCGCCAGCGGGCTGCCCGTTCGCACCGGCTCCGTGAGATCTTTTGGCGGAATCGGATGGCCGTGAGGACAGGTGCGCGGGTCGCCGAGCGCCGCCACCAGACGCTCCTCGACGCGCTCGGTAATGGCGTGCTCGAGGATGCAGGCTTCGGCGTAGACCTCGTCCCACGGCATCTTTAAAACGTCGGTAAGCAAACGCTCCGCCAGCCTGTTGCGCCGTACCACACCCACGGCGACCTCCAAGCCTTTTCGCGTAAGCTTGATGTCGCCGCGTACTTCATGTTCGACGTATCCATCGGTGACGAGCTTTTTGAGCATGCCCGAAACGCTGGCGGGCGCGACTCCCAGCTCCGTCGCCAGCGCCGACGTCGTCACCCCGGGGCCCTCTCGTTCGAGGCGATAGATGGCCTTCATGTACATCTCGAACGATTCCGCGAAGTGAGAGTGCGAGTGTCCGGGCATAGAAGCTCTAACTACTCGATCGCTCGTGAAGTTCCGCGACGGCCCGGTCGAGGTGCGCGCGCATGCTCTGCTTCTCGATGGGCTGTGCAAACGTCGCCTCGATCGCATTTCGCACGTAGCGTTCGAGTGCGGCCGGCCCTGCGGTGCTTTCGACGAGCTCGTATTCCCCCGTAATCGACGTGTCAAAGAGTGCGGGATCATCGCTATCTATGGTTACCACACAGCCCAGCCGATCGAAATCGACGTACGGGTGAGGGTGATCGATCAGAACCGCACCCGTCAGGCGATTCGACGTCGGACAGATTTCCAACGGTATGCCACGCGACGCAAGTACCTCGACCGTCCCTGGGTCATCCAGCGCACGGATACCGTGGCCGATGCGCTCCGCGCCCAACAGTTCGACGGCATCGCGTACGCTTGCGGCTCCGCCCACTTCGCCGGCGTGCGCGACGCAATGCAGCCCCTGCGAGCGCGCGTAAGCGAAGGGCTCGGCGAAGAGACGTGGCGGAAAGCGTACTTCGTCTCCTCCGAGCGAGACCCCGACGACGTCCAGGTCGGTCATCGCCGCCATTGCTCGTGCGGTTTCCATCGCCTTGGCTTCGCCGAAGTTTCGAGTGAGGTCCGGCAAGAGCCGGAAGATCGCGCGCGGCCGCGCTCGCCGGAGTTCGCTGACGATTGCTTCCATCGTCGAGCGTACGTCGAGGCTGGGATTGAAGAACGACCAAACCGGCGGCGAAACGAAGAGCTCGCCGTAGATGACGCCCTGCGCCAGCGCGTCGTCGACAAACTCGGCCGCCAGCCTGGCATAGTCGCTCGGCTCGCGTAGCGACCGGCTGACCGCCGCAAAGAGGTACAAGAACTCCCCCATACCTTCAAACCGATACGGATCCGCTGGATCACCCTGGCTCCCAGCCTCACCCCCAGCGTTGCTCGGCCGGTACCGCAGCCCAACGCCGTGCTTTGCGGCCAACTCGACGAAGGTCGCCGGGCGCAGCGTTCCTTCGAGATGACAGTGCAGGTGAATTTTCGGAATCCGTTTCGCGAGCGCACCGGGGGCCATTCGCCCCGCTTTCGGCGCCGGCAGGGGCAAAACCGGGCTCGTCGTAAGTAAGTCGGTCGCCGCGGGGTGGAGCAGTCCGGTAGCTCGTCGGGCTCATAACCCGAAGGTC
>PKWF01000225.1 GCA_003133185.1 Vulcanimicrobiota bacterium | reverse complement strand
GCGCCGTCGATGTTGCGGTCGAGGTCGAACTGCATCGTGATCGAAGTGGTGCCGAGCGCCGACGACGACGTCATCATAGTGATGCCGGGGATCGTCGCGAACGCGCGCTCCAGCGGGCCCGCCGTCGCACCCGATGCCTACGGTGCATCGATCGTTACCTGGTACGATTTCAGGCAATCGTTCGTCAATCCGTCGCTGCGCAAGACGGGGATCGAACTCGTGCGTTTTCCGGGCGGCTCGGAATCCGACGCGTATCATTGGGAAAACGGCGGCACCATCTGCGACAAGATGGGCTACGTCACACCAGGAGCGACGTTCGATCACTTGATGACCGATGTTTCGGCCCCGTTGGACATCGACGTCGCGGTCACGCTGAACTACGGAAGCAATCCCGCGTGCAACGGCGGCGGCGAGCCGAGTGAGGCGGCCGCTTGGGTGGCCGAGGCCAAGAGCCACGGGTATCGCGCCGAGTATTGGACGGTTGGCAATGAAGTGTACGGATCGTGGGAGTACGATCTGCACGCCAAACCGCACGATCCGGTGACGTACTCGAACGCCGTTCGCACGGGCTACTATCCCGCCGTAAAAAAAGCCAATCCGCAAGCCAAACTCGGCGTCGTCGTGGATACGCCGAACGANNCTGCACTATTATCCGCAATACAACGTCGATAGCGATTCGTTCCTTCTCGGCCCGGCGATCGACAATTTTGCGAGCGACCTCGCAGGCCTTCGCAAACAGATGACGGCCGCCGGCGTGGCTAAGAGCGTCCCGATCTATCTCGGCGAGTTCAACAACGATGCCGGCAACGAAGGGAAGCAATCGGTTTCGATCGTCAACGGGTTGTTCTTGGGGCAAATGCTCGGCACGCTGCTCAAAGCCGGCGTTCCGATGGCGACGTGGTGGCTCGCCTACGGAAGTTGCGACGAGACCGGCGATTATTCGAAGAAGCTCTACGGCTGGCAGCACTTCGGCAGTGAGGGGCTGTTCTCCGACGGCCTGCCGGATCCGTACGAAGGCTGCGCCAACACGCCGAAGATTCCGGGCGGAACGGCTTTCCCGACCGCTCGCGTGACGGCGCTCTTCGCCTCAGAAGTTCCCGCGGGGTCGAAAGTGCGCGCCGTCACCGTGCCGCGGTCGCTCTCGTCCGACGTGCGCGCGTACGGCTTCGCGCAAACGAAGGGCTACGCGTTCGTGCTCTTCAACAACACGCTAAAGGCCACCGCAATCGACGCGCGTCTGAGCGGTTCGGGAAAGACGAGCTTTACGGCAACGCTGTCGGTCTACGGTAAAACGCAGTACGACAAATCGAAAGAGAACCGCTGGATCGGCCCGGTTAGCCGGAGCCTCGGCACGGTCGGAACGACCGTACCGCTAACGCTCCCGGCGTATAGCATTTCGATCCTAACGCTGCGCACCTGAGGCGCGTTAGGTAGACGCCGCGACGCTCTCCGCCGATGCCGCGGCAGTTTCGCGCCGGCGTTCGCGCAGGAAGTGGAAGAACTCCACGCCTTCGCGCACGCGCCGCTTCATCACTTGACGATCGCCGATCATGCCGCCCAGGAGCGAGAACATCTTGCGCGGCCGGAAGTAGAAGCGCCGGTAGAACTCGTCGACCGATTCGAACATCATGGTCGAGTTCAAGCCGGGATAGTTGAGCGCCGCGTGCTGCACGCCGTGCGTATCGACCAGTTCTTCGCTCTGCGCCTCGAGCCAGCCGTTCTCTTGTGCTTGTTTGTAGAGATACGTTCCGGGATACGGCGCGGCCAGCGAGACTTGGATCGTCTCCGGATCCATCTCGCAAGCGAAGTCGATCGTCTCGTGGATCGTCTCCGGCGTCTCGCCCGGCATGCCGAGAATGAACGTGCCGTGCACTTTGATGCCTAGCTCGTGGCAGTCTTTTGCGAAGCGGCGGATGATGTCGAGACGCGTGCCTTTCTTCATGTTGTTGAGCACCTGCTGGTTGCCCGACTCATAGCCGACTAGCAAGAGCCGCAAGCCGTTGGCCTTCATCACCTCGAGCGTCGCGCGTGGGACGTTCGGCTTCGCATTGCACGACCAGGTGAGGCCGAGCGGGCCCAAGCGTCGCGCCACCTCTTCAACACGCGGAATATTATCGGTGAGCGTATCGTCGTCAAAGAAGAACTCTTTGACTTCGGGGAACATCGCCTTTGCTCGGATCATCTCGGCCGCGACGCTGTCGACGCTGCGGAAGCGGTAGAGATGGCCGCCGATCGTTTGCGGCCAGAGGCAGAAGGTGCATTTCGACTTGCAGCCGCGTCCCGTATAGAACGAGAGATACGGATGCTGCAAGTAGCCGTTGAAATAGTTTGGGATCGTCAGATCGCGGCGGTAGACGTCAAGCACCGACGGAAACGCTTCCATGTCCATGATGATCGGGCGCTCGGGCGTTCGCACGATCTGGCCGTTCTCGCGGTAGGCAACGCCGTCGATCTCGCTAATCGGTTTGCCCGATGCGACCTCGACGCACGTGTAGTCGAACTCACCGACGCTGACCCAGTCCGCAGCCGGCGCAAGCCGCAGCGACTGCTCGGGCAGCACGCCGACGTGCGCACCGACGAGGCCGACCAGTGCCTTGGGATTCTCTTGCTTGACGCGCGCCGCGAAGCGAGCGTCGTTGTTAAACGACGGAGTGCTGGTGTGGAGGATGATGCATTCGTAATCCTTCGCAGCCGCGGCGACCTGATCGAACGTCAGACCGTCGGGCGGCGCGTCGATCAGCCGGCTTCCCGGTACCATCGCGGCCGGTTGCGCCAGCCACGTGGGATACCAGAACGACCGCACCTCGCGGCGACATTGATACCGCGATCCCGCGCCGCCGTCGAAGCCTTCGAAGGTGGGTGGGTTCACAAACAACGTCTTCAGAAAATCGGGCATGCTCTTCTCCTCTGCTTCTCACGGTTTTCTGCGGGGGGCGCAAAGCCTTCCCGCCTCTTAGAGGGAACGGAGCGCGCTCTCCAGGTTCGGGAAGCGACTAAAGCCGGAATAGTCGGCCTCTTGCAGCCCCGCGCCGGCGAAGGGCCCGTAGTGACCTTTATACTGCTGGGTCTCGTGCGTGACAGCCCAATAGTTCGGCAAGACCTCGGAACGCTGATCGAGGATCGTCCCGAAAGTCGCATGCGGCGGCAGCGCGTTCGGCTGATACGCGTACCAGACGACGTCGTGGCTCGCGTCGTACGCAAAGGTTCCGCTTCCGTGCGCCTCATCGCGGACGCCGGATGCAAAGGCGATCGTCGAGGGACCGGCCGTACGGTAGGAGTATCCGCCGGTATACCGCGGATCGAAGGGCGGCTGGAATGCGGTGCCGGGTTTGGGATGCTCGAAAGCTTTCGTCATCGCCGCATCGGCCGAAGCACTGGCCGGCTTTCCATTGATCGTGTAGCTGACGATGCGCACCTTGACCGTCGTTCCGTCTTGATAGATGCCCGTCATGACGAGATCTTCGTGGCGGTGTGAGAAACCGGCGTGCACGTCAAGGACTCGATGCAGCCGGAACCCGACGATGCCTCCAGTCGTTTCCACGAACCGGTGCGCCACCTGCGCCAGCGCAGGCGGCGCGGTCGCGAGGCCCGTGCTAAGGATGTAGAATTACGCGGTTGGCGATGAACGTGCCGCTGCTATAATAGCCGACGAGCGCGACGCGCTCTCCCGTCGTAGGCGTGGCACCAGTCGGAAAGATGACCGTGCCGTGCTTGAGATCCACCGTCTGTACGTTGCCGTTATGGCGTGCCACGGTCAAGCGATACGGCGCGAACGAGGCGACGGTCCCCAGGATCACGTGGTGCTTATCGAACTGATACGAGTCCCAACCCGGCTGCCACGTCGTGTACGCGGGAACTCCATAGTCTTGGGCCGCCACCGGTGCGATCGAGGCACCGCCGACGAGCAGCATCACCGCGACCAGCGCCGTCATTCCTGAAAAAAACCTCATCGCTGAANNCCCCCCGCGACAACGAAATCGGCCGAATAAGGGCTTCGATCAGAAGGCGGCGATGCCGTTGGGGGTCCCCAGCCCCGTCGGCCCATCCCAGCCCGGACCGGCCTCGCAGAGCGGCTTGCCGCAGTCGCCGTTTTGCCCGCTCTTGACGTCGTTGAGGCTCGACTTGTGGCCGTAAAGGTGCGTGTCGTTGTTGTTCGCCCTATTACCGCCAAGAGCGAAGACCGAAGCGATGATCGGCGCCGCGACGGAAGTCCCGCCGAAAACGAGCCAGCCGCTTTCGTTATCGGTATCGTAGACGGCAACGCCGGTATTTGGATTGGCATCGGCCGACGTATCGGCTTGCGCACGGTCGGAACAGCCGGTGTCCAGGTCGCGCTGGAAGCTCGGTTTTGCGTAGACATGACTGCAGCCGCTCCCGGCGTACGACCACGCGGTCTCCTCGCGGGGCTTGGAGGACGACAACGTCGTTCCGCCGACGGCGGTCACGGTTGGAAGAATGGCGGGCCACTGCGCGGTTTTGTTATAACCATTGTCTCCGGTTGCCGCGGTAATCGCGACACCGCTGACGTTGAAGTCGTCGTCGTACGCCCTCGAGCCTTCGTTGCCGCTCCAGCTATTGGTGACGTAGTCCGCGTGAGCGGTTGCGTACTTTTCCGCGCTCGCGAGGCTGCTGATGTCGTTGTTGGCCGCCTCAACGAGTAAAATCTTGCAGTTCGGACAGATCGCCGAAACCATGTCGAGGTCAACGGACTCTTCTTCTCCCCAACCGGCGTTGCCCTGCAGGCTGAACGCCTTCTTCGTGTAGCAGTGGTTGGCCGACGTGCACGGCCGCAGTCCGTATGCGGAGCGATAGACCGCCAAATCCGCTGCCGCGTCGGGATCGTCGTACGCGTCCACGACTGCGATGGTTTCCCCGCCGCCGTTACCCGAGCTGTACTTTGTGAGGTTGTACGCCGATTGTAAATCGGCAGGTGAGTATCCAGCAGGTGTATTCGGACCGATCAGCCCGTGAATGTCGGTGCGCACCAACGCCAAACAATGCGCGTACCCGGCGGGGGCGTCGGCACAGGCTCGTTCGGCTTGTC
>PKWF01000013.1 GCA_003133185.1 Vulcanimicrobiota bacterium | reverse complement strand
AGCGCGCACTTGTCCATATCCTTTGACATAAAAATATCGCTCCATGTGGCATCTCGGGCTGTTCTGGCACGCAAATCCATCAATAACAATCGCGTCTTGAGTGCCGATGTTTCCGCCAAACGGAACATTTTTTACGTAGACAACCAGATTTTTTGTCTGGTCTGTCGTGTAAGGAGGAGGTTGTTTCGTGCAACTCTTTGTGTCTGAACTCTGACCTATTTTCACTATGCCAAAGTTCCAGTAGTCGTCCGTAGTCGTCGATGCTGGCGGCGTGGTCAGCAGAGCGCCCACTATAGGCCCAGTCGGTACGCCAGCGGAATTTTCGGCAGCGTTTAGATTTTTTAAGGGTACCACCGGAAGATACTGAATTAGGTAAGGCACACCGTTTAGCGGAATGGAAGCGCTTGAAGGGACTCCACATGCCTGATTCGGCGTCGAAAAGCAACGGAGGATGTCCTTGTAGGCAGTCGATGCCGGCCCCGTCCAATTGCGAATGACACCAATATACTGGTCGGACGCGCCATAAATCTTCTTCTTGTGCTGGAAGCTTGTGATCGCGATCCAGCTAACACCGGAGCCTTTATTTCCCTGGCCTTGGAATTCGCCAGCAGAGTCCTCAAAGCCAATCATGCAGTGGTTCTCTTTAGTGCCACTAGAAGNNACTGGCGCATATCGACGCTTATGGTCTCACCAGTCGTGCCGCCCTTCCGAAATCGTGTGGGCGCGACCCGGTCGATCGCGCCGTATGAGGCAACCCCAGATCGTGGGATTGACGCAGTTGACTGGCTGCAAGCCGTCAGCAGAAGAGAGAAGCCAATAAGCGCTGATGCAAGAGTAGAGAATCTAAATTTTTGAGACAAAAAAGGTCGTGTGACCATGATCGATCCTCCTCGAAGCGGTGAGCATATCGCGGGACTTCGTGTCGGAAAGAATTCCCCCCTGGTCTTAGCGCGTTTATCGGATTCCATCCCGGTCCTTGGCGATGGGTGCTCTCAAATCGGGCATTCCTTAGGAGTCGGGCAGGGCGCGACTCTGAAATCATCATTCAGTTTGAGATTGCGATTTAGAGNNACTCCGCCACCGCGTTCGTTGTCATGGCCTCTAGAACAATTGCCGACTTTCGCGACTCCCGGCAAAGAGAAAGCGGGGCGCAACATATTGGTAACCATTTCGTCTTTTCTAATGGTGATGACGCTTGCGCGCGCAACGGCCGTCATTCAGTCGGCCCCAGGTGTTGGCGCACATATCACTGTAACTGGTAGTGGCGCGACCGGCTACGGTTTCGACTCGCTGCAGCACCTAAAACTCAGCGAAAGGAACCTTTGGAAATGGAACGGCCACGAGTTGGGCTCATTCTTAGCTGCTCATTCGGTTATGTTCGTCGTCGGAGCAAAGGCCGATCGATTTGCGACCATTCGTGCTCCCGAAGCAACTCGTACAACGCTGGTAGGCGTCGAACGCAGCATAATACGCATTGCTCATCGCAAGTCTCGAGACCTCGATGGCCGAAAGGAAGAGGCGATACGGATCTTGTCGGTCCAGCTTAAGAAAGCGCGTCATAACTTAACCCGCACGTTCGCAAGCATACTCTCAATTTGCTGCTTGCAGCGCGGATCGCTCTATCGAATGTGTCAATACGTCGATCATCATCAAATAGTGATAAAACAGCCCCGAAAGCCAGATCGCATCGTAATCATCCTTTTGGGACTCGTTGTTGTGTCGCAATCCAAAGTTATTGAGAATGTTGAACAGGTCCGCCTCGTCCTTGCTTAGGTGCTTAGTAGCCTCTTTGCGAAGAGGCTCAAGCACGTCGCCAAGGTCCCGAACCGCGTCCCGCCGATCTATGCGATCAGAGTGCCGACGACGATACTTTGCAATTGCACCTCGCACTCGAATCTGAAGCGCTTCAGTGGCGCCGGGCAGTTTAGGTTCAAGCAGGTCATCCAACCCGAGTGGTGCCCTCTCTACAATCTCTAAATCGCCTTTCATCTCCCAACCGCTTCCAAAACGCGTCAGCATCCGGTTTACGCGATCGATGAACTGGCTGCGCGCCGGCTCGTGTGGGAAACTTTGCTCGTGCCAGCCGCAGTTGTTGAAACTGTGATAGCGCCCGGACCCTTCAACTGGTAAGGATACCTTAGACCCGAGAAATGGAAGAAAGTCAAAGATCGCGTCTTCGGACCATCCTCCCTCGACCGGATCTGGAGGCCAAATGTCTGATCGCCCAATTTCGAAGACTGTGGCTCTCCCCGGGTCACGCCCGGCGGTACCGGGTATGTCGCCTTCATCGCAGCAGTAATCACCCAGCCACTCCGTGAGAAGACCGTTTTCTTTCAGATCGAGATACAGATCGCGCACAATCACACGCAGGGCGTCGACTTCAATTCCGTCGCGCAGCCCGCGGGTTTCAGAGTAGTATCGCATCCGCATTCTGTTCGCTATTAGGGTCTTGAAAGTCTTCGAGGCGAGAGAGAAGGCCAGTTAGAAAGACGTCGCTCGGAGAATGCAAGTCGCTATGAGCTTTAATGAGTCGAGCCCGCGGAATGGAGCACCGCAGTACATAGAAGCCTTCGATGGTGCCGACCCCACTGAAGACGAGGAGCTGCTGACCCTCGGGAACCAAGCCCTCGAGTTGTTGCGCAAGGTGCGCCTTGCAATTGATCTTGGAGCAAACAGCGCCGAACGCAGGATGGCACAAATGTGCGGAGCTTTCTTCGCCGGAAAGATTTATCGTGTGACCCGAGCTATATTAACACTTGCCCGGCACGGTCAAGGCCGAGAGGCAACCGCGCTTCTTCGGGAGCAGTTTGAGTTTATTTTGTCGCTGCTGTATTTTCAGAAGCACGAATTTGCCGCAACGCTCTTTATGGCGTCCCACCCTGTCACGCAACTAAGAATGGCCGAGAAAAGCTCGCAGATCGAACTCAATCCAGAAAAGCGAGCTGGTTTTGAACACACAAGTGAGTTATTAAGGAGTCAGGTTAATGCGGCGCGCGCGAAATTTCCAGCGCTCCTGAAGCCGTGCCCTGGAAAGCATGAGTGTAAAAAGTTCGGAACGCTTCATGAACATGACTGGTCGGCCCCTAAGCCCAAGGCGATGCTCAAAGATCTCATCAGAGATTGGCTGAAGGAGTGGCACGCAACGAACGCCACGAGACTGAAGCGCGGCGAACTCGAACAGCAAACTCACGAAATCGCTGAGTGGAAGCTTTTTTATTCCCTACACTTCCTGAGTCAGGAGAAGCACGGCCTTCCCTTCGCTCTCATAAACAATCTGGCAATTAATGGCGGCCAGGTCGACGATGTCGAAACGCAGGTTAGCGATCCCAACGACCTTCTCTATTATGCAATTGCCAGCACTCAAGCGGCGATCAGCGATATCGCGACCAATAACGAAATTTTCGCCTTACGCGAAGCTATTGTGGTTTGGGAAGAGAAGCTCCAAGCCTGCAAGGAGCGATTGAAGATTGCCGATTCCAACCCATCACTCACCGCCCTGCGACCCCGTTGATCCACCTCTTGGAAGCCGCTTCAACTAATATAGCCACGCATGGCCTAGCGGAATGCTTCCGGGTTCCTCCGCACCCACGGTGGCCCGTTGGACGGCGCACTGGCAGCTCGCAGTTTGCCCGCGAGTCCGGCCCAGTCGTTGTCTTGACGAGGCGGAGCGGCCCCGTGATCTCAAGGACAGCATGAAAAAATCGGCTTCAATCGGCCGGCACAATCGAAGCCGAGGACATGATTATTCTCAACGCTGCTATCGGCGAGTGACGGACTGATCCTCGACGGTGCCGCACGTCTATTAATCGACGGGCGTACCGACTGGGCCTTAGTACGATCCAGGGAGCGGCGCCGCTCGGAGCATCGACTTGGCACGGCTATGCCCGTCCGTCCCGGTTATTCGGAATAGCCCGTGTAACTTGTCTTCGAGCCATACGAGGACCGCGGGCAGCTTGGCCACGCGATCGTGGCAACTGCGGCCTAGGAATGAACGTGGTCGGCGCAAGGGCGACGATGGCAGCTATCACTAACAATCGAGGGAGTGCTAGATGAAGACTTTGCGTCGGGTTCACAATCGCTGAGACTGCGACTATGGGCATGGCAGCGATTACAAATCCGTAAGTCCAGCACACAAACCCTGAGACCTGCCGAAGCGCATCCAATGATAGCGCGCGACGGCTTACGGTGGCGTGCATTAAGTGCAAGAGCGGAGTGCTCCAAACGAACAACGTAACTAAGGTTGCGGTTAACAGCGCCCCGCCTGGGGTCCTGACGTGTAGAACGCGGAGCACGAGACTAGCTGAAATCAGCACAAAAACGAAAAGCACGCTAAGCCGGCGCATTGAGATCGGCTTGGCGGTTGCGAAGATATAGATCAAGCCGAGCACTATCGGCTCCGCATCGATATCGACTCTCGCGACCGAGCGCGGTCACGCAGCTCGCGGCGGATGCCATATTCGACGTCGCGTCGTACAGCCTCTGGCAGGACCTGATACTGACGATCGATGGCAGCTGAAAGCCGCTTGAGATTCGCATTGAGATTGCAATCCACAAGCTGCGAAACCCCAGCGCGTTCAAGACGGTGCTCCGCCTGGGGTATGCGGTCGCGAAGGGCCGTACGCGCGTCACGCATTTGCCCTTCAAGGTCAAGTGACGTGGAGGCGAATTGGCGGTAGCGGTGCTCTTCGGCGGCCACGCGCATGGCGATCTGCGGAACGGCACGCTCTTCAAACTCGCCCATCACTTTCGCGACCGCGGAACCGCAACGCGAGCGGCGCGCATCGTGGAGTTCTGCCTGAGCTCTTGTTGCTGCTGCTCGCGCGAGAGGATTCCAAGAGCGTTCCTCTTGGGCAAGTTGAGCGAGTCGAACACGTTCTGCGTGGGTGAACTCCGTGGCGTTGGCGATCTGCTCCTGAATTCGCTTCCGTTCTGCTGCCAGAACATCGTCGAGTGCAGCGGGCTGCGCGACGCGTTGAAGACCCGCGCGCTCCGCGCGCGAGCGCTCATAGCGTACCTCCTCCTCCGCACGGATAACCTCAATGCGT
>PKWF01000251.1 GCA_003133185.1 Vulcanimicrobiota bacterium | reverse complement strand
TTGCGTTGAGCTTACGGCTTGGAGAACCTCCAGCGCTCATGCCAGCCTGGCAAGCAGCAGTCTTTCTTCTCGTCGTGGCGGCTGGCTCATCGGCATGGTTGCATCGCCTGCTCTCAATGAAATGGCTTACGACGATCGGCCTTGCATCGTACAGCATCTATCTCGTGCATGCTCCGGTCGTCGCCTTTTCGCATTCGAGAGGCTGGAATCCGGTGGTTGCGGGTCTGTTNNNNAAGCGTTCACCGATCGGCGAGCCGCACCGCACCTCGCACGTGGGGCAACCGGTAGGGCAGTAGGTCCAGGAATCGGTGGATTCGATGGAAACGGTGGAGCACGATCGGCCCAGGAGGGTCTCTTTTCGCGCACTTATTAAAGAAATATAGTTACAATTTAGCCTATTGAGGCTGATCCTGGAAAAAGCCGACGATCGTGCCGCTCGAGTCGGTAACGAAGACGATCGGTTGCGAGCCGTTTTGGAACACGGCGCTGTAGTGGTAGCCCTGGTACCCCTGGTTCGTGTCGTGCTTGACGAAACGTAGCCGCACGAACGCACCCTGCGATGCAAACGAGCTGCGGATCTGCGACATCATCGAGGGCGTTAGGCCACTTCGCATCGTTGCAGACATGCTTGCCGAAGGCACTCTTCCCGCCAGCACGTCGGTGAAAAATGATGAAAATGTTTCCGTGAGCGAGCTGCTTGCGGGACCGGCCACTTTTGGCGTCGGCTGGTCCTGGAAAAAACCGTAGATCACGCCGCTCGAATTAGTGACGAAGACGACCGGTTGCGACCCCTTGTCGAAAACGGCCACGTAGTGATACTGGCGGTATCCTTGCGACGTGTCCTGGCGCACGTACTGTAGCCGCCGAAACTCTCCGAACTTTCCAAGGTCGCTGCGGACCTGTGTCAGCATCGTCGACGACTGCGATTTCAACGTCTCCGAGATGTCGGCAGGCACGCGTCCGGCGAGAACGTCGCTAAGAAAGGTTGTGAAGCGGGCCGTCATGACTCCGGCGGGCGCCGCCGGTGCCGCAGCCGTTTGCGCCATCGCTACAGAGCCGAGAACCATCGCCAGCGCGGCGAACGAAGCGGCGGCAAAACTCTTACGTATCATAGGCAACAAACTNNGATGGGCCCTCGCGGCACTCGCCATGCTGCTGACCGCGGGCGTGGCGCCGCCGCAACCGACCAGCACCCAACAGATCTTCGATGAAAGCTTCCGGCGGCTCCAATCCTATCCCGTGCCGCCGTTTGCCGTATGGACGACGACGTGGCATATTCGGGAACGGCCGATGGGCTATTACACGGGTGAGTCGTCGTCGGTCGAAGTGAATCGGTACGCCGTACGGCTCTCCGACGGGATGGAAAACGTCAGCGAGCCGCCGGCAAACGGAAAACTTCCCCCGGCCACGATCGAGCCGGAGTTCCTAGGCCCGTTCGCTTGGACGATGCGATCCTTGGTGCACGTTGCGCCCGCTTCCGCCGGCGAGGTCATGATGCAGCCCGATGTCGCCGGACTCAAGACCATTGCCAGCGTGGTCGCCGTAGCCAAACCTTCATACGCGTTCGGCGGCGATTCCCAAGCCTCGCCGCCCGTCGAGGACGTCGCCGGACGCGCGGCCTATCATCTGCTTCTTCGGCCGCTGGAGGAGCCGCGCAAACATAACCTGCGCGAGCTCTGGATCGACGTTGAAACGCGCGATCTCGTAAAGGCGCATTTCGTCGGAACGTACCGGCCGTTTCCGCAAGCCCCCGTGAGTCCCAGCGACATCACCGTCTATTTCCGCTCCGTGGTCGGCTGTTGGGTGGTGACGCGCGCCGTGTGGACCTACGACGATCCGCCGATCTCGTACCTATTTGACGTTCAAAACGACGAGATCGGTTTGCCGGCGACGCTCCCCGATTGGCTCTTCGATCCCGCCGCTTATCAACGACACCTGGCCGCCGGCGAACCCGACTACCTCGGCCTGCTCCTCGAGCAGATGCGAAAAGACGCTCCGGCACCACCCGAATAGGAGGCTCCTAATGGAAACTGGACGCGACCCTCGTACTCTGTCGCGGCGCAGCGTGCTTTTTGCTGCAGGCGCAGCGTCGCTCGCCACGCTTTTTAGCCCCCGTGTCACCCTGAGCGCAGTCGAAGGGGGACTAGCGCAGGCAAAAGATCCGCTTCCGTCGTGGAACGACGGAGCCGCGAAGCGTGTGATTATCGATCTCGTGGTTGCAACGACGACTCCCGGCAGTCCGAAGTTCGTCGTCGAAGGTGAACGGATCGCCACGTTCGATCAGGACGGCACTACCTGGGTCGAACACGATCCCGTCTACAGCGAAGTACTCTTTTCGCTCGACCGCATTGTCGAGTTGGCACATGAGCATCCGGAGTGGAAGACGACCAAGCCCTTCGCCGCCGTGATCGGTGCGGATAAGTCTGCCATCGCCTCGTTTGCAAAAGCGCAATGGGAGAAAATCATCGTCGCGACTCATACCGGCGTGAGCGTCAGCGATTTTAACGCCGCCGCGAAAGCCTGGATTACCAGTGCCAAGGATCGTCGCTGGCAGCGGCCCTATACCGATCTCATCTATCTTCCGATGCTCGAAGTGATGAGCTACCTTCGCGCCAACGGTTATCGGACGTACATCGTGACCGGCGGTACTCAGGCGTTCGTGCGAGCTTACGCTGAAAAAGCCTACGGAATTCCGCCCCAGGATATCATCGGTACGGCCGTCGGAACGCAATTCAACGGCACGAACGGACGGATGACGTTGGCTCCAAAACTCGTGCTGAATGACAACTTCTCGGGTAAGGCCGAGGATATCTACCTCTTCACGGGACGTGCGCCGAAGATCGCATTCGGGAACACGGAAGGCGACGCGGCAATGCTCGAGTATACGCAAGCCGGCGGAGGCGCGACCGCAATGCTACTCGTGCTTCACGACGACGCGGCCCGCGAATTCGCCTACGGGCCTGCCGAAGGATTGCCCGATTCCAAAATCGGCGCGTTTAGTCAGGCGCTCTACGACAAAGCAAAGGCGAGCGGGTGGCACGTCATCAGCATGAAAACCGATTGGAAGCGCATTTTTTCTTGGCAGTAGGGCGCGCTGCTAGGCGTCGAGCTAGAATGGAAAGTCGCCTCGCGTCAAGCCCACATTCGTTTTTAGATCGTTGACCGATTCGTCGAGCACGACCTGTGACCCCGAATACATGACTTGGCGGATCGGCCAATGCGTATCCGTTGAAAGATAAAGAATTTGCTCGCTAACGCCGTGATTCAGCGCCGGATCGGCGACCTTCAGNNGATTTTGCCGCCGTCGATCTGCGAGAGCTGTCCAGGGATAGTACCGTAGTCATCGATGACGCCCGGTAGCAGACCCTCGGGAATCGTGACACCGCGCAGCGAGACGGCCCTGGGGTCGTTCAGGCCGATCTTGAGATGGATGCCGGAAAGAATGCCCCCGAGATGGCCGTTCACCTGATCACCGCCAACCCATACGCCGCCCGAGCCTTTGCCATCGCCGTCGAGGATCATCGTTTTGACGTCGTGGGGTTTCATGAACCAATACTGATAGACGCGGTCCTGGGTCTGCGTTCCCTTTACTTCATGAACGTGCATGATACACGTGAAGTCCTCGGTACCGGCGAAGGTTCGGTCGAAGGCCACGATCGCGGGAGCCTCGTTGGCTGCGCTTATCGCGACGCAACTTGCGCCAACGAGCACGCCGAACACGAACAACGCACGTTTCAATCTCAGGCCTTCCTATTATCTTGATCGGTTAAAACGAATAGCTGCTCAAATTTGACTAACTTTAGAATGCGCTTAATGCTGGCAGTCGCGCCGATCAAGGTAATCGACTGTTCCTTGAAGCGCAGTCGCAGACCCGCTAGTAGATGCAAGAACGT
>PKWF01000173.1 GCA_003133185.1 Vulcanimicrobiota bacterium | reverse complement strand
GTCGCATCGTGTTGCGCCCCGCACAGTGGCGACTACGGAAAGAGCATCTGGCGACCAGTTCTCAGGAGGCTTATGATCGTTCGTTGCAGAGCTGGCGAACAGAGTGGAACGTACCGAAGCGCGTAGGCTTGAGTTTTGTTGATAACAGGTTGGTGATAGATCTGGATGATACGGCGCAGGCGGCGGAGCTACGAGCGGAGCTGCTCAGATTGCCGACCGGCGGCGATATTATCCTTCAGGAGGTTTTGCCGGCGCTTGATGAGGCGTGGTTGCGCGGGCCCGCGGGTCGTTACTGTAGTGAGTTCGTCGTCTCGCTCGTCTTATCTCGAAGCGCGTTGGCTTCTGGGCCCGGCGATGCTCGTGCTCCTTTACGTGTCGGCGCGAAGATCGAATCATTTGCTCCGGCGGCTCGGTGCCATCCGCCCGGAAGTGAGTGGCTGTTCGTCAAGATATATTGCCCACGCGATCTCGAAGGAGATCTAATTTCCGACTCGATGTTTACGTTTTGTGAGAATGCCGTGGCTTCCGGCTTCGCAGATTCGTGGTTCTTCCTTCGGTATGCGGACTCTCAACCACACGTGCGCTTGCGCTTCCGGGGATCCGCCGAGCGCCTGACGCAGCGGATGTTCCCTCACATTTGCGAGTGGGGGACCGGCTTGATGTCCCAAGGGCTTTGCCTGAAGTTCTTATTCGATACTTATGAACGGGAAATCGAACGCTTCGGCGGTCTGCTCGGAATGACGGCTTCAGAAGCGGTGTTCTCGGCGGACAGTCGCAGCTGCGCGCTGCTCATGCGCTGTTTGAGAGCGAAGCACTGGCCGCACGATGAAACTGCTCTCTTGGCTCTAAGCATCGACAATTTACTCCAAGACTTCGGACTAACCGAGGCGGATCGGCTGGGCTGGTACCGCCGCCACGCTACGCCGGGGGACGTCGAACTCGGGAAGGAATACCGGAAGCGCAAGACAGTGTTGCGTTCGCTGCTCGGGTCGTCGGAAGAACTTGCCAGAAATCAACCGGGTGAACTCGATATTTCCTTCGCGCTCGGCGAGAGGCGCGACGCCTTATGCCTCGCGGCACAAAGCCTTCAGCATCTGGCTGCCGAGGGAGTGTTGAGCCAGTCCCTCGATACGTTGTTGGCTTCTTTTGTCCATTTGCACGTGAACCGTTTGACGGGCCTCGACTCACAGACGGAGCAAAGGACGCTCAGCCTCCTCCTTCGCACGCGTGAGAGTCTGGAAAGGGCACCGCTGGACTCGAAGCCTCTACCGCCTGTTCTTCGGTCATCGCGGCGCCCGCTGCCATGAGCTTGCCGAGCGCATCGGCGCCCAGCGCATCGCGCAGCACGTTGAGGACGCGATCGTATTCCTGCTGCTCTTCGGCCCGCGCCGACCCCATTGCGGCGAGTCGAGCGTCGACGAAGCCGAGGATCCGCGCAGCCTGTTCGTAGCCGGTATGGCTGAGGTCTGCTGCGCTTCGGGGTCGTAACGCGGCGATTGCCCCGAGGTGCTGTAGGGCATAGGCAGCGAGGACGTCCAAGTCATGCTCGCGTGCCATGTAGAGTGCTTCGCGTGCGCTCTTCTCGGCCTCGTCGTACCGTGTCAACGAGACGAGATACCTCGCCATATGGTTGAGAATAATCGTGATGCCGCGCACGTGGTCGAATTTGCGAAAAGTCGCGAGCGCTTCGGTCGTATCTCGAAGCGCCAGCTCGGCGTCGCCCGCGCGAAAATCGACCCAACTGAGCGTCTCCATCGTCCATCCGATGTCCAGTTTCGCACCCACTGCCTCATAATGCTGAAGCGCTTCCGCAATGTAGCTACGCGCCGAGACAAGATCGCCGTCCAAAGCATAGGCATGTCCGGAGAGCCGCAGTAAGTAACCGACTAGCCAGCGATTATGTACGGCGCGAGCGAGTGGGAGAGCTTCTTCCAGCACCGACTTTGCTTCCGCGATCCGTCCGAAATTCAGTAACGCCTGAGCCTCACGACTTTGCGCGAGGGCGATCCCGAGCGGGTGGCCGACATCACGGTAGCGCGCGACCGCGCTCCTGCTGCTAGCGAGCTGTGCTTCGTCTTGCTGAAGCGCCATGGCGATGGTGGCTTCGGCGTAACCAAGCCGTGCAAGAACGTTGGCTGGCGTTCGCTCGTCGACCAGTTCTAGCGCGCAAACCAGCCACCGGCGTCCCTCAAGCGACGCGAAGCTCTGCCACAGTACGCTCAACTCCCCAATAAGTCGCTGCCCCAGAAGGACATCGCCACGATCGGTTAGCGCCCATTGCAATGCCATCCGCCAGTTGTCCAACTCCTCGTGAGTGAGCGCGCTCACGATTTCATGAGATTCGTAGTAGTAGGCGTGGTCAAGCCGCTCGGCCAGTTCAAGGCACGCGAGCACATGACGGCGCGCCACGACGTCCAACTCGCCCCGCGCCGTCAGCTTCTCGCGCGCGTACTCCCGGAACGACTCCAAAAGCAAATAGCGAGGCTCGGCGCCATCGATATCGGCCAGCAAGAGCGACTTGTCCACCAGCGACGACAGAAGGTCGATCACGTCGGGCTCCGCGACGTCCTCGCCCGCGCACACGGCGTTCGCAGTGGCCAACGTACATCCGCCGGCAAATACCGAGAGCCGCTCGAACATACGCTGTTCGCGTGGGGCAAGCAAATCGTAACTCCAATCGATCGCCGCTCGCATCGTCTGCTGTCGCGGCAGCGCCGTGCGCTCGCCTCCGGCCAGAATGATAAAGCGATGGTCGAGCTTCTTCGCAATCACGTGAACCGGAAACATGTTGACTCGTGCGGCGCCGAGTTCGATCGCGAGCGGGATGCCATCTAAGCGCCTGCAGATCCCCGCGACGGTCGACGTGTTCTGGTCGGTGAGCGTGAAGTTATGATCGACGGCGCGCGCGCGATCGCTAAACAGCACGAGCGCCCCATATGAGAGCGCCTCCGGCGCGCTGAGCCGGCGAGCTGTCTCCGGCGTCGGGACGCTCAATGACGGTAATCGGTAGGTGTGCTCGCCCGCGGTTCGAAGCGGCTCGCGGCTCGTCACGAGGATCCGAAGCCTCGGGCAGCCGGCCAACAGCGCGCCCGCGACGAATGCAGCCTCCGTAATGACGTGCTCGCAGTTGTCGAGGATCAGCAGGAGCGCTTTGTTCTTGAGATACGCTATCAGCGTCTCAAGCAGCGGGCGATCAGGCACTTCTTGCACGCTCAGCGTCGACGCGATCGCTGCGACCACTAATCGAGGATCGCCAACGGGCGCGAGCGCGACGAAGCAGACTGCAGTCTCGGCGGTCTTCGTAAGCGCGGCTCCAAGCTGCAGCGCCGTCTGCGTTTTTCCGATGCCTCCGGCGCCCGTGAGCGTAACGAGGCGATGATCGCGGACAAGTCGTGAGACCTCGTCGAGCTCTACCTCGCGCCCAACGAAGCTCGTCAAGGAGAGCGGTAAGTTTGAGATGCCGGTACCGGACCAAGGACCCGCTGCGCCCTCTCTGCCGCGCAGCGCTCTCGAAGGCGTGGCGGTCGCTTCGAACTCGGCGCGTTGTTCGTCATCGAGCGCTAGCGCGCGCACCAGAAGCGCGAGCGTTTCGCGTTGCGGCGTGCGCCGATACCCCCGTTCGAGCGCACTGACGCCCTCCGTGCTCATGCGGGCGCGTTCGGCGAGAGCTTCTTGCGAGAGCCCCGCGGCGAGCCGGTAGCGCCGCAAGAGCGTCCCAAACTCCGGCGAGCTTGCTACCCGCCCTTCGTCTTCCACAGCAGTTATCAGGTTCTCGCCGCCGTCGGCGACAACCCTCACTTCACACTTGGTGAGGGGGTCGCGAGCCGCCGGGCTGACGCCAGTGTCTCGTCGAGCATGTTGCGTTGGAACGTTATCATGTCGGGCACGTGCGGGAACCGCGGGTCGGTTCGGTGCGAGGTGAGGCGGTAGCGTTCGCCCTCCCGAGCCAGGGTGCCGCGCTTTTGCAGCCCCGCGAAGGCGTTCGCGACCGCAGCGTCCGGAGCACGGCGCAGTTCGGGATCGACGAATACGTTGCCGGGTAGCGCGTCGAGCCACTCGCGGACCGCACGTACCGCGTCCGCAACCACGAACGTTTCCGGGCCATCGAGCAGAAACGCCGCCAGGAGCGCCGAGGTTGTGATCGGCCGCGCCGCAGCTAGCGACGTCCCGATATCGGCGACGCCGGCGTATGGAACGACGCGATAGAGCATCGAGAGCCGTCGGCCCCGGAAAGGATCGTAGGCGATCGCGCAGAGCCAG
The DNA here is from genome assembly GCA_003133185.1 of Vulcanimicrobiota bacterium. Classification (GTDB taxonomy): domain Bacteria; phylum Vulcanimicrobiota; class Vulcanimicrobiia; order Vulcanimicrobiales; family Vulcanimicrobiaceae; genus Cybelea; species Cybelea tyrphae. Next base: position 9,580 of record PKWF01000173.1, on the reverse strand, counting down.
AGGTCGGCAAAGGGCGAGAGCGCGTTTAAGATTCCGCTACGCATCGGATGCATGCGGCCATCGCGACTAAAATCACCTTCGGGCGTGATGTAGAAGGTCGCACCGGCCCGCACCCGTTCCACAATGGCCGCAATATCGCGCGTTGTCACCATGCGGAGGTTCTCGAGCACTTCACGCCGGTAGGGCTGTTTCAGTTGGGCCACTTTGACCCAAGCATGGGCGGGCGTGAAGTTGGCGAGTTTCCAGAGGTCGCTCAGNNAAGAGGTGGTTCTCAATCGGCAGAATGCTGAGGCAGTCCCAAAGCCAGCTCAGATTCAGCCCGCGCGTGAGCCGCACGCTCCAGGGCCACACCGTCGCGATGAATCCCGTCTCGTACGTGCGGCGGGAGTTGCACATGGTCAGCGGCTTCCACGGGTGCAGGAGAAACGTGCGCGCCGTAATCATTTCCCCTTCGTCGATGTGTTGATGATTTGTAATCAGCACCGTCGCCCCGCGTTGCGCCGGCAAACGGCCCCATTGCCGAACGCGAATCGAGAACTTAAGGTACGCCTGGCGCGTGACGTAGGTCGTGGCGATCATCGCCCAGTTCGGCTTCATTGGGGCTCTCGGCTCATTCCGGTGCTTTCCTTGTATACAAAAGCAAGGCAGCCTCCTACGGCTAGCGAACAGCGCCACGTGACTTTCGTGCGTCTCCTCGCTGCGACCCTCGATGTTGCCACGATCGCAGCAATCGGTTATGCGACCGTCGCAATCGTATGTATCGCGCGCTTCGGACGCGAGCCGCAAGCCCGTAGCGCCGACGACATGCCGCCGGTCAGTTTGCTCGTTCCGCTGCATGGGCTGGAACGTGACCTCGAGGAGAACTTGCGTGCGTTTGCCTTGCAGGACTACCCCGTTTTCCAGCTGGTTCTCGGCGTCGCGCGCGCCGACGACCCTGCGCTAGCCGTTGCGCAGCGTGTGGTGGCGGCGCTTCCCGATCGGAACATCGAGATCGACGTCGGTGAAGTACCCGGCGCACGTAACCCTAAGATCGCAAACGTGCTCTCGATGATGCGGCTCGTGCGCCACAAGATTTTGATCCTGGCCGACAGCGACACGCGGGTCACACCCACGTACGTCCGCGCGGTCACCGCGCCATTGGATGAACCGGGCGTCGGCGTGGTAACCTGTCCGTTCGCCGGCGTTCCCGATGGCACGCCTTCCTCGGAACTCGGGGCGATGTTTATGAACGAGCAGTTTATCCCATCGGTGCTCGTCAATCGACTCTTCGGGCCGACGCGACACTGCCTTGGCCCTACGAATGCGATACGCGCTGAGGTCCTCGCCGCGATCGGCGGCTTTGAGGCGCTCGCGCCGCATCTTGCCGACGACTTCATGCTCGGAAACTTCGTGGCGGCCCAAGGTTTGCGAGTCGTGATCTCGAGTTACGTGGTGCGAACGATCGTGTCGGACTCGAGCCTCGCGGCGCTCTGGAACCACGAGTTGCGTTGGCATCGGACGATTCGGGGAGTGCAACCACTTGGTTACGCCGGTATGTTCCTCACGTATCCGGTGCCGCTTGCACTGCTCGCGTTCCTACTCGCGCCGCAGCTGGAAAGCGCGGTGGCGCTTTTCGTTGCGGCAATCGTGCGCGTCGCCTTGCACCGCGCGTCCGGGCGCGCGCTTCGCGTCGCACCTGCTCCGGTGTGGCTCATCCCGCCATGCGATCTCTTCGGAATCGCCGTATGGGCTTGGGGGCTCGCCGGACACGCGGTCCGCTGGCGCGATGCCGATCTGCATATGGAGTCGGGCGACTTGCTTGCGGAACGCCACTGAAAGCGGGCTGAGTCATGCCGATAATCTCGCGTAACTGTTTTATCTCGTCGACGATCGGGGCGATGGCCGCGGTGCCGCTCCGAGCCTACGCGCAGACTCGTCCGGCCCCGCCGCTCGTTCGGGTTAACGTAAACCCTGCTCGCGTCATCCGTACGGTCGTCGGGCTACGACCCTTTCGCCGCTACGGATTCGTGCTGCGTGCGGAGGCCTTCGGCAACAAGACCATCGTTCACAACTACGGGCATGGCGGCGGCGGATTTAGCCTGTCGTGGGGTTGCGCGACGCTCGCCGCCGATTTGCTGGCTGCGCGCTCCCCCGGCCGCGCCGCCGTGATCGGCTGCGGCGTAATCGGGCTTTCCACGGCTCGCGTTCTTCAGGACCGCGGCTGGGACGTGTCGATCTATGCCTCGAGTGTTCCGCCGAACACGACATCCAACATCGCAGGCGCTCAGTGGACGCCTACCGTTGTCTTCGCATCCCAAGACGCTACCAGCGAGTTTCTCGAAACCTTTCGGCGTGCAGCCCGCATTGCCAATCGCGCTTTTCAGTTAATGGCGGGCCCCACGTACGGTGTGCTCTGGATCGACAACTACGCGCTCAAGCATGCGGCCACGGAACGCGACGAACTCGACTACGCCGTTTCGGCCGGCATCGAGGATCTCTATCAAGACATCGAAACGATCGACCCCGCCACCACGCCGTTTGCCGTTCCGATGGTCCGGCGGTTCACGACGATGCTCATCGAGCCCAATACCTACCTCCCCGCCGTCATGCGCGATTTTCTCCTCCGCGGCGGCAAGATTGAAGTGCGAACGTTCGCGACGCTGCGTCAGGTCCACGACCTAGCGGAACACGTCGTTTTCAACTGCACGGGCCTCGGCGCGCGCGCCCTCTGCAACGACGGCGAGCTCGTTCCGGTGCGCGGGCAGCTCACGGTGCTCGAACCGCAGGCCGACGTAGATTACATCTATCTCGCCAATGGGCTGTACATGTTTCCGCGTAACGACGGCATCGTGCTCGGTGGCACGTTTGACCGCGGTGACTGGTCGCTGGCGGTCGATCGCGCGCAGCAAGCGCGCATTCTCACCGAGCAGGCTGCGATCTATCGCTCCTCATAGGACGTCGCTAATCGCGCCAAGGAAGAGCACCGCGCCGCTTCGATCGTCCCGAATGATGCAAAAGAACGGATGATCTACGTTTACGACGATGGGAGTGCCCCCGAATGCTATGCTCATCGGCATGATGACTGCCGTCGCGGCCGTAGCGGTCGTTCCCGCTTCGTCAACGTCAAGCGTGGTCTTGTGAATGACGCTGCTGATCCGCAGCGGTCGATCGCTGATTCCGCCAAAATCGGCACTATCGGAAAATGCGATCCCCAACCCGGCGACCGTCAACGGCGAAATGAGGTCGGCTTCATACGAGAGATGCAGCTTGGGAAGGTGCAGGTTCACGCGCCGCTGGGTCGCGTTCGCGAGTGCGGTTGGAAAGGCATGTGGAAGTACGCTCTCCATTGCCAAACCGGTGCCCTCCTTTGGAAGCACGACGTACATTGCGAAGCGGTCTCCGCGATAGCCGAGCCGCACGAGTTGAAATTCGGGAGCCGCGTAGTACGAGAACGTTGCCGTTTGATTCATGAAGGGGACGCTCGTCGCGCCGGCCGTGCCCAAGAAGCGGCCGGTGTGCGTTTGAGAAGCCAGGAACGCTTGTTCCCACAAGCCTTTAAAATAGACCGCATTGGTAATGAGCGCTTCGGCACCGGCCACGCTGTTGACGATCGTGGGAATGTGCCCGTGCGTCCGCCGGCTCACCCATGCGTTGATCGTGCGGGGCGCGTCGGGGCTCTCAAAGGCTAGCGGGGTGACGTCGGCGCCAAACGCCGCCTGTGCCTGCTCGACGAATGCTGGTTTGAGGGAGAGCCCTTGGCGAACCCACAAGGCGTTTGCAAACTCAAGCGCGGCGTCGGCGTCGGCCTGAGGCAGGCCGGCTCGCAAGCCTTGCGACGCGCACGCAAAGTCCGACGGATCGTCCGGCGGGACGACGGAACTCTCGATGAACGCCTTNNCGGTCGACGCGTGCAGGAGCGTGAAGCCGAGATCGTTCTGTGCCGTGACGAGTCGCTTCTGCATCGGGAGTGACACCTCCGGGCCGCACTTTGCCGAACGGGCCGCAGTCTCGGCCGCGCAAGCGCAGGCAAGAAATGCGAGGACGAGCGCGAAACTCGCCGCAACGTTACTCCAACGCATAACTTCTGAGTTCGATTTTGTTATTGTCCGGATCCGAGATGTAGATCGACGTCCCGTTTCCGCGCGCTCCGAAGACTTCGATCGGGCCTTCGTCGACCCTCGCCTTCATCGCGCGCGCGCGAGCGAGGATCTCGCCAATTCCGCCTTCGACGACCAGACAAAAATGATTCAGGTTCGCGGCGTTCGGTGGTGCGGTACCGGATCGCATCTCCGGCGAAAAGAGATCGATGATCGTGCCCGCGTCGACGCGCACGGACGGGAACTTCACGTCGCCGCGACGATATTCACCGAGTCGAACCGGCTCGAGACCCAGGCCGTCCACGTAAAAGGCGAGCGACCGGTCGACGTCGGACACGTTCAGAACGATGTGATCGAGGGAAGTAACCTTAAACGTCAAGCATCGGAGACTTCATGTGCCGTAACATCAAGACCTTGTACAACTTCGCGCCGCCGGCAACGGATGAAGAGATCGGCGCTTCGGCGCTCCAGTTTGTTCGAAAGCTGAGCGGGTTGCACCACCCGTCGAAGGCAAATGAGGCGGCCTTCGAGCGCGCGGTCGACCGGGTAACCGGCGCGGCGCGCGAGCTGCTCGACTCGCTGGTCACGCAGGCGCCGCCCCGCGACCGCAAGGTGGAGGCCGCGAAGGCGCGCGAACGCAGCCAACGCCATTACGTCCCCTCGTCGGCGCCTTCGTGAAGGACGAACTTGACGATTAAACGGTTGAGCGTTGCGCCGGAGGCCGGGCTTCCGAAGTTTACGTAGAGCTCGTCGCCTTCGGGAAATCGCTGATGATACGCTACGGCGAGGTTGTTGCCGACTTGGTAGGAGGTTGCAAAACCGCCAAGGCCGTTGATATCGCGCAGTTCCAAGCTGAAGCTGCTCTCGTTGCTGATATTGTAACCCAGCGAAATGCGCCGCAGCCACTGTGAATCGAGCACGCCGTCGGAGAACGCGCGCTCGTAGGTTCCGTCATATTCCAAGCCGAGGCTGAAGCGCTTCCCGATCGGGCGGCTCGTGACCAGCGTAAACAGATGCGCGTAGTCGTCGCCGAACGGTCCCCACTGATAGCTGGCATCGAAGGGGGATGGCGTCCCGTCGCGATAGCCGAGGGGAATCTGGTAGAGATTGAACGGCTGCGTTACGCCGTCGAGGTAGCACGGGTAGCCGGTGAAGCTCGACTGATATAGGATCGGTCCGCTGCAGCCGGGGCCGCCTGGGATGTTGTAAGAGCGAAGTTGCCCGACCTCTTCGCCTACGCCGTCGAGCGAGAAGAGATTCTTGAAGGTGGCGCTGAGATAGAATTGAGTGTCGGCCTGATGCACCGCTCCCGAGTCGTCGAGAAACCGGTCCGTGGCAAAAAAGATCGTGTAGTTCTTGATACCCGGCGCCGTCCCGGTATAGTCGGTGTAGAATTGCGGCCCGCGAATGTCGGAGTTCGGCGTATAGCCGTCGATGGGGTTGTAGTTGGGCGAGACGTCGAGGTACCCGACGTTAGCCTCGAACGGCCCTTTGTGACGATCCACGAAGAGTTCGGTAAAGTCGGCATTGCCCTGAGGTACCCACGTGCCGTCTTCGAACGAATGGTCGAAGTAGTAGATCATCCCGTTTGAATAATCGCGCGCTTCGGCGCCCGCCTCGACCGTGTCGTCGGTGCCGGCGATGCTGTGGTTAGCAAAGACGCCNNAACGTTCCCTCGACCTTTCCGCCGCTATCGAACGGCCCGACCGATGGCGAGTAGAAGACGAGATCGGGGGCGTTCACGTTCGTGCCGCTGGGCGAGCGCGGTCCAGAGTCGGCATTGATGAAAGCCGCGCCTTGTGCGAAGAACGGCCGATACTCGAGAAGCTGCCGCTCGAACTCTTGCGGTGCGATCGTCTGTTGATCGATCTCGACATTGGAAAAATCCGGATTGAGCGTTCCGACGAAACGAACCGTCGGCGTGATCGGGTAGCTGACGTCCCCGCCGAACGAGCGCACGTTCTCCGGTAAAAACTCGCCGTTGGCTTGCTGAAAGAGATTGCGATCCTCGCCAATGCTGGCGAGGCCGTAGATGTCGGCACGCGGCTTGGGCCGAGCCGCGGCCGATGCGGCGATGTCGAAGTCCCCACCGGCCCAAAAGCGCGTATCGTTTTGGAAGGTCGGCCACGTTCCGCTCCCAGCATCCCCCATGATCGGGTTCCAGACCCACGAGAGGTGCTCGCCCGGTGCCGCGATCTGGCGAACGAACTGCAGCCGCCACGTTTGCTTGCCGCCGCGCGGCACGCGCAAGACGTCGATCGGAATGATCATGATGGCGCTCCACGCGCCGTCGGAGACTTTTCCGGCGGCGCTCCAGCGCGGGCGAAAGCGCACGTTTTCATTGGCCTGCTCGTAGCGCGTGCCGCGAGGCGTCGCTTCAAAATAATAGGCTTGACTACCACCGCCCCCGTTGAGTAGCCCGATGCCGACGAAATCGTCCGTGCCGAAGCCCACGTCGTTCGTCGTCTGTGTCGCGACGATTGGAACGCCGGCTTGCTCGATTTTGAATCCGATATAGAGATTCTTGTCGTCGTACAAGAGATAGGCCGTTGTCGCAAACTTGGCGGGCGCGCGAGTCGTCACGTTCTCCCACGGCCCGTCGCCGTTGGGCACCTTGCCCGTCGCCCACGCGGGATCGGTCAGGGCCGCGTCGAGGGCCAAAGGGTGAGGCGCGCGCGCCACGGTGAACGAGAAGCTTCCCGTCACGGCAGCCCGCACCGGCACGCACGTCAGCACGAACGCAAATGCGATGCCGAGGGCGAAGCGAATTAGATAGTACAATTCCTGGCGCCTTAGAACGTCGCTACAGGGTAGATGCGCCGATAGTTTCACAGCGTTGATGGGATTAGACCCAGGGGCGAGGAAGGGGCGATTTCATGAGAAGAATTAATTCTCGCAGCATTGCTTCGATCTGCGCGATGGTTGCGGTCGTTGCCACCGCTTCTGCGGGTCGATCTCGGGCGGCGACCGGACCGCTCACCGATAAGATGACGACCTTCAACTACCTCATTGGCGGATCGTGGAAGTGCTCGACCAAAGCTCCGGCAATTGGGTCGCGGCCAGCGCACACGGAGCACGTTACGGTCGTCTTTAGTCTGGCGCCCGGCAATACCGTCCACTCCCGAGTATCGGGACCCGGTTACTCTCGCGACCGCTATTATGGTTACAAGGTAAAGTCGAGGCTGTACTGGGCCGCCTCCGTAGATAACCAAGGCTCCTACGGCTTTGAGACATCCCGCGATGGAGCGACCTACGCTGGGAGTACCTGGTTCGGCGGCATGAGCCTTAGTCTTAAGCTTAGAAACACGCTTGCGAAAGTGAATGCGAACGAGTTCACGACTCACCAGGTGTTGATCGGTGGACGCCTTCAGATGGCGGTCGACACGGTTTGTACGCGATAGCGCTTATTGGTTTAAGCGAAGTTGCAGCGTCGTCTCCGTGCTTCGCGACGTCGCTGGATCGGTGACCGTGATCCTCACGCTAACCGCCTGCTGGCCCGGCATCGTGCGCAACGTTACGCTAATCCTGAAGTTGCCGCGTGGGCCGGCATCGGTACTGCCGGAGAACTGACCGCTAAAGGACGGCGTCGCCCCTGCGGTAACCCTGACGCTTCCGTTGGCCACCGTGTTGCCCTGTATCGCGAAGTTACGCCCGACGGGAGCATTCGGCGCCGGTTGGTTTATCGTGACGCTCAGCGGAGCCTCGGCCGCGCGCTTCACCGAGAACGACCACGAGCGGTCGAATGGCGAACCCCCGGCGGGACCTCGCCCGGTAACGCGCACCGCATGCGAGCCGAAATCGAGCGGCGCGGGCGGCTTATACGAGAAGCCCGTCGCCGACACGCCGCTGCGCGACGTGATGTTGTTGCCGTCGAGCAGAACGCGCACGCTGCCGGGGTCGACGTCGCGCGTGAACTCCGCCGCGATGACGATGAAGCGATTGCTGACGCTCGAGCCCGGCGCCGGCTGTTTCCCGCGCAGATCGATGGGAGTCGCCGGCGGCGGGGCCGCCCCGGCCACCGAGAACGACCACGAGCGATCGAACTGCGCCCCATCGGAGCCGCGGCCTGCGACGCGGACTCTGTGCGAGCCGAAGTCGAGCGGTGCCGGAGGTTTGTACGAAAAGCCGTTCGGGGATACCGCGGTGCGCGAGGTTATGTTATTGTCGTCGAGCCAAACGCGGACGGTTCCCGGCTCGACTCGGCGTGTGAACTGCGCCGAGATCGTGACGAACCGGTTCGCAACGCGTTCGCCGGGCGCCGGCTGATGTGCGTAAATATTAATGGCTTGCACCGGCGGCGGGTTGGGCGGCCGCGGAGGCCGCGGAGGGTGGACCGGCCCGATGGGGACCACCTGCCCCGATATCGTGATCGCGACGACACGCGTGGACGCGTCGTAGCCGACCGTTGCACCGAGCGACTGCGCGATGAAGCGAAGCGGAACGTACGTCGTCGCACCGACGATGAACGGCGCGACGTCGAGCGTCGTCGGCTCGCCGCTGACCTGCGCCTGTGTCGAGCCGATTTGCAGCGAGACCGTCGTGCCGCCCTTCGTGGCGTTAATCGTGCCCGCAGAGTAGACGACCGATGCGCCCAGACGCTCAAAAATTCCGCGCAATGGGACGAGAACCCGCCCCGCGCGTTCGATCGGCCCCGGATTGAGATACAGCCGCTGACCGTTGACGGTTACCGTTTGCGCCGGCGCGGCGGCCGGAAAGCTCGCGATTGCGAGCCCGGCAATCAAACATACTATACGCTTCATGGCATGCAGTATTTCTGAGCTCGCGCGGAAAAGCCGCTTTGAATGATTAACGTCGACGAGCTCGCCCATCTTCCGCTCTTCGAATCGGCGCGCGACGAGGCGCTCGCTACGATCGTCTCGCGCAGCGCCGACCTGCACGTAAACGCAGGTGATTGGATCGTGCTCGAAGGCGAAGCCGCGGCCTTTTACGTCTTTCTCGAGGGCCGGGGTGAGATCGTCAAGACGCTCGCTGGGGCCGAGCAGGTCGTGGACGTCGTTGAACCGGGCGGCTTCTTCGGCGAGGTGCCGCTCCTGCTCGGATCGGGTTTCCTCGCCGGAGTACGCGCGACCGAACCGTCACGCTTGATGCGGCTCGAAGCGATCGACTTTCACGAGCTCGTCGCACGCTGTCCGCTCGCAAACCACAGGATTCTTGCTGAGATGGCGCGACGCGTCACCGGCTTACAGAACGCGTCGATCGCCACGCCGCTCGTCAGCGTCACGGTGCTCGGCCATCGCGACAATTTGGCGGGTTACAAGCTGCGAGACTTTCTCGCGCGCAATAAGGTCGGCTTTCGCTGGCTCGAACCCGACGAGACCGGCGCAATCCAAACCGCGGGCGTGCCGCCCGAGCTGCTGCGCGACGACAAGTATCCGGCGGTAGTCTTTGCGGACCGCTCGTATCTGATCAAGCCCGCGTACCCGGAACTGGCGCAGCGCCTGGGGCTACAGACGGCGCCGCGCGAAACGACATACGATGTCGCG
>PKWF01000175.1:4739-7031 GCA_003133185.1 Vulcanimicrobiota bacterium | reverse complement strand
ATGAAGTTGAACGGCTTGATCTGCTGCGGATAGGGCTTGCTAGCATTGAACGCTGTAAGCGGCTTTAGCACCTCGGGACTGCTTATGGTGATCTGTCCCACCGCCGCGCGATCGGCAATCGGAAGCGGCGCCGCCGCGAGTCCCCACGATCGGCGCACGATCGCAAGCCACGCCTGCGCGATCCAGCTACGATCGTCGCCCTCTGGATCACTGGGATTGAGTAGATGCCCGAGGCCGTGCTCTGACCATCGATCCTCGCCATCCTCGCCGTTATTGACACCCTTACGCAGCAGTGCCGGCTCGCCGTTGCGATCGCGCAGGAAGAGCGTATAACGCTTGGCGGAAATCGCCAGGCACCAAAGCTGCCGCTGCCGCTTGGTCTTGGGGTCGAAGTTGTCGGCTTCGATCTTGAGGATCGAGTGCGGCACGGCCGCGCGATGGTACCGGTTCGGTGCCGCGAAGAGCGCCAGCGCGCGGCGTCGGGAGCTCGGGAATTCTGGGCGCGCGGTGCGCACGGGCTCCGGGGACGCGGAGATTTCTACCCGAATCGAGCCCCGTGCCGATTTGGAACGGTTCTTTGCCATGAGAGCGTAGCCTCGGCAACGACGCGATCGCCATCCATGAGCGCGAGCCGATCCATGCGGTGGCTCTTGGGAAGGTAGAGCATCGCGACGTTGCCGTTGGGAACGGCATTGCCGAGCATTGTGTGCACGCCCTCGTGCATCCACGCGACCGAGAGCGACCTCGATGCGTCTCGTACGACAACCACGTACCACGAGCCATCGAGCGCGTACATCACGTCCGCGGGCGGGCTCGCGCTGGTCGGTCGAAAGTGCGCCATCCGATGCGGCGCGCTCGCGAGGCGACCCATCGCGTTGCTTTGCGCGAGCATCGCACCGTGCATCGTCCGGTTCTCCGACCAGAAGTACGCTGAGGGCAGAAGTCCCAGTAACAGCGCTGCTGCAATCGCTGCCCCGTACGGCCACGCCGGACGCCGAGAACGGGGCATCGCTTCGAGGGGGCGCGGTTGCACCAGTCGGCCGATACGGGCGTCAAGGGCGGGCGGCGCACCGCGTTGCGTCTCCGTCGAAACGATCAGTGCGACGTCGTCCTCGGCGGCACCAACCGCTTCCGTACAGGCGGAACACTCGCGAAGGTGCGCGTCGATCGCCGCGCGTTCGTCGTCAGGAAGTGCGCCGAGCGCATAGAGCGCGGCGCGATCATCAACGTGCTCGTACGTCACAAGCGATCGCTCGCGCTCCGTGCGGTCGACTCCAAAGCGGAGCCGAGTTTTCGCAGGCCGTGCTTGATGCGGCTTTTAATCGTACCGAGCGGTTCTTGAAGTTCGGCCGCGATCTCGGTGTGCGTCTTTCCTTCGTAGTACGCCAGTTCGAGAGCGGTGCGCTGTTCGGGCGAAAGCGCGCGCAGCGCGCTACGGACCCGGTCGCGTTCGATCGGATCCGGTACCAGCAGCTGCTCGTGCTCGACGGACATCGCGGCAACGCGTTCCTCCAAACGAAGTGCGCGAGCCTGGCGCCGGCGGCGCGAGATCGCTTCATTGCGAACGCAGACGACGAGGAAGCTTCGCAGATTGCCGCGGGATGCCGAGTACGCTCCTCGCGATCGCCAAAGCCTTGCGACTGCGTCCGCTATGCAATCTTGCGCGTCGTCGGCGTTACCGAGCACGTTATAGGCGGCTGAATAGAGCAGCGCCGCGTGACGGCGATAGGCTTCGCCGAACGCCCAGCCCTCGTGCGCCGCAAACCCCGCAGCCAAAGCCTCATCTCCCTCTGGCGCCGGCACCATGGGGCACAGACTTCGACGCTGGCCACCTTACCATCCGCTAAGAGAACGCCGGAGGCGGCTCGGACGGATGATTTCTGCCGATCGCTCATCCGCGACTCTGTTAGGAGCGTTCTGATCAGCATTGAGAAATATTGTCATAGCAGCCTGCGCTGCAACCGTAGTAGCCGGAACTCAGGCCGCAAGCGCGGCGACAGAGCCGGCTTCAGCGTTTTCTTCAAGAGGATTGTTTCGGTTGATGACGCCAAGCACACGGTGACGCTGCCGCTTCATCACGGTCTGGCTAAAGGCGAGACCGTTTGGTACGTTGTCACAGACGCCTCCAACATCTCCGTCGCAAGAAAGGAAGGCGTTGATTACGCGCCGGATATCGCCAAGCTTGGCGACGCTGCAATCGCGAAGGCAAGGACGAGCGCCGGAATCGTCGCGTTTCCGGGCGCGCCGGATTTCTCGCCGCAGCGCTCGTATGTCGCTGGAGCGACCGGGTTT
>PKWF01000175.1:0-4684 GCA_003133185.1 Vulcanimicrobiota bacterium | reverse complement strand
GCGGCTTCGTGGACGGCAAACCGGTTTTCTACCTGAGCACTGAGGCCTCGGATCCAGTCGCCGCCTTCAGTTGAGCGAAGTACGTGCCTCGCCTCGCGAAAGCCGATTCGGCGGGAGCGATCCCGATTGGCGTAATCGCAAACGGACCGCAGATTGGAAGCAACGTGCAAGGCCTAGCCTACCTTGCGCTCAAGACTCCACTCGGCGACGATGCGACGGCGGCGAACGCCGCCAACATCGGCTCGCCATTCAACGTTCTTTCGCTCGCACCCGATATCGCCAATCCTTACGCTGAGAACGGCTACTCGCCGCTCTGGTCGGTCCTTGTCGTGAGCGAGGCGCAAGCGAAGCAGCTGATGTCGTACGCCCACGTTGCGCCGATCGCCAAGCCGGCGGGTTTCCTGGTCAACTGCCCAGCGATCGCATTCGACACCGGCGGCGGCCAATAGCAGCCGCTGATAAACACTCATCCGACACGTTGAGCAAATCGTACTAGAGATATGAATGTTTTGTTTTCCGTCATCCTACTAGTCCAAAGCGCCTTTGCTCCGCTTTCCAACGTCCCACAGTGGATCGGGTCGCGACCCCCTACCACGTCATACACGGGTAAGGTCGTCATTGTCGATATCTTTACGTTCGACTGTATTAACTGCAAGCACGTCGTGCCGGAATTGCGGTCTTTGCGCGCCAACTACAGTACGAAGGATCTGCTCATCGTCGGTATCCATACTCCGGAGACGCCGTTTGAACACGTACGGGCGAATGTCGTTCAGGCGCTCGCGACGCAAGGTATCTCGTGGCCGGTCGCGATCGACAACGACGAGAAGCTCTGGAATGCTTACGGCGTTCAGTATTGGCCGACGCAGTTGATCTTCGATCGTCACGGACGCCTGAGAAAGACGGTCATCGGCGAGGGCCAGGATGCCGAAGTCACCTCAACGGTCGCCGCTCTAGTGGCAGGACGATGATCTCGCTCGCTCTCGCAGCCATGCTGACGTCGATGCAAGGAACGCTCGCCTACCGGGTCGCGGTGCGCGGGCCTGTAGGATCTTCCGTTATCGTGGCAGCGCAGCCTCCGCCCGGCTGGACGGCGGCATTCTGCAGCCCGCGTCTTTGCGCCGTGGGGCACGTACCAGTCACAATCGCCGTTACTGGAACCTCGTACGTAGACTTGCACCTTTATCCCATGGCTCGTCCAACGCACGGAATTGCGTTTGTCACTGCGCGGGGTAGTACGCTGCGACTCAGAGTCTAGCGCACTCATCCGAAGTCATTTCTGCGACGTTCTATAGGCAGCACTTGCCTTAAACTCAGGAGGAATAAAATATGAAGTCTTCATTGATCCGCGCGCTCACAATCGCAGCCGTTCTCGCAACCAGTTACCCGGTCGTTGCCCTCGCCGATGTAGGAAGTACCCCTTCCCCTTTGGCTTCGCATAATGCGATGAGTCACAGCAACGCCATGAGCCACAGCAGCGCCATGAGTCGCAGCAGCGCCATGAGTCACAGCAACGCGACGTCGCATCCCTCCCCAAAGGCGTCAGGGTCTGAGCCCCGAAAACTAGGCCACGGATAATTGTGGATTTCCGGCCAATAGGCCAGCAAGGAGATCCACCAATGCGCAAGAGTCGATTCACCGAGGCGCAGATCGTCAACGTGCTCAAAGAGCTCGATGCGGGTCGCCCCGCTGCCGAGCTTGCCCGCAAGTGCGGTGTTCACGTCAACACGTTGCGCTTGTGGCGCAGCAAATACGGCGGGCTAGAAACCAGCGATCTCGCTCGCCTCAAGGAGCTTGAAGCTGAAAGCTCCCAGATGGAGCGGATCATCGCACGTCAAGCGCTCGAGATTCGCGCCATGTCGGAGCTGATCCGAAAAAACGGGTGGGGCCCTCAGCGCGTAAGGAAGCGGTGAGGGCGCTCAAGAGAAAGGGGCTCAGCGAACGGCAGGCGTGCAGGCTGGTCGACTGCCCCCGCCCGACTATGCAGTACAAATCGTGTAAGAAACCCGACGACGCCTTCGTACGTGATCGGCTACGGTGTATTGCCCAAGAACGGCCGCGATTCGGCTGGCGACGGTTGAAGATCATGCTCAAACGCGAGAGGATAATTATGAACCACAAGCGCCTGAGACGCATCTACCGCGAGGAATGCTTGCAGGTGAGACCGCGCAAGAAACGCCGCGTTCGATTGGTCCGGGGTAATTGGGCGCCGGCTCCGACGAGACTCAATGAAGAATGGGGACTCGACTTCATGGAAGACACCCTGCTGACGCGGCGCAAGGTGCGCATCGCCACGATCGAAGATCGACACAGTCGTGAAGGCCTTGCCGTCGACCCCGATTTCTCGCTGACCAGCCGGCGAGTGATCCGTACGCTCGACGACATCGCCGCGGTACGCGGCTACCCATCGCGACTGCGAGTCGACAACGGGCCCGAAAACTGCGCCGGGGTCATGCTGCAGTGGTCGATCGATCACAACGTCGAGCTGCACTTTATTGATCCTGGCAAACCGGCGCAGAATGCCTGGATCGAATCGTTTAACGGGCGCGTGCGCGATGAGTTTCTCAACACCAATGCGTTCTGGACCCTGGCGGAGATTCGCGAGGCCGCTGACGTCTGGCTCGTCGACTACAACGAAGTGCGGCCGCATAGCTCGCTAGGCTATCTCACCCCGAAGGAATTCGTTGAGACTCTGACAACTGAAAATAAGCCATTTCCACAATTACCGGCGGCCTAAGAAATGGGCTCAGGCCCGTTCGGCGCAGCCCGCAAAGCGGCCTCGGCTCGTAAAAGCTACACGGCCTCGCTTTCGCGAAGTCATGCATAGGGGCAGCGGTGTTTTTAGCGTCGAACCCACGCTGATCGTCAAGCCGTCTAAGCTGCTGGAGCTGAAATCCGCGAGGACTTGAGTCGGAGCGCCGCCTTTGGGATATTCCCAATAGGCGACTTCGTTGGCACTCTTCAAGTAGGTCGTGATAATGCTCGAACCCATTGTCTCGGCGATCTCGCGCACAGGCAGGCTTTGCAGGCTCGGGAGAATGTCGCGCCGGAAATCGACGCCATCGAGTGATCCGTCATCGCGCCAGGCCACCACGGCCTTGCGCTGCTGGGAGGCTGAGGCGGCTCGGCGCCGCTGAGCTGCCGGCGTTGCCGTCGGATCATGGCCGGCTACGCGCATGGCTGCGATTTTGGCTGGGCCCCCGGCTTGGAACGTAGGCGTTACGGCCCGTCGCTGCGCTTCCATCTGATCGGGGAAGCAACGATCGCAATAGACGCGCTTGCGGATCGTGACCTTGGCGCCGCAGTTGCGGCAGGCATTGGCAGCCGCCGTTATCGGTACCGATCGAACGGCCGTCGGTGCAATGGGCGCCGCGATCGCCCGACGGCGTACCGAGATGCGGGCACGATCCATGCCTATCACCAAGTTTCCACGAAGGGACAATCAGTTCTCTTCTCGCCGAGGCCGGTCTCCTACAGTACGACGCGCAAACCGATCACGGAAACAGCGGCAGCCCGCTGTTCGACCTTGATTCGGGCACGGTTTACGGTCTTGTAAGAGCTGTCAACACGGGAGAAACGGGGGCACTGCAAAACAACTTCGCGATTACCATCCCAATGCTAGTCCTAAGTAGTCTCCGGCAACCTCGCCACGAGCGCCTCGCTAACGAGCGTCCCTAGACGGCGCACCTCTCGCCCCGGCAAGCAGCATCTACTTCGGTGGCGTCGTGTTTACCGGCGGCAGATTCGTGTTGTGCATGACCTCAATGAGCCAGCTACCGTCACTTTGGCGTTGCATGATCCAATCAAGCAAGCCTCGCCGCACCGCGACCGGGCTTGCGCCAGGGATTTCCGCTCCGGTCATCTGCCAATCAACATCTACCGCTGCTAACTGCGCTGTGAGGAGCCGAATGCTACGGATAGCGCCGGTCAAATGCGAATCCTTGAAGATGGTCGCGAATACCGGGGCGTGGAAAGATTCTACACCCGCACGACCGTGCGCGTGCGCACCAAGAACATTTGTAAAGTCGGCATCGGGCGTGAAAGTCAGCGCGAGGGCATGGGCGTCATGCATGTTCCAAGCATTCATAAACGCAGCCATGGTCTGTCCGATAGCGGCGCGGTCCGCCATCGTTGCATCGGCGGAATCCATCTGGGCCTCCGATTGTGCGCTAAGGAAGAAAAACGCTACCAGGGCAGCAACCGCTATAGTAACCGGCTTCATGCGTGCATCGGCATACCGACTCGCTCGGCGTCCATGAGGGCGACATCTTTGATCATTCAACGCTAATGCTCGGTCGCGAGGGTGAAGGCCTGGTCGGCTCAACTCAGACGCGGGAGATGCGGCGCAAGCTCATCCGAGCGCGTCGGATTTGCCCTTTTGAGTCCGTCTGCCCATAAAGCCCGCGGTCTGCCCATAAAGCCCGGTTGTATAATCGCCGTATGAGCGAGCCCTTTTGGGGCTGCGGGTGCAGTAGAGACAAGGAAGGGGATTACATCTGCGGCCGTTGCGAAGATCATTGCGAATGCCCTCGCGCCTATGGCCGTGAAGGCGATAAGAGGTCAACAGGGAGAGGCCCCTAACGAATGACATCACGCTTAACGTGCAACTTAACCGAGGAAGGAATGCAGGTCTTTCGCTCGCGGTTTGTTCGCGGATTCGTGGGGGTGCGAAGGTGCCGCATCCGCG
>PKWF01000079.1 GCA_003133185.1 Vulcanimicrobiota bacterium | reverse complement strand
AAGGGCGGCCTCGCGCAGTTCTCGCAGGATCGCGCGGTGGGTTTCCCGCTCGCGTACGACGCCCCCGGCACCCAGACGCTCGCGCCCGGCTTCGAACTGCGGTTTGACGAGGGCGACGATCGTGCCGCCGGCTCGCAGATACTGTACGGCGCGCTCCAAGATCGTCCGCAATGAGATAAACGACGCGTCGATCGCGATAAGGTCGAAGCCGCCTGGAAACGCATCGTCGGGGAGCCGGCGAAAGTTGGTCCGCTCGATGACGACCACGCGCGGATCGTTCCGCAAGCGCCAGTCGAGCTGACCGTAGCCGACGTCGAGCGCCGTCACGCTGGCTGCGCCGCGCTGTAAGAGGCAATCGGTAAAGCCGCCGGTTGAAGCGCCGACGTCCAGCGCCGTCGCGCCGCGCACCTCGATTGCAAATGCGCCCAATGCGTGATCGAGCTTCTCACCGCCGCGGCTGACGAACCGGCGCGGTTGCACGATTGCGATCCGAGCCTCGCGCGCGACGCTCTGCCCCGCCTTGGTCGCCGGACTTCCTTCAACGCTGACACGCCCTTCGAGGATGAGGCTGCGCGCCTGCGATCGCGTTATGCCGGCCTGATCTGCAACCGCATCGTCGAGGCGACGGGAAACGGATCGCCGGCTAGAACTTGGCAGAGACCGTACCGGCTATTCGCTGCCGTGCTCGAAGTGCGTCGTCGAGCGAGACCACCGGCGGCTCGAAGAGCAACCCGTCGATCTTCATGTTCGCGTCGAGGTGGATTTGGACGTCGTCGGTTCCTTTGGCGAAGTGGGCGATAAACTTCGCCGGAGTATATTCGACGCTTTGATACGCGCCTAGCGCTGCCGTCAGCTCCGCGAGGACGGCATCCACTTGCGACACGGAGACTTGTGCCAAGAAGCCGGCGCTGAACCACGACGCATCGGCATGACCGGTCCGCAACATCGTGTCGATGCGGCTGCGCGCGAGTTCGATCCCCGGTGGTACCGCGGCCGGAGAAACGGCGGGCGCCGGAGACGGGGAGGAGCTTTGGGCGACGGCCGGCGCCGAAAGCGACAGCATCAAAAAAGCAAGTGCGGTTGAGGCTATTGCACGCATGGCGAACGATCGCGCATTCTTCGTTAGAACGGGAGCTCGTCTTCGAGCTCCGGAGCGGCGGCGGCACCAGCGTCGTCGCTTCCGGATGGCGGCTCGGCCATCGCCTCGTCGATCTGCTCTTGCGCGCTCTTCAAAAGCGCTTCGCAGTCGCGCGCGAGCAATTTGCCCTCTTTGAAGAGTTCGGTCGCGCGTTGCAGCTCGACGGTACCGCCTTCCAACTCCTTGACGATCGCGTCGATGCGCGCGAGCTTCTGCTCGAACGTTTTGGGCAGCTTGTCGGTCATTCTGCGTGCACCGATTCCACGCGCGCGTCGAACGTCCCGTGAGCTACTCTCGCCGTCACGGCGTCGCCGCGCGCGAGCACGGCGACGTCGTGCACCGCCACACCGGCTTTGGTGACGATGGCATATCCGCGCGCGAGCGGGCGCGTTGGATCTTCGCTGTCCAACGATGCCTGCGCGCGTTCCAAACGCCGTAGCCACTGCTGTTGCAAACGCTCGGAGGATCGCGCAAGCGCCGCAGCGGACCGGACGAGGCCCAGCCGCCACGCTCCAACACGGGCTGCGGGACTGCGTTGATCCAGAAGGCGCTCGAATCCACGCATCTGCTCGAGGCGGCGATTGAGGAGACCTTCGGCGGAACGCTCGAGCGCTACGCCCGCGAAGCGCACGCTCTGCGTTTTCCCCGCCAGCACCGAACCGTAACCCCTGCGCAGTGCGGCGTGCAGGCGCTCCAGCAACTCGAACGCCCGAGACCATTCCTTGCCGAGATGGACGGCGGCAGCGGTCGGAGTCGGTAGCGAGAGGTCGGCGACCTCGTCGGCGAGGTGCCGGTTTTTGAGATGACCCAACGCAGTAATCACCGGATGAGGCGAGCGCAGAATGGCCCTCACTACCGCTTCGAGATTGAACGTCAAGCGATCTTCACTGGAGCCGCCGCCGCGCGTGATCACGACCACGTCGGCTTTCGCTCGCGAAGCTCGATCTAGCGCCTCGGCCACGTCGATCTCTGCGCCTTTGCCTTGAACGCGCGTACGAAAAAATTGGACCTGGACGTGCGGCGCGTCGGCGTGCAGGCGGCCTTCGAAATCGGCGCGCGCATCGTCGTCGCTCGTAATCAGCGCAATCCTGCGCGGGAAAGCCGGTATTCCGCGCTTGCGCGACGCGTCGAACGCGCCCTCGGCGCGCAAGCGCATGCGAAGCTCCTCAATTTCGGCGGCGAGCTTACCTTCGCCGACAAGCGAAACCGCGAGCGCGCGTAGTTGATAGACGCTTCGGTTGGGCCGAATCTCGATGCTGCCTTCCGCGCGAACCATCAGCCCCTCTCGGAGGGTCGGGAAACGCCGCGCCTCGCTCGCAAACGAAAAGCAGCCGAGGATCGCTTCGCCTTCCTTCAACGTCATGTTGAGATTGCCGTCGCTCCAGCGCTTTAGATCGGTGATCTCGCCGACGATGGCGACGCGCTGAAGCGTTTTGTGGCGAGCCACCATGCCCGCGAAACGCCGGGAGAACTCGCCAACCGAGACCTCTAGTACCGGCTCGCCATTCATCGCGAGCCTACGGTTCGTCCGAGGGCGGCGGTTCGGCAGTCGGTGGAACGAGCGGCGTGGGCGTCGCCTGGACCGGCGGTTGCGGCGGTTCGACTAGGCCCGCCGCCGCAGGCTGGACGTCGTCGGGCTCAGTTTCGTCGATCGAGCCGCCGCAACCGGACTCAGGCTCCGTCCCCTTGAGAAAATACTCATAGCCGCGCCGGCAGCCGGCAACTTTTGCGACCTCTTCGGCTGGGAACGGAAACTCGTGCGGCGGCGTGCCGGCCAGCGCGGCTTTCATAAACTTTGCCCAGATGCGCGCCGGTACGTTCCCACCGTAAGATTCGTTCATCGGAGAATAGTCATCGTTTCCCAGCCAGACCGCTACGACCAAATCGGGTGTATAGCCGACGAACCAGGCGTCGCGGAAACTCGTGGTCGTGCCGGTCTTGCCGGCCGCCGGACGCCCGATGACGGCATTGGGGTAGCCGGTACCGTGCGCGATGACGTCCTCGAGCATCGAGGTCATGATGTAGGCAGTTCCCGCGCTCACGACATCGGTCGCCGCGGGAAAGCGATCGTCCAAAATAACGGTGCCCAGCGAATCCTTCACCAGCCGAAACGGCGTAGGATCCACGTGCAACCCTTGGTTTGCAAGCGTCGAATAGCCGCTAGCCTGATCGAGCACGGT
>PKWF01000293.1 GCA_003133185.1 Vulcanimicrobiota bacterium | reverse complement strand
ACTGCGCTCAGGATGACAGGACTGCGCTCAGGATGACAGGACTGCGCTCAGGATGGCGAGGATCGTTTGCATGTTACGGAAATCGTCCTCGTCCGTCCCCGGCGTTTCGAGGATTGCCGTCTTGTCGCGCAGCTCGGGATGGGCGAGCAGCGCGCGAAAACCCTCGAAGCCGATGTTTCCTTCGCCGATATGCCAGTGGCGGTCGCGGCTTGCGCCCAGTGGCACCTGCGTATCGTTGAAGTGAAACATCAACAGGCGATCGATTCCAATTTGATTCGATGCCTGCTCGATGAAGCGATCTACCCCGGCCTTAGAGTCGATCTCATAGCCCGACGCCCAAGCGTGCGCGGTATCGAGGCAGATGCCGAGCTGCGGGTGCGGCAACGCGCGTACGAACGCACCGAGCTCCTCTAGCGTCCCGCCGGCCAAGTTTCCCGCGCCGGCCGAGTTCTCGAGTACGAGAAAGACGCCCGGTTCAATATCGGCGAGCGCGGCTTCCAACGAGCGGCAGATCGCCGCAAAGCCTTCCTCGCGGTCGCGCGTTCCGTACGAGCCGAGATGCGTATTGACGAAGCGCATGCCGCCGCGCGCGGCCGTAGCCAGATCGTGCTGCAGCAGGCGAAGCGAGCCTTGCGAGATCTTCGGATCGGCGCTTGCGAAGTTGATCAGATACGGCGTGTGGATGGCGCATGGATCGAGATTCGCATCGCGGCGAAGCTTTGCGAAAGCCTCGAGCGCGCCAGTATCGATCGGCGTCGTGCGATAGGTGCGCGGATTGCTGGAAAAGACTTGCATCGCGGTCGCGCCTACCGCTTTTGCGTGCTCGACCGCTTTCACATGACCGCCGGCGACGTGCACGTGCAGGCCGACGCGCATTCAGGATGACAACAGTGCGCGGCTGCCGAGGTCGAACTCGAGCGGCTGTCCCGGTTCCAACTCCAGCTCCGGAAGATCGTCGAGCGAACGCAGCCCAAAGGACTCCAAAAAGAACGGCGTCGTCTTATACTGCATCGGCCGGCCGACGACGTCTTTGCGGCCGGCTTCGAGGATTAATCCGCGATCGAGCAGCGTACTCACGACGCTATCGGAGTTGACCCCGCGGATCGCTTCGATCTCGCCTCGCGTCACGGGCTGAACGTGCGCGACGATCGCCAGCGCTTCCATCGCAGGCGTGGAGAGCGTCGTCTTTGGCGGAAGCAGGTAGGCTTCGACGACGTCGCGAGCGAGAGGCGACGTTGCGAAACGATACCCGCCGGCGACTTCACGCACGACGATCCCGCGATTGCCGTACTCGGCCTCGATGTGTTGCAGCGCGGTGGCGACCTCCGATTCTTCGGCGTCGAGCAGCTTGGCGAGTTGCGGAATCGAGAGGGCCTCACCGGCGACGAAGAGCAGCGCCTCGATGGGGCGTTGCAACTCCGGCGCGCTCATGCCACGGTTACCGCGAAGAGGCGGATGTCGTCGAAAGCGTCGCTTTGCTCGAACGCGACGCGGTGGCGGCGAATCAGCTCGAGGATCGCCAGAAAGGTTACGACGATGACGTCGCGCGTCATACCCAACTCTTCGCAGAGATCGGAGAAGTGGGCGTCGCCGCGCTCTTTGATTCTTCGCATGATGTAATCCATCGACGCGATCAGCGAAACGCGCTCGCGCGCGATCGAGCGCTTCTCCGGACGGGCCTGCGCCAACATCGCGATGAACGCGCGTTTGAGTTTCTCGGGGTCGATATCGTAGCGTTGCACGATCTCGCCCGCGGGATCGCCCGACTCTCGATAGTAAAACGAGCTGGCTGCGTTCTGATGTTCGCGCAGCTGTTCGCCGAACTCGCGATACTTCGAATAGGCGATTAGGCGGCGGCGCAGGTGCTCCTCGACCTCTTCGGGCGTTTCGGCATCGTCGACGAACTCCGCGGGAATCGGCGGCAGTAGCGCCTTCGACTTCAAGAAAATGAGCGTCGCGGCGATGACGAGATATTCGGCCGCCATCTCGACATCGCGCGCCTCCATCGTCCGAACGTATGCGAGGTACTGCTCGGCCATGCTCGCGAGCGGCACCGTCGCAACGTCGAGCTGTTGGTCTTTGATGAGCGTCAGCAACAGGTCGAGCGGCCCGTCGAAGGCCTCGATACGGACATTAAAAGTGCTATGCGCGGTCATGCTTCGACAGGCTCAGCATGACGATGGAAGTACAAATACCTTAGCGCCTGCGCGAGAGCGCAGTCCTGAGCGAGGTGCGAAGCGCCGAGTCGAAGGGTCAGGATGACACTAAGATGAAACGCGTTCGGCTTGGGCTTCGAGCGGCTCCGGGAGCGCCGGCTCACCGAATGCCGTAGGATTGGCTGCGAGGAAGTCGAGCGCGAGATCGACGAGGCGCTTTTCGTTGACGTACTTGAGGGTCTTGCGCGCCTGCGCGACGTCGAACCAGCGCGCGTCGTCCACCTCGTGATCGTGATTGGCGGGGTCGCCCGAGAGATAGCGCATCAAGTAAAAGGTCACTGCTTTGCGATGCTTGGCCTTGCCGACGTAAAACCAGTATGCGATCTCGCTGAGCTTCGTGATGATCTCGCCCCAGCAACCGGTCTCTTCCCGAACTTCGCGAAGCCCGGCTTGCTCGGTCGATTCCCGAGCTTCGACATGGCCCTTCGGGAGCGTCCAGACGCGCGGCGGCGCACCACGGCCGATCAGCAGTGCATCGTAGGTCGAATCACGACGGCGGAGCAAGAGTCCGCCGGCCGACACTTCGTACTTGATCCGCATGACGCTCCAGGTTTAAGGACGGGGAAGGGGGCCGCTTCGAGCCCCCTTTGATTACCTCCATTATAAGCTCCCGGCCCAAGAAGCGCCTGCGAGAAGGAGTCTCCTTTTTACGTCCCTTTTGTGATGACGAGGGCGACCGGCGCCTCCAGCTCCGTTGCGGAGCCGGCAATGCGCAGTATCGGCTTCGTGGGTCCGTTGGGCGCGTTGGCCGAGTACTCGGCTACGGCATCGTTGAACGGGTCGGCGGCGAAGAGTGACGAGCCGCCGTAGATAACGATCTCGGGATAGTAGAAGAGCAGCGGGCTAAAGGTATTGGTGCAATCGGTGCCCTGCGTCTGAACCTGGTCGAGCGTCAAGATGCGCGTCGGCGAATCGCCGCTGCCGCTGCCACTCGCGCCGGCGCCATAGACGTTGGTTGCGCCCTGGCAGGTAGTGCTGCTGCCGCTGCCCGTCTTGACGTAGTTGGCGATGAAGATTTCCGCGCTCTTATCCAAGGCAACGTCGCTAGTAAATCCCGCGCTGAGCTTCGTCGTCTTATTCCAGGCGATCAAGCGGGACGGCTGGGCATCGGGTTTTCCGATATTGGCTGCCAGATTGACGTACATTCCGTAGGCGCTTCCGAATCCGGATTTAAACGTACCGTTGAGATAGAAGTTGTTGGCGGCGTCGATCGTGAGCCCGGTAGGGCCGGGATAGTACAGCGTCGGCGACTGAAACGCAAAGGCATACTCGGGATCGGTTTTGCTCCCGCCTTTGCTGGCCTCTGCGTAGGTCATCACCGCATTGCCGGTATTACCGTCCACGTTCGTCGCACCGTAGGTCACGAGGCGTCCCAAGGGATCGAACGCGATGAAGATCGGATAGATCGTCGTGTTCGCGGTCGACTTGAGCACCGCGGTGGGTTGATCGCCGCCGCTCGCGCCCGGTGCATAGATCGCGATCTCGTTGCCGGAGTCGGGCTTACCGAGACTCGCGCCGTTCGCGCTGTCGAAATAGCCAACGTACAGATTCCCGCCCGAATCGACGGCGATGCTGACGGCGTACAGCTTCGCTTCGAGCTGCAACGCGCGCTCTGGCGCGGCGTTGCCATTGGCTTTGCCGTCGTACTCGGTCACTGTCGCACCCTCTCCGCTGTTCGATCCATAGTTGAGCGCATAGATCGTGCCGACAGGCGGCGGCGGCTGCTTGCCGGTGAGCGCGAAGCCCGCGCTGGCACTGCTCCCGCTGGGTCCGGAGACGCTGGCTTCAAGCGTTATCGGCGAAGCCTGCTTGTTGCCGTCGTACGTTAGCCTTATGTCGCCGGTCGGCTTGGTTATCGTGAGCGATTCACCCGCGCCGTGCGCATCGTGCAAACTAAAAGCGCGATCCGTGTCGCCTTGGATTGCGAGCGTTACCGGCTCGAAGTAGTCGCTTGGGCCGACGATCTCGGCGCCGCTGGCATCGTAGGCACCCAGCGTTACCGTCGCGGTCGTGCGTATGCCTCGCTTCGCATTCTTGGGCGAAAGACTCAGCTTGAGCGAGCTGATAACGCCCTCGAGCGTAAGGGACAGGTCGTTTGAGATGCCAACGTTGCCGCCGCCCGAACCAATCGTCGCTTCGACCGTGCCGGAAGAGAGTACCGCGCCCGTCGCGGCGGTGCCGGCATAGGCTACGGCCGAAAAAACGTCGCGTCCGGGCGAACCTTGAGCCGTCGCCGTGCAGACCAGACCATGCGCTTCAGTCTTGCAGTCACGCGCTTTGGCAACGGTGTTGACGATCGTCGGATTGACGCCAGTGACGCCTTTGCCATTCACCGAGGCGAGCTGGATTGCCAACGATTCCGTATTGGTAGAGACGTACNNGTGGAACCGTCACCGTGACCTTCACGTCGACCAGACGAGTCGGTGGGCCTCCGGGATTTCCGGGCGAACCGACATACGGGCCGTTGGGGGTATTGGGCGAGCCGCCGCAGCCCGAAGTTAATCCGATCGTGACCAACGCCGCAATCGAGAGTGACTTGCGAATCAAAGGCGCGGTGTGCATCATGGACGGGGGGTTGGATAGGTGTCGAAGAGTTTATCGGAGGTGCTGACGTCGGCCTGACCGTTGGGGCCTTTGATCAGCGGCAGCTGCGAAAGATTCTCCGGATAGGATGCCTCGTAGGCCGGGTAATCCATGGCCGCGGCATAGATATCGTAGCTCTCGCCATCGCAGATCGTCGGCGTCTTCTTCCCCGATTGCGTCAGCGGACCGAGGTTGTCGGCCAGCGTAAGCTTTTGCACGCCCGCGGTATGCGTGACGATCGTGTAGTAGGAATCGAACGGGTGCGCATCTCCGCAAGTGCCGTTGCCGCCGTGTACGGCGTATATGACGGCCATCGCTTCGGTTGCACCGGCGGGAACCGCCAGGCCGATGCTGCCGCCGCCTTTTCGGTCGGGTGTAAAGGTTGGCGTCGCGAACTGCGGGAGCGCCTTAAGCGAGGTCAGCTGGGCGCCTCCGACCAGAATTCCCGGCGGCGGCGTGGGCGAGCCGTTGGGATTTGGACTGGGCGTCGGATTCTGCGGCGTGTCGTACGACGGCGGAACGGCGGCGTACAAATGATACGTGCCGAGAACCGGCGCGACTGCAAAGTCCGTAAATCCCAGTGAATAGCCGTCCCATCCAAGGGCGATGACCGACGGGCCCTCCTGTGGGAAGGCCGGCGGACCGCCGTACCAATTGACTTCGTCCTCGCCGTAGACCGGGAGGTTATAGGAAACATAGAGCGGCGTTATGCCGTTGGGCGGCCCCGAGTCCGAGTTGCACGCGCACANNGCGCCCTGCACTGGGCCGCCACCTTCGGTGGAGATCGACACCTCAAACTTCGAGGGCCCGATGATCATCGGCACGTTGTAGAGCGTGCCGGAGAGCCCGTCGCGCTGGCGCAGCGTCTCCACTTCGTTGAGGCCGTACGCAACGCTCGCTCCACCGTTGTAGGAAAGCGTCGCAACGCCGACGGCAAACTGCACCTTGGAGGTTGCGGCCGGGTCATACGAGGTTTGCGGCGGCTCAGAGGAGGCGCCGTTGCCGCACGCGCTCAACGCGGCGATCAGTAGTGCACTACCGCTCAAGGCGGCAGCCGTACATACGAAGCGAGTACGAGAGATCATATAGTCACCTGATAGTAGAGCCGGAACGAAATGGGTGGCAGGTTCGGGTACGTCAAGTACGGCGACGACGAGTGTGCGGCGACATCGGGCGGCGCGTAGGGCGCGGAGGAATACGTGCAAGGTGCGTTGCCGCTCTGCAATCCCGTAGAGATCGGCGAGCCGTAGCAGCCGTTGTAGACCGGCACGTTGTAGAGCTGATCGAACAGATTGAGGATCTGCAAGCCGAAGACCGATTGCGCCAGAACGCCTTTGGCCACCGGGGGGCGGTACTCGGTGGTGAGATCGAGGTCCACGCGCGGCGTCGTGAGCAAGCCTCCGGCCAATCCCGGCTCGTGAATGCCGCGCGTGGCCGCGATATTGGGCTTGGTGCACGTGCCCGGATCGAGTGGATCGATATAGCCTGGCGTCTGCGAGTAGATGACCGAGAGGCTCGATGCCGGCACGACCACCGGAATGCCGTTGCAGTAGACCGCCGTGTAGTAGCCCTGCCCGTAGGGATACCCGACGTTAAATCCGATGACCGGATCGATCCGCCAGCCGTGGGCGTTCTGGTAGTTAAACGCGGTGTTGATCTGAAACGGCGAGAGGTCGGGCGAGCGATAGACCATGCCCAGCG
>PKWF01000005.1:3474-5506 GCA_003133185.1 Vulcanimicrobiota bacterium | reverse complement strand
CCGGCGGCGTTGGGCTCGTCCACCGATTGCCAATACTGGTGGCCGTCCGGATTGGTGAGAACGAACCCGTGTGTTGCTCCGGCGCTGTCGACGTACGACCCCACGACGTCCTCCTCAAAGTCCAGCCCTAGCGCCTGCGTGCTGGTCGATCCAGGATAGGACAGCTGCGTGTAGACGCCACCGCGCAATTTCCAGCCTTCCGTTTGGCCATTGGCGAGCGTTTCAGTCCCNNGAGATATCGCCGCGAAGGTTGATCCCCGTCGCAATCGCGCTTTTCGCGCCGGGAGGTTTGAGAATAGTATACTCATTCTGCGTCACGACCAACTCGTAGGGTTGATCGTCCCCGTACGTATCCGTGTAGAAACCGACGGCGATGTTCGAGCCGTTGATGCCGAGAATTTCATCGACGAACCCCAGTCCTTTTGCCTTCAAATCTTTGTAGAGTGTCCAAATCCCGCGGTCCTCGACGAACCCCCACGTATCGTTTCTGCTGTCGAGAAAATAACCGGCGCGCAGGTGGTCGGTGCTCATCGTTGTCATAACCGTGTTCACTGCTCCGGGATAGTTCTGCGTCCTGAACTTCGTATACGGTGGCGCGCTGAGGTAGCCGTGACTCGGATCGCTTGGCGAGCCGCTGCCGTAGTAACCGACGATCCTACCGAGTTCGTTGATGGCGGACGCCCGATTGAACGTGCTGCTCTCCGGGTCGTTGATCGTTGCGAATTGGAACGGAAACGGCGTGGGAGAGGCCGTGCTGTCGCGATTGACCTTCGGTTCGTTGGGGTTGTAGGTGGCCGCGCCTCCTAAACCAACGGACGACGATGGTACGGAAGGTCCAACGGGCGACGGCGCACTACAAGCAGCGATCGCAGCAGCAGACAGAGTGAAGACCGCAGCGGCAAACTGCCCGTTGCGCGCCTTGAAAAACGAGGGAGACATGATCAAATCATCCTTTTTGAAGAGAAAACATAAAAGTGAGTCGCTGCCTTTACGAGCAATGCGACGGGCAAAAGGAATCCTGAAGAGCCTTCTAAGCTCTCGTCCTGATCCGATAATATCCTCAACTCCGCTAGGTTTGTTTATAAAATGCAAGGTTTACTAAGCGGTCGTACCTTTGGAGGCGTCTTTGGTTAGGTTAAACGTCTTGGCTAGATATTCGTAGACGGCCCGCCAATGGAAGGCGCCCGCTACGCACAGTATTATGGCACGATTTCCGACGTTGATGCGTTAACGGAACGTCGACGCTGAGTTAAATTTTTCGCGTCATAGGCGCTTATCCGAGGGTGCTCCCGCTGGGCGCGCGGCTTTAAGGATGCGCCGTGACGTAGAGGACTCAAGGCGGACGCATGCGAGTTTGATCGCGGAGTCTTTGGCGGCGACTCCGCTCCACGACTGGCTGCGCCCGCCTGTTGGAACCGAGACCTGGGGAGTCTGACTTCCTTCCTGGCCAGGGAAGAGGGCGCCCTGGCTAGGAAGTTGGCTAGGCCATGCACCGTCACTAGAGGCGAATATGGCGTGTATGGACGACAGAGAAACTCGCTTTTATGGGCTTTTTTTGCGAATTCGCCCAAAACGCAGGATATTCCGAATAAGCGAATGGCTTGCACAGAATTGTACCTCCAGCGGGGTGTGTGAAGGTGCGGCATGAAAGCGGTCGGGGCGATCCTCAGGGACCCGATTTCTCAAATGCGATTCGTCCGCGCTTGGCATCGCCAAGCCGTTTCAAAACTAACCTAACTGGTACATCGCATCATCTTCAGACCGAACGACGTACATGGTTGGCAGAGCGCGTCGAACCCTTCTTGAGTATCTTCGTAGGCTTGCCTCTGGCCGGGTATATTGACTGTCGCTGTGAGTGCTGGTCAACATTGCGGTACCATCTCTCCGAAGGCCTAAGAGCCTCTAGCCGAATTGGAGAAATGAAAATGCCCGAACAAAGTAAATACGATCGCCTCGGCTTCCTGCGCAATGCCGGGATCGCCCTCGCCGGCGCCCAGCTGGCAGCGGTGAGCCCAGCGAGCGCACAAGTCCA
>PKWF01000005.1:0-3459 GCA_003133185.1 Vulcanimicrobiota bacterium | reverse complement strand
CACGGCTGGCCCTACGACATCCACAGTTATGTCGACGTGGCCCCACTGCTGGCCGCTCAGGGCTACCGGGTCATCGTTCCATATCTGCGCGGTTACGGGACGACGCGCTTTCTCTCAAGTTCAACATTCCGCAATGGCGAACAAGCGCCGGTTGCGCTGGATGTCATCGCGCTCATGGACGCACTCAAGATCAAGCAAGCTATCATCGGCGGCTTTGATTGGGGAGCGCGGACGGCCGATATTATCGCGGCACTCTGGCCCGAGCGATGCAAGGCGCTCGTTTCGGTGAGCGGTTATCTCATTACCAATCGTAAACTAACCACGCAACCGCTGCCCCCAAAGGCCGAGTTGGGATGGTGGTACCAGTATTACTTTGCCACGGAAAACGGCGTGCTCGGCTATACGAAGTACCGGCACGACTTCGCAAAGCTTATTTGGACCATCGTTTCCCCGAACTGGCACTTCAGTGATGCAACCTTCGATCGAACCGCTGCGGCATTTAATAACCCGGATCACGTCGCCATCGTGATCTCCGATTACCGCTGGCGGATAAACCTCGTTAAGAGTGAACCGCAATACGAACACTTGGAAGCCAGGCTTGGGCAAGGTCCGGTCATCTCCGTCCCCACGATCACAATCGCCAGCGATTTCGACGGTGCGGCCAAGAGCGGAACCGGCTACCGAGACAAGTTCTCCGGCAAATACTCGCACCGGATCCTCAACGGCATCGGCCACAACGTGCCTCAGGAAGCCCCGCAATCATTTGCTCAAGCCGTAATCGACGTCAACGGTTACGCCTCTTGAGCTCGAGGTTATCGCTCACCGTGCTCGGCAGCGGTGGCCCGATCGCGAGCCCCAGGCGCGTCTCGGCCGGGTACGTGCTCTCAATCGGCGGGAAGCCGCGGCTTCTCGTCGATGCCGGCGGCGGAAGCTTCGAACGCATCGGACGAAGCGGTCTCGATATTTCGTCGCTCGAGCAGATTCTGCTGACTCACTTGCACATCGACCATACATCGGACCTACCGGCGCTCATCATGGATCTTTATATGGGCGATCGCAAGAGACCGATCGCCATAACCGGCCCAACTGGCCGCCCCGGTAATAACGCAGCCCCTGAAAACGCTTCGCCCCAGCCTGGGATGAGAGAGTTCGTCCGCCTGTTGTTCGGACTTCGCGGTGCTTGGCGTTATATGAATACGTTCGAGGGCTTCGGGATCACCGTGCGCGACACGTCGGTCTACGCGGTTGCCGTCCCGCACGGAATGATGCCTTCCGTGGCATTTCGCGTCGACTGCGGCGCCGAGTCGGTCGTCTTCTCGGGTGACATCTCCGCGTCGACCGCATCGTTCATCGCGCTGGCCAAGAACTGTTCGATGCTCGTTCACGATTTCGCCTTACCCGAGGGTGACGTACCGAATGGAAAGCTGCACGCGAAGCCTTCTGCAGTTGGCTACACCGCGCGGCAAAGTTCCACAAAAAGGTTACTGTTGTCCCATCTTATGCCGCCGATCGAGAGCGAACTTGCACAATCTCTAACGATCGTGCGAAGTGAGTACGACGGTCCGATTGAAGTAGCGAGCGACCTCAAAGCGTACGAAATCGGCGCCCAGAGATCCTAAGCGTGGTGACAGCGGCATCACGAAAACTGCAGTAAAGTGTACTGACGTTCCTGGATCGCGTGAATGGCCCAAACGCCGGCTGGCACGAGCATTGCGTTCGGAATCAGATGGCTCGCCAGGTCCTCATAGACGTCTTTCGCGGAGAGATGGAGTTGCTTAGCAAACCGGGAGGCATACCCGTGCGTTGCGAGGTTACAAACGAAGAAGCGGGTGTTGGCGCTGGCGACGAGCGCCGGAATCGACGAGTCCCAGGCGCCGCCTTTCTTCTTCATGAGCGGATTGCCGGTAATCTTCTCCTTCAAGTCGCTCGCCAGAGCGCTGTTGGTTGGCATTACGTAACGAGTCCACATCGCATCGTCGAAGGCCGACAACACCGCTACGCCGTGGTAAAACACCACGACCGGCTGCACGTCGGCCGCTGGCACGCCGAGAACGTGATACGCGTTGAGCGTAGTACGCACTGCGGTCAGCGCTACGCTTGCCTCCGTGATACATGCGAAAAGGTGCTTTTGCTTTGCCGGCGTTGCAAGCGCGGCGTCAAAAACACCGAACTGGAATCCGCTCGGGAGAACCTCTTCCATCGAGGGCGCCCCTACCGGCGACGCGCCGGGCTGCGGCGTTCCGCCGGACATCGGAAGCAATGCGGCAAGCGAACCGGTCGTCGTTAAAAAGTCTCCGCGTGTTTGCACGTATTTATAACCTTTCCTTACCGCCTGGCGGCCGACAGAGCGTGGACTATTCGCGAAGCGCAATGCGGTTCATCGCCGCGGA
The DNA here is from genome assembly GCA_003133185.1 of Vulcanimicrobiota bacterium. Taxonomy (GTDB): domain Bacteria; phylum Vulcanimicrobiota; class Vulcanimicrobiia; order Vulcanimicrobiales; family Vulcanimicrobiaceae; genus Cybelea; species Cybelea tyrphae. The sequence goes on along the minus strand of PKWF01000005.1, from coordinate 1,069 downwards.
AACGCTCTCAGACATGGCCCCACCACCGTGCCCCGCATAATCAATGATGTGCAGTTCGCTACCTCGCCAAGCCTCGTGCAGTCGCCATGCTGTCTCAAGAGGGCTGCTGATATCGTAGCGTCCATGGAGGAGAACTCCAGGAATATCGTTGAGCAGGGAGACGTTCTCGATTAGCTGATCCTCAGGCAAAAACGCCGCATGCCTCCAGTAGTGCGTAACGAGACGCGTAAAGAGCAATCGAAATTCTGGGTCCTCAAAACGGCGGCTTGGGACGTATCCGGGAGTCAACGAAACGTGAGTATCTTCCCATGCACACCATTCACGAGCAGCTCGCTCCCGTACCGTCGGATCCGCGCTAAAAACCAGCGCGGCGTAACTATCAGCTAGGTCGATCTCCCGATTTCGATCGTAAGAGCCAACTGAGGCAAATCTTTCCCATTGCTCACGGAAAATGCGACCTATGTCGTGCGTGATCCATCGCACCTCGCGACGCGACGTCGCAGTCACACACGCTAAGACTATCGAGGTAACACGATGTGGGAAGGCCTGGGCATAAGCTAGCCCGAGCGTGGTTCCCCAGGAACCGCCGACGACGGCCCAACGATCTATTCTAAGATGTTCGCGCAAACGCTCCAAGTCTTGAATTAGATGGGAGGTCGTATTGACCTCGAGATCGCTTATCTCCGTGACGTGCGGCCGACTGCGTCCGCACCCTCGTTGGTCGGCTAAAATGATTTTGTAAGTCGCTGGATCAAAATAACGCCGGTTTTGTGGAATGCATCCCGAGCCTGGTCCACCATGAAGATACGCGGCCGGGCGACCGTTAGGATTACCGGAGCATTCCCAATAGATCTCCTGAGAATCGCCCACGGCGAGCATCCCGCTCTCGAAAGGCTCGATATTGGGGAACATCCACAGTTGTTCGGCGCAGAGGAATCTTGATACTACATGGGTTCATATTTCCAGAGCGTTGCGCGCAACGGGCGCCAAGGCTCGATCCCACTCGCCCGGGTTGACGCAACAAGTACAAAACCTTTCCGCGGTGCCGCAGCGTTGAGGGCTCTACGCT
>PKWF01000163.1:15953-16219 GCA_003133185.1 Vulcanimicrobiota bacterium | reverse complement strand
ACGAACTGGAGGCGCCCGCGCATGTTATTAATCGACAGCGGTCCGGCATACCACACGGTGGCCCACCGCGTGCCCTTCTTCGATTCTAAAAAGTTCACCGGTGCGAGCGATGGGTGGTACGTGCCGTTGGCGAGTTCGTTGCCTTTGGGCGGTATCAGCGTGCTGACCCATTGCGGCCAGTTCGGATTGGTCATCTGCGCCAGGCCGCCCATGCGATCGAAGACCGTATTGTACTGCAACAGCATCGTGCGGATCGGAATTTTCTT
>PKWF01000163.1:0-15923 GCA_003133185.1 Vulcanimicrobiota bacterium | reverse complement strand
TTGGGGATGTCGTACACGTACGTGTTCGACATGCCGGCATCGATGTGCAGCAGCACGTTGTCTGCGTTACCACGCGGGCTGACGTGCGCGCCGTGCACGTGGAGATTGATCGGCGCCGACGTCATCATCGTCGGGTAGAGCGGTACCCTCTGGCCCTTGGCCGTGTACTTCGGGTCGTAAAAGTCGCGGATCGTCAAGTTGCGCAACTCGTTGTTGATGTGAACGATCAATCTCTCGCCCGGTTCGACTTGCAGCGTTGGTGCGGGATATTGGTGCCCGCCCGACATCTGGCCGTTGGACGCGGTTCCGCGCTGCACCGAGTAGTCGAAGAGCAGCATGTTCTTGACGGGCANNCAGCGTGACCTCGAGCACGCCGTCTTTGCTGGTCAGCGTCACCGGTTCGGTATAATCGGGGCGAACGGCGAGATCACGCGTCATTGCCAGACCTTGAGCCCCAATGCGAACTGCCCACAAGCCGACGGCGACGAGAATCGCTAACGCGACGATGTGTGCGGCAAGCGCGCGGGGGATTCCAGGCATGCTGCGTGTCCTTTCGATCAAATCACTATTGTGCTTGCTCCCGTTCTATGAATGATGCCGTGTTCCCATCGTAGCGCCAGTTTAGGTTCTCGTGCAGGTCACGCTGTACTCCGTTTTCCAGGCGCCGCCGGATCGAACTTCGCCCACATCCGCATACGTGTTGGGACCATTGACGTTCGTATCCCGAATTGGCAGTGTCTTGCCGGAATCGGCAAAGTACCCAGTGCCGGTCCAGACGATTTTCTTTCCGGTCTGGGTCGTGGATTCGGTGCCGTAACTGCCGTCGGAGACGATGAATGGGGCTAGCCACGTCTTCGTCTTCGGTACATAGACCGCGTACCAAGAGTTATCGAAGTTCTCCCCGGAGCTGCGATAGAAGAGGGCACCGCTGGTCCGCGTCACCTTCAGAGTGGCGTGAGAAATATGACTCGTGCTCCTGCAAGCCCACGTTCCCGCAGCCCAGTCAAAGCCGTGTGGACCGACGCCATACATGGATACGGACGTCGTTTGGGCCAGCGTAGCGCGTGGCACGAAAACGAACGCAGCAACCGCGATCGACAAAAGCCATTTCTTCATCGCTCTTCCTCCTAAAGCTCTCGTTTATTTGAATCTTCTTTAGCTAAGGCAAAACCCCGCTCCGGCAACGTTGCAGGGGCGCGCACCCCTCAAACGCCAATACCGTCGGGTGCGCTTCCCGTCATCCGCCTTTGTCGTTGGGCTAACGCTCGCATTGGTGATATTCAGCTCGACGGTCGAAGACGCCGGCGCCGTGCAACCGGGCTGCACCCCGTCGACAACAACGATTTGCGGAATCTTTACCGCCTACGCCGTCGCCCAACGAGTTCCTCACGGAATCGTCTTCAACCCGCAGGGCAAAATAACGGGAGTGTGGTTCACCAACAGCACGACCGACGATACCTCGAGCATCGTGAATTTTCTGCCGAAGACCGGCCGGGCGAAGCAGTACCGCACGCCCACAACGGGCTCGGAACCCGGTTCCATAAACTATGCGCCGGACTATTCGTTGTGGTTTACCGAATCAAGAGCCAACAAGGTGGCGACGATCGTTTCGGCGCGAGTTATAACCGAGTTCGCTATTCCGACGCCCCGGAGCGGCCCATTCGACATCACCCGCGGACCCAACGGCAATATGTGGTTCACCGAGATGACCGCGGGAAAGATCGGCACCGTCGCGCCAAGTGGAGCGATTAAAGAGTACGCCGTTGGAGCCGGCACGCAACCGGTCGACATCATTACGGGCCCCGACCGCGCTCTCTGGTTCACTGAGGCGGGCGTTAAACGAATCGGACGATTGACGATAGCGGGCGGCCTTCGTCAATTCCATGCCGGGGCGCAGCGCTTGAGCGGCGGCCTCACCGTCGCAACGGATAACGCGCTCTGGTTTGGGCAAGAATCTCAGGTCGGCCGAATGACGACCAGCGGGAAGCTCACGGAGTTCGATCTCCCGAGCGGCACCTTCATGACCGGCGCAGTCTTCGGCGGCAAAGGGGGCGGCGTGCTGATCGGTGCCATCAAGCGGAACGGTCAAGGTGCCCTGATCGGCGTCAGCGCGACGGGACGGATGCGCGAGTACGATCTTCCACAAAAATATCTCTTGCCAATCGAGATGGCGCAGACCGCAGACGGTGCATATTGGATGAGCGTGCTGAGCATTAAGAAAGGCGTCTCGGTATCGACGCTCTACAACCTCCGATGACTCGGAAGGGAACGCCTCTGATGCGGCCTCTATCCTTCGTTGCGCTGACCGCTTACGCAGCCCTTTCCGCTTACGCGGCGAATGGCATGCAGCCGCGGCCGACCATTTCCGACTTGCCTCGCACGACGATTGTCATACGCGGGGCGCCCGACTGGATGACGAGCGGCTCGAACGCGCTGTGGATTGCGAACATCACGCTCAAAGAGGTGGAGCGCGTGAACCCAGCCACCAACACGGTTAGCTCGAGAATAAAACTACCCGGCATCCCGTGCTCGGGAATCGCATACGGATTCGGCAGCGTATGGGTGCCGATCTGCGGACCGAAGGGTGCGGGAAGCTCGCTCGTGCGAATCGACTCGGCGACTAACCGAGTGAAAGCGACGTTGCCGATAACCCCGGCAAACTCTGAAGGTGCGATCACGACGAGTCCGGATAGCGTATGGCTTGCGACGGCCGACGGCATCCTTTCCCGCATCGACCCGGCGACTGGATCCGTACGGCAAAAAATCCGCGTTGCAAGGGGATCGCAGAACCCGGTCTACGCCGGGCGAGCGATTTGGATCACGAGCGGCGCCGCGAATCTTCTCACTGCCTTCGATGCCGAGAGCGGTCGCCGAATTGCGATCATTCCGATCGCATCGAAGCCGCATTTTATTACCGCCGGCGGGGGCGCCGTATGGACGATCGGTCAAGCCGACGGCTCCATCACCAAGGTCGACCTGCAATCGAAGCGCGTCGTCGCAAGGATTCGCGCGAACATTCGCGGCTTCGGCGGCGACATCACCTTCGGTGCGGGCTCCGCGTGGGCGACGCTCGTCGGGACCCCGCTGACGAACGTCGATGCCGCGACAAACACCGTCGTCAAGCAGTGGTATGGGCCCGGCGGCGACGCGATTTGCTTCGGGAATGGGTCGGTGTGGCTCGCCAACTACAACGGCGGCGTCGTCTGGCGAATTAATCCAAGGTCACCGGGAATACGTTGATTCGGCGGCCGGTGAATCCTCGAGCTATTCTCGGCGTGACCTTGGTTGCGGTGCTGGCCGGTTGCGGCGCCCCCAACTCGCCGACGCCGTTACCTGCGGTGAGCTTGCAGCCAGTCGGGCTCGCGCACGCGCACGCGACCGAAAAGGTGCTCTATTCCTTTGCCGACGGCGTGGATGGTGGGGGCCCAAATGGCGGCCTCGTTTTCGACGCGTCGGGTAATGCGTATGGTACGACGCACTTCGGCGGAAACGATTCGTGCGGCGGCCAAGTCGGCGGCGGTTGCGGTGTCGTTTTCGAGTTGTCACCCAAGGAGGGCGGCGGCTGGAGCGAGACGCCGCTGTATGCGTTTCAAGATAGCGACGACGGCGGGTTTCCGAACGCCGGCGTCATCCTCGACAAGAGCGGAGACATCCTCGGCACCGGAAGCACCGGCGGCAACTTCACGTGCTCGATCGGCTGCGGCGTCGTCTATGAGCTAAGCAAGAGCAGCGGCTGGACGGAGAGCGTCTTGCACACCTTTGACGGAAGCGACGGCGAGTTCCCCAACGCGACGCTGCTGCCGAGCGCGAACGGCACGCTGTACAGCACGACGTGGTACGGCGGCAGCAGCGGAAACGGCACGGTCTTCTCGCTCGCGCCGGCCGGCGGAGCTGGATGGAAAGAGAGCGTGCTGTACAGCTTCCAAGGCACGACCGACGGCAGCGCGCCGGCCGGGGGCGTCGTTGCAGACCGCACCGGCAATCTCTACGGCACGACCTACAAGTACGACGGCGATAACGACGGCGTCGCGTTCGAGCTGCGCAAGCACGCTGCCTGGAAGGATAGCGTGTTGTACACATTCAGCGGTAACGGCGGCGGCGAAGATCCGTATGCGGGGATGATCATGCCGGCGAAAGGGAAACTTTACGGCACGGCGATCGAGAGCGGGTCAAACGATGGCGGAGTTGCTTTTGAGCTTGTTTTAGGAACGAAGCATCAGTGGACCGAGAAAGCGCTGCACGCCTTCGGCGCGCCCGGTGACGGCAACGCGCCGTACGGCGGAGTGATTGCCGACAAGCGCGGCAATCTTTACGGCACGACGGTCTTCGGCGGCGCGAGCAATTCGGGAATCGTCTACGAACTGAGCCCGTCCAAGGGTGGCCAGTGGAAGGAAAAAATCCTCTACTCGCTCACCGGTGGCAGTGACGGCCAGTATCCGAGCGGCTCGCTAACGCTCGACGCGACCGGCAACCTGTATGGCGCAACGAGCGACGGCGGGCAGAATGGCTACGGAGCCGTTTTCGAGATTACTCGTTAGGGGAAGGTTTTCTACCGGATGTCTAGCGACGTGACCGGTAGGATGTTGTACTGATCTATCCTTGAGAGATCCACTGGCCGGGCTCGCACGTCGCCACCCCGGTTGACGATTTGCGTGCCTTCCGGGAGAAAAACACCGAGCGTTTAGTTGACACCGAACGAGAACCGGTCGTCGGCGTCGAGGATATCGAGAATTTTTGACAGGCCGGGCTGCGTTTCCATCACGGGATGACGTTGGCGCACCAATTCCTGATCTTCAGGTTTCATCCGCTCGACGACGATCGTCTCGAACTTCGCGTTGTGCTCCGGCGCGGACGCTACGTCGACCCTGGCGGCCAACCATTCGACAAGCGCCGTCTCGTCGGGCGCGCTCGCCACAGCTTGCCGGAGTTCGTCCATCTTCAACCCCAAGCGCCGAACGAGATATGCGCTGAAGCCCGTATCGTGGTTGAGGTACGGACCGAGATGTCCGCCGGGTAGCTCGGCTCGCAGTTTGTCGACGGTGCGTGGCAATAGATAGAAGCCGAGCATCGTTTCGCGCGGACCGCGCGGCCGGTGCGTTCGAAGATCGAGTGGCGTCATACCGGATGGTTTGCCCGAACCGCCGGCAACTCCCGTCTGACGCGGGCAGCGCGCGATTGGCTGGAACAAACATGAGCTTGCTACGGTAAGATAGCTACGATGATGAAACGGATTGCAGAAGCGTCGAAGCCTCCTAGAGCCAGAGTTACCGGTGCCGTTTATCTGCTCTACTTTCTGACCGCCATATTCGCCCAGTTCTTGGTTGGCCGTACCCTCGTCATATTTAGTGACACCGCCAACCTCATCGCGACCGCGTTCTATGTCGCCGTCGTCCTGCTCTTCTACGATATGTTTAAGCCTGTGAGCAGGACCCTCTCCTCGTGGGCCGCCCTAATCGGCCTCGGGGGATGCGTGATTACCGCCCTTGGTGTCTTTCATCGCGCTCCGTTTCACGTCAGTCCTCTTTTATTTTTTGGACCCTATTGCCTCATGATCGGCTATCTGATTTTAGGGTCAACCTTCTTGCCTCGAACTCTGGGTGTGCTGATGATGCTTGCCGGTTTAGGTTGGCTAGCTTTTCTCTCGCCGCTGCTGGCCAACCATCTGTCCGTCTACATCAAGGTCCTAGGCATCCTCGCAGAAGGAGCGCTGATGCTATGGCTTCTCGTACTCGGCGTTAACGCTCGACGATGGAAAGAGCAGGCCAGCGCCGCTACCTGCTGACGACGACGTCCCACGGCGTATTGAGTCCGCTCGCGATGCTCTTCTTTTCGGAGCCTCCGCGCGGGTAGCGAAAGACGCCGACGACGTTCGCGTACGCATCCGGGGCAATCAGCTTTTTGGCCGATGGCACGAAGAAACCGCGCAGGGTATCTTTTGATAGCTTGAGTGAGATACTGTGCACTATCGTCGAGCCTTGGGTTTGATAAATGGTGTTCGAGTCATCACCGATGTCGATGTACTGCCCATCCCAAACAACGGCTCCGGGCGAAGACGGCGTCGTGCTCAGGGTGATGTCGGTAAAGGTAGAACTGCCCGTGGGCAATTCCGCGTAATGGAATGCGTCGCCCGCGGCGAAGCCGTCAACGAAGAGGTTCCCGGAGTTATCGTAAGCCAGGCCAGAGTTGAGCGTAAAGTTGTGATCGATATGGATGCTCGGCGGACCTGATCCGTTGTGGTAAACGGCAACTTCGCCCAAGTTGGTCGACTCCGTCTCGACGTTGATGGCAACGGCGAGATCGCCGTTTTGACGATTGACGGCGCACGCGTATGGATACGAAAGACCGGTCAACTCGTTGATCGGCGTCGTGCCGCCATGCGCGTATTCGTAAAGCGCGCCGCTGGGACCGTAATCGGAGATCCAGACGTTTCCGCTGTTGTCGACGCAGTCAAACAATGGTTGTACGAAACCGGTTAACTCGCCGGTGTACGACAAGCCAGGATAGGTGTATACCTTTACCGTGGCGGAGCCCGAGTCTGCGATATAGAGCAGTTGCTGGGTGCGCCCAGCGGGGTTCATCCAGGAATGGGCGCCCCGATGCGCCTCGGTAGGCGTTGCCGCCAGCGCGCTGCTTGCAGCCGGCGTGCCGGCAAGATTGCCGCCCCCGCAGCTTGGCAGCGTAAGCGCCGCCGCGAGCGGGGCGATAATGAGAATGGCCGAGCGATAGTTCAAGAGTAAGCTCCTTTTGAATAAGTGCCGATTACATAAGTGCCGAGATACGAGGCCAGCGTAGCAGGCGAGACGTACGAAAGCGTTCGAAGCGCTAGCGGGCGCAGAAGGGAGGCAGATGAGGCGACAGAAGGGCCAATCGGCAGGCCTCCGCCACGCTGGGACTTCGTTCGAGCCGATAACGCTGAATCAGGGATTCATTTTCCTCCAAGGCGTTCAGTGGCACGGAGAGTCGACTCGCCAACTCGAGTGTAAGAAAGGATCAACGATGTATAAAGCAACATTCCGGTTACGTTCTCTGATAGCCGTGAGCATGATCGCCGTTGGTGCGATCGTCGCTCTGTCCGCTTTCGGCGTCGTGCGGGCCGAGCGCGCACGGCCGAACGACTCCTGCTCTTCATCCGGCTATTGTCTCGTCTGGCAAAACACGGGTGCCGGCGGCGGCATCGAAGGGCAGGGCACCAGCGGAAACGGCGTGGAGGGCACGACCTCGTCGACAACCGGGAACTCCGGCGTTGCCGGCATCGCTAGTAACTCGAGCGGATCGGCGCACGGCGTCTATGGCCGCTCCTCGAACGGCCAAGGCGTGTACGGAAAGTCCACTAGCAGCAACGGCGTCGAGGGACACACGAGCAGCCCGATGGACTTCGCGGGCGTCGCGGGCTACGGTGATGGCGATTCGGGGCTCGCGGAAACCGGCGTTTACGGTGATGGCGGCGCCATGGGTGTCACGGGGGAATCCAGCAACGGCGGAGTCGCTCTGGTCGCCTTTTCGGACGACACCTCGACAGATATCTTCGCTGGATCGGACTCGGCGAACGACGATTCTTGCATTATCGATCCAAAGGCCAATCTGAAATGCACGGGAAAGATCACGGGTAAGAAATCTGTGCGCGTGCAGCACCGAAACAGCGCGGGCCAGCAAGTTCTTGCTTACGCATCGGAGTCGGCTTCGCCAACCATCGAAGACGTCGGAACCGCGCGAATGTTTGGCGGTATTGCGAACGTCCCGATAGACTCGGCCTTTGCTTCCGTCATGAGTCGCAACAGCCAGTATTATGTCTTCCTGACGCCGCTGGCCGATACGCGCGGGCTCTACGTGAGCGTCAAGACGCCTTCCGCGTTCCAAGTTCGCGAAGTCGAAGGCGGCCGTTCAAGACTCGACTTCGACTATCGAATTGTGGCACACCCGCTCGACGTTGCGAACGACAGGCTCCCGCTCGCCCCGGCCACCAGAAGGCTGCCCGAGCGACCGCCGCGCTAGGGCGCAATCTCGCTTACCGCGGAGGCTTCTGCGATTGGGGCGCTGCCTTTTGCGGCGCTGCCTTTTGCGGCGCTGCGACGTGTGACTGGGCGGCTTGCCGGTCTGCGCTGGTGACGGGCGTGTAATGCGGCGGCCGGTTCGTGGCGCTGTACGGGTGCTGGACGGCCGTAGTCGTGGGATGGCCGTGATTGACGGTCGCTAGATGATTGCGGTCCTGCGCCGCCGTCTGCTCGTGGGTCGTTTGTTCCGTCGTCGGGGGGTGCTGGTCTTGCGGGGCTGCTTTTTCGGCCTTAACCGGCTGCGCTTGAATGCCGCCTTTGCCCCCGTTGTAACTCGTGTGATTGGAGGTGTTGCGAATCACGGTTTTGTCCACGTAGGTATTGTGGATCACCGTCCGGTTGATGCTGGTCACGGCGGTGTTGTAACGGAAGGCATTTCCGTTCCATCTACCGCCGACGTAACCGGTGCCAAAATACCCGAACCCGTAGCTGACGCCGCCGTAGAATCCCACCGATCGGCCCCAGTAACCCCCGTGCCAGTGGTACGCGTTTGAGCTCCAGCCCCAGTATCCGGGGGTCCAAAGCATTCCCACCGAAGGCGCGGCGACCCACGTTCCCGGTACCCAGTAGTAGCCGCCTGGTCCCCACGCCCAATAGCCCGGTTCCCATAGGTAGTTCGGCGTGGAACAGGGAGGTTGCGCGTAAACGGGTATCGGCGGAGGCGCAATCGTGACGCCGACGCCTATCGAGACCTGTGCAAGCGACGGCATGGGCGCGGCCGTGAACGCGATAAAAACGAAGGCTGCGAGCGCAGCTCGAATCAGACTTTGCATGTTTTTTACTTTCTTAACGGTCAGAAACTAATGGCGGAGAAAACTAGCGTACCAAAAATCCAATGACTCCGGTATCGTTAAATACCCCGGGGGAACACGACCGCCGATCCATCGATCGAGTCATTTTCGAGGGCCCGGAGGGCGTCGTTCACGCGCTCGAGCGGAAAAGCGGTCGCCGTCGGTTTGATTCCGATCTGCGCGGCGAGCTCGAGGAAATCTCGTGCGTCCTTCCGCGTCATGTTCGTTACGCTGCGAATCTCTCGCTCGCCCCAGAGCAGCGAATCGTAGTCGAACTGCGGGATGCNNGCAAACGTTATGGCACGGTCGAGAGGCTTTGGTGGCCGATCGGCTTCCCTCCCGACCCAGTCCGCGCCGAGCTTCTCGGCAAACTCGCGATGATTGGCGCCCCGAGTGACGACGAACACGGAACATCCCCACTCTTTGAGAATCGGAAGCGCAAGATGGGCCGATGAGCCGAAGCCGTATAATCCGACGCGTTCGCCGTGCGCAACGCCCGCAACGCGCAGAGCCCGAAAACCAATGATTCCAGCACACAGAAGTGGTGCGGCGTGTAAGTCGTCGAGTCGATCGCTCAGCGGATAGGCGAAGTCTGCGCGGGCGACGACGGCCGTGGCATATCCCCCATCGACATCATAACCGGTATAGATCGGATTGTCGCAGAGGTTCTCGCGGCCGTCGAGGCAGAATCGGCACGTACCATCGGTGCTGCCGAGCCACGAAATACCGACCCGGGTTCCGACGGCGAGGGTAACGTTCGGCGCGACGGCGGAGACGACGCCGACGATTTGATGCCCGGGCACGATAGCCGGGTGGTGAGGCTTGAGGTTGCCTTCGACGATGTTGAGATCGGTGCGGCAAACACCGCACGCTCGAATCGTGACGAGAACCTGACCCGGTTGCAACGGCGGAATATCGCGCTGCTCGATGTGAAGCCGGTCAGCCGTCATCGGACCCGGCGTATGAAGCACCGCTGCGCTCTTTGTTGCGATCACGGTTCGACCGGCGACGCAGGCTGCTGGAAATACCAGTCGGGCGCCGACGCTGGGAAGCTTAGGTCGCTCAAATCGTCGGAGACGCGTTCGATCTTCGTCGAAAAGACTCCGCGCACCGAAGCCTGCGCTTCGATGTGAACGATGCTCCACACATGCTCGGGCCCGACCGGAGCGAAGCGATACAGAACGAGGGCGCGCGTGTGTTTCTCGCTGTATGGGCGCTCGTAGGCGAGTTGCGCGACTTCAAAGTTCGCTTCGGCGATCCAGAGCTCACGCAACGGGTAGCGATCGGGGTCGATCTCCGGGCGCAGCGTCAGGTGGTAACAGAGGCGCTCGTCAATACGCTCTTCGCCGGTGAGCTCGACGTCGTAGACGTGGCCGGTCGCCGTTACCGTCGCAATAGTTTGCAGCGGGTCTTGCGCGAGGTTCGGCGGCGACGGCACCGGCGACGATTCGTCGTTCGGAAGTGCCCGATAGAATCCAAGCGGCGTATCGACGGGTCCGGAAATATACCCACCTTGCATCAATACCTTCGGGACAGTTCCCTTCGTAGAGAATGCCTGCGCGAAGGTGCGCCCGTCGGTCACACGCACGGTGAACTCGACTATGTCGCCGGAGTCGCAACGCGCTGCCAGGAACGTACGATCGCACAAAACGCGAAACGATTCGTAGGGCGGAACCACTCGCGCCTGCCAGACACGCTGCGCTTGTCGAAAGATCTCATCCGGCGAAAGCGCAGCCGTCGGCATGGCTACGGGCATTCCGGCGGTTATGGCGACGGTGAAAGCGCCGCCGCGCCGCCGGAGCCGCGCATGTGGCCGCCAACGATCAGGACGTTTGTCATCATTTGCTTACTCCCAAAAGAGGCGCGGAAACGACCGGTCGTTGTCACCTGACTCCCGTCGCTAACGTTCGGGTCGTCAAACGCAATGACCGTGATGCACGCGTTATCACACAGCTGATAGGTCGTCGCCGTGCCGCGGCGCATCTGCATGGCCGTGGGGTTCTTTACGGTCCCCGAGACGGTGACGCTCTGTCCGTCATAGTCGGCGGGATTGGCGGCGAGTGCAGACGGTGCGACCTGGCTCGTGTGACCACAAGCGACGGTCGAGACAAGGGCTGCCAGAAACGCCGCGCGCGTTATCGCGGCCCGCAAGTACGGCAAGTGTGAATGTGAAAGTGAAAGCATCGATCTCCTCCGGCGGTTACTGAAGTCCCTTTTTGAGAGAAATTGGCTAGGACTGCGATACGATCGTTAACGTCGTGGGATCGAGCTCGTAGTTGCCCGCTCCGACTAGATCGTTCGGGTAGGCGCAAATCACACTGTTGTCGGGCCCCCAGATGACTACCAAATTTGGCGGTCCGCATTCCGTCTGCTGAAGCCCGTAGTTCTGCAGAAGCTCTGCTCCGGGGCTGCTCGGCTCGATCTGATACGACGGATAAATGGCCTGGTCTTGATAATCGATGATCGATCCAAAAAGTAATCCCGCGCCTAGTCCGCTAAATCCGAACGGGCCCCAGAATCCGCCTCCCCAATAGATCGGAGCCGGGTACCAATGTATGCCGCGATTCCATCCCCAGCCTCCCCACCGGCGCGGGTTGTAAATCACGCGACCATGAAACTGTCCGTGATATGGGCCACCGGTAACGTTCCCGTTAACGGGCGAATGCATGTATTTGGTAGGCGCGTGACTTGCGCCGGTTCCGATTGAAACCGGTGGCGCGACGGGACGTGGGACCGCTATGGGTCGCACGTTGGATTCGTTCGGGAAACTGAAACCGTGGCTCTGTGCCGGCGGCGCGGCCGGCGCCGACGGCGTGGAGACGCGCCCGCCGCCGCCCGAGACATGCCCGGCGGCACCGCTCGAGACATGACTGCTTGCGTGACTCTGCGCCAGCGCAGCGGCAGGCGCACTTGCCATCAGCACGAGTGCGATTACGCTTCGTAAAGCGCCGCTCACGGAGCCACCTCGTCAATGCTCCCCTTTATCGTAACGTACGTTCCGCGAACCGTGCGCCACAAGGCGAGTATGGTTCGCGGGGCCAATTCCTCCGACGAGAGCGGCAAGTGCTGTGCCGTCTTCGATAAATTCAGGAAGACCGTCCCATGTAAAATCGCGATCTGACGGGTCTTGCCATCCTGTATCAGCGCAACCGTATAGGGAAGGCAACGCTGAATTGCTCCGATAAACGAACATGCGCCATTACCGATTTTGAGTACGCCTTTTCTATCGGCACTGCGCAGCCAGAGTGTTTGCCCGGAGAGTCGGATGTTGACATCAACATACGTGCGGACCGAGCCGTCCGCCTGTTGAACGAGCGTCACACCTTTCGCACTTGCCGCCGAAATCGTCGCGATTGCGAACGCCGCGAACAACGCGTAGGCCCGTGGTCGGATAGGCCGGAATCGCATCTCTAATCGCTCTTACCCGCCTGGATGGCCGTTAAGCCGGCCCGCGGGGCGTTTAGCCATCTCCAATGCCCCCTGAAGAGCACGATCGAGATGATCAACAACACCAGGCTGACCACTAGCCCGCGTACCGCGTTCAGACGCGCTCGCACAATCATCGCACCGCGAAACGTGTTGCGGCGCTGGGCTACTGAGCCGGGGGCGGAACCGGTCTGCGCGACGCTGGGTAGTGTGCCTTGGAATCCATGGGCGCGCGACCACGGCATGCTCATGCGATGATGCGAACCTTCGAAACCCGGGTTCACCGTTCGGAATACGCCGTCGATCAAGCCGACGCTGGCCGCAACAAACAGGAGCACGGCGATCAAGCAAACGGTGTAGCCATAAATCGCTGATACGGTATTACTAGAACGGTCCATTCGGCATGGCTTCCTCTGGCTCCAAGTGAGGATTAGCCGCTACGGGAGGCACGACCAACCCGGATTGAGTTGAGGGCCGTAGCATATCATTCCGCCAGCTCGGAAGTCCTGGAACTAAGCTGGGAGCTAACGCTTCAAGGTCGCGTCCAACAGCTCGATCAGCGTCTGCCAATGGCGCTCGGCAGCGGCGGCGTCGTAGGCGGGCGTATCACGCAGCACCCAACCATGTTTGGCCTGGTAGGTTTCGATCTTGTGGTCGACGCCGGCGCTAGTAAGCGCAACCTCAAGCCGCTGCTTCATCTCGTCCGGAAACGACTGATCCTCGATCGCGCCTGCAACGTAGACTCGCGACTCGATCTTCGGTGCGAGCAGGTGAGGGCTATCCGGCGCATCGGTCGCGAGCCGTCCGCCGTGATACGAGGCCGTTGCTACGATTCGGTCAGGATACGTGCCCGCCGCGGTTAGCGACATCAAGCCTCCCAAGCAGTAGCCGGTGGTACCGATACCCCCCGGCTTCACGTCAGGCTGCGCCGCAAGATAGTCCAAGAACGCGCGTGTATCCGACATGATATTGGCCGGAGTCGCGAGGGCAAAGAATCTCTCCATCAGGGTCTTGCGTTGGTCGGGGTCGGCGAACACGACGTGTGGGTCCATCGGCTCGTACGGACCGGACCGGCAAAACAGATCGGGAAGCAGCACGAAGTAACCGTACGTTGCGAGCCGCTCGCCGATCTCGAGCATTGCAGGTCGGATGCCGAGCCCATCCATGAAGATGAGAGCGGCCGGCCAAGGACCGCTGCCGCTCGGACGATATACGTAGCCCGGACACGTCCCGTCTTTGGTCTCGATCTCGACCTTGCTCATTAGTGCCTTCTTGGCCGAGCACGCTCCGCAAACATCTAATGATCGAGGTCACCTTGCCGCGCAGGCTAAAGCAGCCGGAATGGCAAGGTGACTCGAAGAGAACCTGCCGTGCGCGAACGACGAAACCTCAAGATCCGCGGTATCGTTCAAGGCGTATTCTTTCGTGAAACGGTCCGCCGCACTGCCTCGCGCTACGATGTGACGGGCTTCGTGCGTAACGTTGGCTTTGACGCGCTAGAAATCGAGGCCGAAGGCGAGCCCAAGGTCGTGAATTCGTTTATCGCAGAGATTCTGGCACATCCCCCTCGCGGAGCCCGTATTGAAGACGTGCGATCGACAGCAGTTTCACCGCGAGGAGACGAGGGGTTTTCGGTCACGCCAAGCATCCGCTGATCTAGCGGCCGCGAGATCACTCTTTGTCGGGAATGCGGGGGTCGAGCGGCTGGCGCAAGAAAAACGCCGCATCTAAGGGCGCTTTAATCGGCACGAACGTACGCGGCGCCTGGTTGAAGTCGAGACAATCGCCGGCGGGTGAGGTAGCGCGTGTGTCCGCATCCGACAGCTGCGCGAGCCCGAAGGTGTCTTCTGCAAAACGCAGCACGCTGGCCGTCTCGTACTGAACGTGCGAAACGTAATCTTTCTTCGCGTACGGCGAAATTACGATCAACCCAACGCGAAAGCCCAAGCCGTCGTACCCTCTGTGCGGTGGAGGAACTGGATCGTAAAACCCGCCCCAATCATCCCACTGAACGAAGATGACCGTCGAATCCCAAAACTTGCTCTCGCCCACTGCGTTCACTACCGACGTGACCCACGACGGCCCACCGCCTCCGCCGCAGTCGGGATGATCGGAGTTTGCGCAAAGCGGAGTGATCCACGTAAAGCTGGCGAGTTTTCCGGCCTTAACGTCCGTTAGAAATCTCTTCTGCGGCGTAAGCACGTCCGTTTTCCAATCCGGTCCACGGAAGATGTGCCGGATGGCTTGATATCCCGACCAAAGGCCGCCAAGCGGCACACGGTATTTGTTCGTGTAGAACCTCCACGGTAATCCGGCCTTGTCGAGTTCGTCGCCCAGCGTCTCGTAGTTGAAGCACGCTCGCTGGTAGCCTCCGTACATACGGCTGTGCTCGATTATCTCTACCTTGTCGGTCCTACCGCCGCCGCATCCCCAGTAGGAAAACGGTACGTCAACGCTCGACTGCGCCTGAGCCGCGATAATGTACTGGTGCGCGACAAAACTCTCGTCGATTTGCGATGCAAACATGCGATCTGCCAACACGAATTCGTGCGCCATATCCCAATAGGGCTTACTTTCCGAGTGCGGCACGTACGAGTATTGGCCGCCGGGTGAGCCATAGACTTGTTCGTTATTGAAGCCGTTCATCAGGCAGTGCGTGCCGGGAACCTCACCGGTTCCGTTGCAGTCCTCAAACATTGCATGCGCCGAGTGATCCATATCGTAGGTAACCTTCAGCGACATCGGCTCCAGCGGGATCTTTTTCCCGGACGAGTCTTTCCCCGTCGAAGTGGTGCGGGCCCCAGGATAGCCCTCGAACATATTGTTGAAGCTTCGGTTCTCCTGAATGACATACACGATGTGGCGAATCTTTCCGGTGCCGCTTGCACCGAGGGACTGCAAGAACGGGTTGTCCCGAACGAACGGCTCCGGCGTTGGATTCGACGACCCCGAGCACGATGAAATCGTGAGGGCGACGACGAGGACTGCAGCCACCTCGGAGAGTCGCTTTCCCATTGGTAGCCAATGCCATGCTCCTGCGAAGCTTCCTTCCGCTCGGGCGAAAGGGCTGATCGCCCGGCCGCTGCTATAAAACCAGCAGGCCATGTGGAGGTCGGCCCGAGAAGAACCCGTCGATCCGACTCACACTAAGGGAGCGATTGTGAGTCGATCGTTGAAATGGCTGCGTCGATCGCCGAGCCGGCAATTGCCAACGTCGTGGCTGACCCTTCGGGAGCAACGCTTGCGTTGGCTTCCTCGTACTGCCGCTCTCAGATCAACTCTATTTAAGGAGCACATGTGAAATTCCTAAAATTTGCGGCACCGCTCGTCGCGGTGCTGGCGTTCGCCGCTTGTAGTTCAGGCGGATCCTCGAACGTACCCACCGGTACCGGCACGTCCCTAATGGGCCGGTCGGCATTCACCCACGTCCCGGAGTGGCAGGCGAAACATCTCGCGCATGCTGCCTGCCCGCAAGTCGTCGGCAAGCCGACCTGCCTGGCGCTCATCTCTAACAAGAACGGGATATCCCCGCTTTCCGGCTGTAATCCGTCGTCAACTTGCGGCTTTACAGCGATCCAACTCGAAGAGGCCTATGGCCTTACCAAGTCGCTTGGAAAAGGATCGGGACAGAAAGTCGCCGTCATCGAGGCCGGCG
>PKWF01000165.1:20486-20742 GCA_003133185.1 Vulcanimicrobiota bacterium | reverse complement strand
CCGTTTGGTGCGGCGGCTAGCCGGCCAGCGGCGCCGAGGCGCCGTGGTCGCCGCCGGCCCCGAGCCCGGCGCCAGTCCCGAGCCGGCCGCCAGCCCCGAGCCCGCCGCCAGGGTCTCCAGGGGTATCTCCGGCGGCGCGGGCCAGCCGTCGGCTCCTGCGGTCGGTTCCGGCGACGACCAGGGTGATCTCACCGCGGACGGCACCTGAGCCGCCGCCCGCTGCCGCCGCCCACGCGGCCAGCTCGGCGAGCGTGCC